>NZ_JARUBF010000001.1:6801904-7113605 GCF_029626025.1 Solwaraspora sp. WMMD406
GCGAGGACCCGATAGGCGATGACGGCGGCGGCGCTCAGCAGCACGAGTCCGGCCAGCACACCGGCGGTGACGAGCTGCCAGCGTGGCCGGGCCCGCCAGCCGGCGCGGTCTGTGCTGTTCGCGCGGTCCGTGCTGCTCGCTGGCTCCGCCATCGGTGCACCTCCTCCCGCACCCTACCGAACCAGACAGGGAAAACGTCGGTCGGCGCTCGGCGGGCGGACGGTCAGCGCTCGGCAGGTCGGCGCTCGGCAGGTCAGCGGTCCGCCATCCACTTCTCCCACGCCGGTCCGTACGCGGCGACGAGCGCGGCCGAGTCGTCGCCGTAGAAGAACATGTCGACGACCGCGCCCCGGCTGGCACCGAAGTCGGCGGCGATGACGCTGGCGACTCCGCCGGCCGGTTCGTCGACCAGCAGCGTCAGGCCGGTGTCGGCGACGGCGGACACCTGCCCGGCCAGCGGGGGCGCGACCCCGTCACCGACCCGGACCCGGTCGCCGACGGCTGCCCCGGCCAGCCCGAGGTCGGTGGTCAGCGTCGCCCAGACGTCGGACAGCGACCGGTCCGAATGCGCCCAGGCGCGCAGCGAAGCGCTCGGCCGGCCGGCGAAGTGGGCCGTGTAGAGGGCCAGCACCCGCAGCGCCTGGGTCCAGCCGGCGGCGGTCGACTCGGCCTGACGTCGTCCGTCCGGGCCGGTGCCGAAGCCGGACGAGACGATCCGGACCAGGCTGGTCGCCCCGGACACCGCCTCGATCAGGAACTCGGTGGTCGAGGTGATCGGCTCGGCACCTTCGCTCGGTGCCCATTCCTCGACGTACGCGAATCGGTGTGGCGCCTCGGCGGCGACGATCGTGCCGTCGGAGACCTCGTCGTCGCCGGGGCCGAACCGGTGCCGGACGGTGCCCGCGTCGATGTCGACCTCGGCGGGCATGAACCAGGCGGAGATGCCGGCGCCGCTGGTCAGCAGCGGCCACAGCTCCTCCGGTGTGCCGGTGACCTCGGCGGACGCCTCGACAGGGTCGGTCATGGCTGCTCCCTCGGGTGGGTGGTCACGGTCAGGCGGTAGTCGTCGCCGACGGTGTCGGCCGACTGGTGGTGCCGACGGATCACGGCGGCGACGGCGGCGGTGAGGTCGTCGGCGAACGCGGCGCGGGCCTGCGGGGACGCCGCCAGGCGCACCTCGCTGTCCAGCGAGAAGGTGACGACCCGTGCTCCGCTGGCTTCGGCGCGACGCAGCAGCCGGGTCAGTTCGCGGATGGTACGGGCGGCGAGCGCGATCAGGTAGCGGGCGGATCCCCGGTCGGCGGTACGGGCGGGGTCGCCGGCCGCGTCGCCGAGCGCGGCCGGCGACACCAGGTACGCTGCGGCGCTGGCGACCAGCAGCCGCTCGGTGAGTCCGCCGTGCCGGCGTTCGCCGGCGGGCTGGACCAGGCCGTGGTGTTCGAGTGCCCGCAGGTGGTAGTTGGCCCGTTGCCGGGTCAGGCCGGTGCGCCCGGCCAGTTCGGTGGCGCTGGCCGGCTCGGCGAGCGCGGCCAGCAGCCGCGACCGGGTCGGTTCCAGCGCGGCGACCGCCACCTGCGGATCCTCGATGACTTCGATCTCCTGCACGCCGCCAGCCTGCCCCTGACAGAGGTTGCTGTCAAGACAAGATCTCCTGTCAAGCTCGAACGAGCGCTCCGACAGGCTCGGCAACCACCGCTGGTCGCAGATGGATCACGGGCCGAGCAGGGCCAGCGGGACGACGGCGATCCCGTCCGCACGCCGATACGCCACTGGACCGGTAGTGACGACCGCCGCGTCCAGCAGGTCCTCACCCATCTGGTCCCGAAGCCATCGCAGGTGCGCGACGTCGTCGTCACCGACGATGGGTGCAAGCTTCACTTCCAGCGCGACGACCCGCTGATCGGCGCGCTGCACGATCAGGTCGACCTCGTGGCGGCCGTTCCAGGTCCGCAGATGGTGGATCGAGGACTCGGCCGCCTGTGCGTAGACGCGGACACACAATGTCACCAGGGATTCGAAAAGCGCGCCCAGCAACGGGCCCATCCGGGGAGTGACCCCCGCAGGGACGGACTCGTTGAGCAACGCCTCCCGACTGGCACCGAGTAGCCGAGCGGCAAGCGCCGGATCGGCCAAGTGGTGTTTGACGGCGCTGCCGAGCCGGGTGAAGGTGCTCCGGCTCGGCGACCAGCCCGGCACCGGATCCAACAGCCACAGCTGGGAAAGCACGTCACGATAGGCGGTGGTAGTGGTCTTGGCGGGCTTGTTGCTCTCGCCCGGCGTCGCCGCGTCGAGGATCGCCGTGTATGAACTGGTGGTCGCGGTGGCGCTCGCGTACGCCGCCAGCCACCCGCGCAGCGTCTCGGGCCGGCGTACCAGATGTCCCTGCTCTGGAAAGTCACGCTCCACGATCCGGGCCAGGTAGCCGTCGAGTTGCGCGCGGCGCGCTCTCGACGGCAACTGTCGGATGGCGGGAAACCCTGACCGGACGATCTCCTCGGCGTAGTCGGCGAGGCTGGCCGGTGATTCGCCGGCGACCTCCGGCCGGCGACCGGACAGCAGGTCACGCAGGCTGACCGTGGGTTCGGCGACCGCCCGCTCGACAAGGGTCATCGGTCGCATCCGCAGTTGCACGATCCGTCCCGCTCCGGAATGGGTAGGTGCCGAGGTCGGGGTGGCGCTGCCGGTCAGCAGGAACCTTCCCGGCGACGGATCCCGGTCGACGCTGCGTCGCACCAGGTCCCAGACCGTCGGCTCGCGCTGCCACTCGTCGATGAGGACCGGCCCCTGGACACGGTCGATGCGCGCCGGGTCAGCACGTAGCAACTCTCGCTGTACGGGGTCGTCCAACGCGACGAGGGTTGCCGCCCGACGCTGCCCCGTCGCTGTCTTGCCCACCCCCTTCGGCCCCTCGATGCTGATGGCGGGTAGGCCCGGCAGCAGCTCGTCCAACTCCTGGTCAACGACCCTTGTCTGATAGGCACTCACCAGCCAAAACTACCTTTCACACATGTTTTACGCTACTTCTCACACGCGTTTCACACTACCTTTCACACATCTCCTGGACTGCTTTTCCGCCAGGCCTCCGCATTCGGTCAGGGGGCGCTCAGGGCCCAAGCCGGCGGCAGCCGGGCGCCCCGGAACGCCAGATAGCCGCCCGCGACGACACCGACCAGCAGCTCGCCGCCCAGCCCGGCGAGGGTCGCCCCGGCGGCACCCGCCCGCGGCGGGGAGATCACCGTGGCCAGCGAGCCGCGCCGGGACGCGCACCACACCGTACGCGTACCGGCCCGGGCACCAGTCAGCCGGCGACGTCGAGGCGGGTCAACTGCTCCTCGGTGAGGGTGAGGGCGAGTCCGTCGAACGCGGCGTCCAACTGGTACGGCTTGCTGCCGCCGAGAATGGGTCGGATGCCCTGCGCCACCAGCCACGCCAGCACCACCTGCCCGCGCGTCGCGCCGGTCTGCTTGACCACGTCGTCGAGCGCGTCCAGCCGGCGGGTGCTGCCCGGATGGTCGTAGACCTGCGGGATCGACTTGGCCGGGTTGTCGTACGCCCCGGACAGCAGCGGCGTGTAGGCCCACACCTCCATCCGGTACGCCTGCGCGATGTCCCACTGTTCGTCGCTGAGCAGCCCGAACGGGTGCTCCACCCCGTCGGGCCGGGTGCCGGGGCGGGCCCGCAGATAGGTGGCGTTGAGTTGCAGGGCGTCGATCGGCCGGGTACCGGTGGCGGCGGCGCGGGCCCGGGCCCGCTCGACCCGCCAGGCGGGGTGGTTGGAGGCACCGACCCGGCGTACGGCACCGGAAGCGGTGAGCTCGCCGACCGCGTCGACGGTCTCCTCGATCGGGACGGCGCGATCCTCCTGGTGCAGCCAGAGCAGGTCGACGTGGTCGACGCCGAGCCGGTCGAGGCTGCCGGCGAAGGCGTCGCGGATGGCGTACCGGCTCAGGCCGGCGCGGTGGCGCGGCCACGAGCCGGCCCACAGCGGCTCGGCGCCAACTTTGGTGGCGAGCCGGACCCGGTCGCGGACGCCGGGCCGGGCGGCGAGCCAGCGTCCGATGATCCGCTCGCTGTCGCCGCCCCGGCCGTCGGCGCTGGCCCAGAACGCGTAGCAGTCGGCGGTGTCGATCCATTCGCCGCCGCGTTCGACGAACCGGTCGAGCAGCGCGAACGACGTCTCCTCGTCGACCGTGGTGCCGAACATCATCGTGCCCAGCACCAGCGGCGACGCCGGCGCGGGCGGTGCCGGTGCAGCCGATGCGGCGGCGGAGACAGAGTGGTCCGTGGTGTTCTCGTCGGTCATGCCACCACTTTTCAACTTCGAGTGCACTCGAAGTCAACCGGTATCGTCGCCGGCATGACGGCCTACTCTCCGGCGCAGGCGGCGGCCCGGTCCGGCTTCACCCTGCACACCTTGCGCTACTACGAGCGAGAAGGGATCCTGCCGCCGGTGGCGCGCGACTCGGTCGGACGGCGGGTCTACAGCGACGACGACCTGGCCACCCTGGGCTTTCTGCGCTGCCTGCGCGACACCGGCATGCCGATCGAACTGCTCCGCCGCTACGGCGAGCTGTGCCAGGACCCGGGCACCGTCCCGGAGCGGATCGCGCTGCTGCGCGAACACGCCGCCGCCGTCGAGGCGCAGATCGCCCAGCTGCAGCGTTGGCGGGTCCGGATCGGTGACAAGCTCGCCTGGTACGCCGACCAGGCCGACGGTACGTCGGCGGCCGAGGAGTAGCCACAGATCGCCGAGGAGTAGCGGCAGAACTACAAGTTCGGGCTGCTGGAGGACTTCGACCACCTGTACCGCTACTCCAACTTGTACGAGCTGACCCAGGGCAAGAAGGCGCAGGCGATCGTCGACTACCTGACCGAGGTCATGCCGGGGCGGCCGACGGCACACCACCACCGCCACCCCGCGGACAACATTCGCAAGCACTACGACAAGCACACTGTCGATCCGCTGTCGCGGATGCACGCGATCACGATCACGGCCGCCGAGCAGCAGACGATGACCTACTACATGAACGTGGGGCCGGAGTTCGTCGAGCCGATCGCCCGCAGTCTCTATCTGGAGATCGCGATGGTCGAGGAAGAACACGTCACACAGTACGAGTCGATGATCGACCCGGCGGAAAGCTGGCTGGAGCAGCTCGTCCACCACGAGTACAACGAGTGCTACCTGTACTGGTCGTTCGCGCAGGACGAGGACGACCGCCGGATCAAGCAGCTCTGGGAACTCAATCTGGCGATGGAGATCGAGCAGCTGAAGGTGGCGGCCGACCTGCTGCGCCGCTACGACGGCCGGGAGCCGGAGCAGATCCTGCCGGCCGAGATGCCACAGCCGACAAAGTTCCAGCCGAACAAGGAGTTCATCCGCGAGGTCATCGCCGAACAGGTGGACGTCACCACCTTCGGCACCGGCTTCGTCGCCGAGTGGCCGGACCGCTACATCAAGCACATGGCGACGGTCAACGCCGGCGGCGCGCCGAGCGAGCAGGTCATCGAGGAGAACGCGCTGCGCAACGGCAGGGAGTACCGCAACATGACCGAGGGCCCGTACCCAGTCGAGCGGTACGCCCACGAAAAGGTCCGAGAGGAGGTCGCGCGATGACGCGCAGCGCTGTCCGCGCCGAGACGGGTGCCACCATCAAGCCCGGCCCGATGGTGACGGCGGTGCCGGAGCGGGCCGTGGACGACGACCAGCTCGCCGCCTTCGCCGCCGGCAGTGGCCTGAACGGAGCATTCCTGGCCGATCAGCTCTCGGCGTGGATGACCCACGACCTGATGGGGGTCTGCCTGTTCAGCATGCTGGCCCGGCGCACCCCGAATCCGATCCTGGCCGGCCTGTACGACCGGCTGAAGTCGTCGGCCACCGAGCAGGCACGGACGTGGGAAGAGCTGGTCGGCAACCTGGGCGGCAATCCCCGGTACGTCAGCCCGACGGCCCGGATGACCGGCGGGATGGACGAGAAGATCACCGGGTCGTTCCTGCTCAACGGCTCCGGCGACGAGCTGACCTTCGAAACGGCCGGTCTGAACGCCGCCTTCGCCGCCCTCTCGCTCGATCTGCTCAACGCCTGCGCGCTGGCGAACTGCGCGGAGAAAGCCAACGACGGCCAGGCCAAGCAGGTCATGCGGGCGGCGGCCGAGCGACTCACCGGTACGGCACAGAAGGGCCTGTCCGAGGTGGAAAAGGCGTTGAGCGCCAGCATGTTCCTGCAGGTCAGCAGCAGTTCGACACAGAAGATGATGCAGGGCGTGGACAAGGCCGCCAACAAGATCAGGAACGTACTGCGGTCGTAGTCTCCACCCGGCTCACCGTCCCAGGTGGATGAAGCCTGCCCACGCGGCCAGGTCGGCGGCCACCGAGCAGGTCACCGCCGCTGATCCGCTGGTGACGAGGCCTTGCTTCGCAGCCCGCAGTGCCCGCCGATCGCCGCTGCAGGACGCCCACATGTGCCCCATCAGCGGAGCGAACCGGCCCACCAGGTCGAGCGTGTCCGGGCCCGCGTACGGGTCGTTGACGGCGCGGACCAGCGGCTCCATCGCCTGCTGTGTCGCGGTCGGCTGCTGCACCGACCTCACGTGCTGCACGAGCGCCCCGATCGTGTCCAATACGCTGCCCAGCTCCGATGGTGGATAGGGCATCCGGCGGGCGACGTCCAGTAGCCGGGTCACCCGGTCCAGATCGATTGTGTCCGGATCGATCCGCCCACCGTAGAACTCGGTGACGGCCAGGACGCCTGCGGCGAGGCTGCGCAGATCGGTGTTGACATCGACCGCCCGTTCCCAGGACGGCCGGGCTTCGGCGATCCACCGCACCAGCCGGGGACCGCTGAACTCCGCCAGGTCCGGTGCGGTGTGCCGCACCGCGTCGTCGAGCAGGGCGATGGCGGCGTCCAGGTCGGCGGGCCGCTGTCCGGCGTCGTACACGGTGTGCCGGGCCAGCCCGTGCAGCAGCCGAACGTAGTGTCCGAGCTCAGCGTCCGCCGTGTCGGCGGCGAGTGCCCACAGCGTCGCGGCGACGCGTTCGGCCTCCGTCAGCAGCTCCGCAGACGGGTCAGGGCGCAGTGCCCGCAGCAGCCGGAGTCGGTGCCAGTGCACCTCGGCGAGGGTGCCCACGACGAGGCCGTAGTCGGGTTCGCCGACGCTCAGCCGCGAGGGCAGGGCGTCGAGCAGCTTGATCGCCCGGTCGTAGTCGCCCGGATCCCGTCGGCGCTCGCCACGGTAGCCGTACAGGATCGCGAGGTCGTAGCGCCACTTCCCGGCGGCGGGATGGTCCGGGGCGCGCTCCCAGCGCGGGTTCGAGTTCCGCGGGGCGCGGCAGCGTGCTGCGGCGGGGAACCATGTTCTCGTCGGGGCTGATCCCGTAGGGGGATCATGATCCCGCTACGGGATCAGCCCCGAACGCACTACAGGTCCGCTGGGCCGGTTCCGGCAGGCGGGGAGCCGCGCGGCGGACGCCGACCTTTGCCGTACACCTGCGTTATCCACAGGCTGTGGACAACCGTTGTCCGTGCCGACCCCGTGCGGCAATGTTCCGGTCGTGTGGGCGGCGTGAGATGACGGCCGTCGAAGAGGCGGCGGACGACTCCGGGATGACCCCCGAGCCCGGCAGGCAGGCAGACCCGCAGGCCGGTAGCCGATGGCCAGAATTCTGACCAGTTGCTAACCCAGCTGCCATGGAGACCATTCCGATCACCGAGGCCAAGGCCCGGATCGCCGAACTCGCCGATCGGGTTGCTCGGGAACACGACCACTTCACGATCACCCGCAACGGCCGCGCGGACGTCATGTTGATCTCGGTAGCCGAGTACGAATCGATGCGGGAAACGCTGGACCTGCTCTCCGACAGTGAAGCCCTGGCGGATCTGCGCCAGTCCCGGGAGGACTTCGCCTCGGGTGACACGTTCTCGATGGACGAGGTCCTCGGCGAGTTGGAGCGACGTCGCGACCGGGCAGCCTGATGCCTCAGCGGAGCGAACAGGGCCACGGCGTCGGCGAAGCACCCAGCCCGTACACCGTGATGTTCTCCCGCCAGGCCCGCCGCAACCTGCACGAGGACCTGCCATTGGAAGTGGCGATCGCGGCAACGGAGACCATCGCTCGGGCGATCGCGGTCAACCCCTACCGGCCCGGCAAACCGCTCGACGAGCCCTTCGACGGCTTCCACTCTGCCCGGCGCGGCACATACCGGATCATCTACCGGGTCAACGAGGCCAAGCGGGTTGTCGAGATCCAGTCGATCCGTCACCGACGCGACGCCTACCGATCATAGGAGCGCCTGCCTCGCGAGCATCGCGACAATTCTCCTTGGCGCTGTTGTTGCCGAGCTTGGCGGTCGGCGTACGACGGCTGCACGACACCGACCGGTCCGGCTGGTGGCTGCTGATCGCGCTGATCCCGATCGTCGGAGCGATCGTCCTGCTGGTGTTCTTCGTGCTGGATGGCACGCACGGCCCGAACCGCTTCGGCCCCGACCCGAAGGACGTCGCCGGATTCGGGGCGGCCGTCTGACGCCCGACAGCTACGACGATGTGAGGCTGAGATACCTATCCCGTACGCCGATAGGTATCTCAGCCTCACATCGGTGCCGTCAGCGCGGGTGCCGGGGTGGTCAGCCGCCGAGGGTGCCGGTCTTGGTCGCGGCGACGAAGGCGGACCAGCTCGCCGGGGCGATCATCAGCACCGGCCCGGCCAGGTCCTTGGAGTCCCGCACCCCAACGACACCAGCCAGCTGATCAGCCACCTCGACACACTGTCCCTGGTCGTTGGAACGGCTGCTCTTGCGCCACGTGACGTTGGACAGGTTGGTCATGACTCGTACTCCTTTGCGGTCCGGATGAGGAGATCACGCGACGCGGCCTGGTCCAGCGCCACTGTCGAAAGGCCATCGAAGGCAATCGTATAGCGCTCGGCCTCATCCGGACGGTCCAAGTAGAGGGCACCTGTGAGCCCTTCGACGTAGATCGTGGTCGGCTCAACCTCACCGGGGAAGGCCATGATCGTGAAGTCCTTGGCGAGGGTGCCGCCATGGACTCCTGCGGCGAACGGGATCACCCGGATCGAGACGTTCGGCAGCTCACCAGCCTCGACCAGCCGGCGAAGCTGGGCAGACATCACCGTCCCCGAGCCGACCGGGCGGCGGATCACCGCCTCATCCAACACGATGTCGAACTGGGGCAAATGCGGCTCGATCCGGGTGAGTAGCTGTGCGCGCTGCAGCCGCACCGCCACCCGCCGCTCGATGGTCTCGGGCGAGAGGTTGAGCGGGCTGGCCGTGAACACTGCGGTTGCGTACTCCCGGGTTTGCAGCACCCCCGAGACGAGGTTGGTGTGGTACTCGCGGAGGTGGGAGGCGGCTTCTTCGAGGCCGATGAACAGCTCGAACCAGGACGGGATGCTGGCGTAGTCGTGCCACCAGCCCTTCTCCCTGGTCTTCGGGGCGAGGGCGGCCAGCGCCTCGGTCATCTTCAGGTCCGCGCCGTACAGCTCGCAGAGCAACACCACGTCCTCGGTACGGACCGGGACCTCGCCCTGCTCCATCCGCCACAGCTTGCTGTTGGACCAGGTGAGCACCCGCGCCGCCTCGATCTGCGCCATCCGCGCCCGCTCCTCGCGCAGCCGACGCAGCTCCCGACCGAGCTGCCGCCGAGGCACCGAAGAGTTCAACAAGGTCGCGGCCATCTGCCACCTCCCGAGACGTCGTTTGCCAATCGAGCCCATGCCGTACCTCGGTAAGAGCTGTTGATCGACGGACGCCACGATCATACGGTCGAATCGAATCCCTGGTGACATCCCCGACAGGAATTGCGGAGTCGCCGGTCGACCGACAGACTCGTATTCGTTCGGGAAACGCGAACGAAGCGCCGCAAAGCCGGCGCGTCTTCCACTTCATGAATACGGCGTCACCGTTCGGTGGGCGGCAAACCACCCGAACGGTCAACATCGTTTCACCCCGATCAGGCGTGGCGGCCGAGGCGACTCTCCCGGCCCGCCCGGCCGCCACGCCGCCCTATATCCCCAGCTCAGCGATGCTATGCGGAGGTCGAGAAATGTCGCCTATCGAGTTCTGGCTCGCCATGGCCGGCGCTGCCTTGATCGGGTTCCTCGCCGGGCTGCTGAGTTTCAAGGTCAAGAGTCGCTGGTGCCCGGAGTGCGGGGCGATGACCTATCCCCGGCTGCCACCGGGTCCCGAACGAGGCTCCTCATCGCAAATCTGAACGCAATTCCATGTCGAGCAGCACCATCAACTTGTGAGGGATCATGCCGTACCGAAATGACGAGCCGGACCGGTTCTCCCGCCCGCCGCTGCCGTCCCACTTGATCAACCAGTTGCCGACGCCCGGCCGACCGCCGCTACCGCAACGCCAACCCGGCGAGACCGACGTCGACGCCGACCCGCGCTTTAATCTGATCGCCGCGCGGGGCGTCGCACCGGCACCCCGCAGCGGCGACGACGCGCCACCAGCGGGCGACCACGTCGCCGACATGGTCCAGCTCGCCCGGCAGACCGCCGAGCGGCACATGCCCGACCGGTTGGGCGGCTGCCGGCACTGTCACCGTACGTACTGCGAAATGTTCCTCGACGCCCTCGCCGTGCTCGACCGCCGCGACCAGCGCGCGGCCCGCCGCATCCGGGTCGTCCTGCAGTACGCCGGCCTCACCCCACCGGCCCCGCCGCAGGACTGACGGTGTCTTCGACGATCCGGCCGTCCCGGATCCGGACGACGCGATCACACCGCGCGGCGAGGCTTGGATCGTGCGTCGCGATCATCAGCGAGGCTCCGAGCCGGTCCCGCACGCCGAACAACAGCTCGATGATGTCGTTGCCGGTCTGGCTGTCCAGGTTGCCGGTCGGTTCGTCGGCCAACACCAGCATCGGGTCGTTGATCAAAGCACGGGCGATGGCGACCCGCTGCTGCTGCCCGCCGGACAGCTTCGACGGCAACGAGTCGGCGCGATCAGCCAGTCCTACTGCGTCGAGCAGCTGCCGGGCCTTGGCCCGCTTGTCGAACCCGACCTTGTACGGCAGCAGCGGCGCGATGACGTTGTCGGTGGCGGTCAGGGTCGGCAGGAGGTGGAACCGCTGGAACACGAAGCCCACCCGACGTCGGTATTCGGCCAGGCGACGCCCCTTGAGCCCGGTGATCCGCTCACCCGCGACCTCGATCGTCCCCGCGTCAGGGGTGTCGAGCGCCCCGACCAGGTGCAGCAGGGTGGACTTGCCGGATCCGGACGGCCCGGTCACGGCGACTATCTCGCCCCGGCTCATCTTGAAATCGACGCCGTCGCAGGCGTGGATCGGCTCGCTGGCCTCCGTACGGTAGCTCTTGGACAGGTCGACGACCCGCACCATCGGTTGCCGGCCGGCTTCGGTTTCGTCAGCCACGGGCTACTCCTCCACCAACAGGTGCGTGATCGGGCGGCGGCGTAGCGACTGGATCGGCGGGATCGTCGCTACAGCGGCGGCGAGGACACCGACAGCGGCTACGAACGCGGCCACCGGCAGCAGCTGGACCAGGCCGGTGCCCGAGCCACCGGCGAGCAGCACCGCGAGTCCGAGTCCGACGATGGCTCCGGGAACGGCCCCGATCAGGCCGAGCACCACGCCCTCGGTGAGGACCAGTCGGGAAATCGCGCCGTGGGTCCAGCCGGTCGCTTGCAGCGCGGCGAACTCCGACGCGCGCTCCCGGACGTTGAGAAAGACCACGTCGGCGACGGCGACCGTCGCGAGGACCAGCATCGCCGCCACAGCGGCCAGATCGGAACCCCGCACCTGTACGGCCACCGCGTCACCGAGCAGGCTGCCGACCAGGACTCCCTGGAACGCCCAGGTGATGGCGACCAGCAGAGTCAGCGCCGTCACCGCGACTCCCAGCGCCGCGCCGCCCAACGCCGTACGCCCCGGGGTCCGCCAAAGGTTGACCACCGCGAGACCGGTGAGGCCGAGGAACAACCTGGCGCGGCGACCAGCGACGACCGGCGGCCGCACCGCCGCTATGGAATCGGCCCGCGAGGCCTGTATCGCCGGGATCAGACCGGCGGACAGGGACACCAGGATCGCCGCCGGCACAGCCGACACGGCCCGCGACCACGACACGTCGATGCCGAGCGAACCGGCGGTCAGCCACGCTCCGACGGCACCCAGGACACCGGCGGCCAGCCCGATCACCATCAGTTCACCCAGGACCACGGCGAACAACGACCGCCGCTGCCAACCCAGGCAGGCGAGCACGCCGAGTTCGGTACGCCGGGCTCGTACCGCCGCCGCCGAGGAGTTGCCGACGAACACCGCACAGACCGCCAGGACCAGCACGAACAGGATCAGCGACTTGCGCTCCACCGCCTCGCTGATCACGGTGCCGACGCCCTTCTTCGACCACCATTCCGTGAGTACGAGATCGGGCCGGCCGAAGTCACCGGCCGGTAGCGCCACGGTCCGCTCGGTCGGCGACGAGCCGACGGTGATGTCGACGTGCAGGCCGGTCGTCTCGGCGATGCGCTCCGCCGCGACCCGGACCCGCTCCCGGGACACGTCGTCGACGCCCGTCACGCCGGCGACCCGGACCCGGACGGCGGCCACCGGTCTCGTCCCCGACGACCGGTCGAAGGCCCCGTAGAAGGACTCGACCGCGTCCAGGGTCGTCAGCAACAGCGGCGGTTGCTGCACATAACCGGCCGGGTTGCCCGACGGCAGCAGCGGCTGTCCGCCCAACAGATCCTTGGACTGGTCGTCGGCTCCGGGCAATCCGGGCGACTGGTAGGCACCGAGCGGCACCTCGGACAGGGCAGAGAAGGTCTCGATCAGCTCCGGGTCGAATCGGCCGGACAGGGCGAGCTTCGGATGGGTCACGGCCCGACCGACGGCGAGGCGATGCAGGCGCAGGTCGCGGAAGCCCCGATCGTCGGCGGCGACCGGCGCGCTGGCGATACGGCCGCCGAACGCCCCCCGCCACACGTCGCCCGCGACCTGTTGATCTCGCGGGACGGTCGCACCGTCGGGCCCGGTGTCCCACTCGACTGGTCCGGCCGTCCAGTAGCCGTCCACCGCGTTACCGAACGCGTGCCCGAGGTCCCGGAGCAGGAAATCGCTCGCGTCCCGGCCGTCGACCCCGATGGACGTGACGCTGACACCGGGCGCGGCGGCGGCGAAGCTGTCCGGTGCGGCGATGCTCTCCTTAGCATCGACGAACTGTTCCGCGACATCGCGTGGCAGCCGCTCGACCTCGACGATCGCTTGCTGGTCGACGTAGCTGTCACTCGCCGCGATCACCGGGATCGTGCGCGCCGACACGTCGCCGCCGCCCGCGGCTGCCTCGGCCGACGTGGCCGGGAGGTAGTCCCCGGACACAATCGCCTCGTCCAAGCCGACCAACTCGGCTTCGGCCGCCGGATCCACAGCGGCCAAGACGTACGGGACACGCCAGTCGAGCAGGAACGCGCGATCGGCCGCGTACTCGCGGCTGTCCTCGGTCAGGGAGTAGCACTGCACGTTCTCGCTGAGCGAGGACTCGGTGGACTCCCCTGCCTGGATGCTGATCGACTTGCCGCAGATGTTGACGCGGTCGCCGGACGGGGTCACCTCGTCGAGGAAGCTTCCGGTGGGGTTGCGGTCGGAGACCTCGACGACGTCTCGATGCTCGACCGGGTTGGGAGTGAAGTAGGCGTACGCCGTGTCCGGTCCGATGGTGCTCAGGCCACGATCCGTCCGCCAGTTGACGGTGAGCCGGTACGCGGACCGTTGCCCGTCTGGCACGACGTCGGACAGGTCGACCGGGATCCGCAGCTGCGGAACGACCATGCCGACGAGAGCGATCGGTGCCGCCACTTCCACCCCGGAGATGTCCCGAATCGCGGAGACCTGTTCCAGGCTGATGCCGCCGGGTGCCTCAGTGAGGAAGTTGGGCCGAACGATCCCGGTCGTCGCTTCCTGCTCGGTGATCGAATCCGCCGGTCGGACCAGGATGTCGTACGCGGTGCGGGCGTTGGCCTGCACCGTTCCGATGACACTGAGGCGTGCCGTCTCAGCCGTCCCGGTCAGCACCGTGAAACTGGTGACCGCGACGAAGATCCCGACCAGCAGGGCGATCGACCGGGTCCACCGGCGGATGATCTGCGACCACACGATCCGCGTCATCGCTACGGAATCCCACCGGTCATCGGTTCACTGTAGTCACTCCCGGCCGGGTCAGGCAGCGGGGGTGACGGTGCCGGTGACGTCGCCGAAGCCGATCGTCGAGCCGTCGGGGCCGGGCGCGGTGGCGGTGATGGTGACCGTGTCGCCGTCTTCGAGGAAGGTGCGCTCGGAGCCGTCGTCCAGTTTGATCGGCTCGGTGCCGCCCCAGCTCAGCTCCAGGAACGAGCCGACCTGGTCACGCCGGACCCCGGAGACGGTGCCGGAAGCGTAGAGGTCGCCGGTGCGCAGCGACGCGCCGTTGACAGTGAGGTGCGCCAACTGCTGGGCCGGCGTCCAGTACATGCCGGCGAACGGCGGCTCGCTGACCCGGGTGCCGTTCCACTCGACGACGATCGCCAGGTCGAGACCGCGCCGGTCGTCCTCGCGCAGATAGTCCAGGACCGGCGGATCCTGCACGGGAGCCGGCACCCAGGCGTGGTCGAGGGCTTCCAGCGGCACGATCCACGGGCTGACCGAGGTGGCGAACGACTTGCCCAGGAACGGGCCGAGCGGCTGGTATTCCCAGGCCTGGATGTCACGGGCCGACCAGTCGTTCACCAGGGTCACCCCGAACACATGGTCGGCGAAGCGGCCGGTCGGCACCCGTTCGCCGAGCTCGGTCGGCACGCCGACGACGAACCCGACCTCGGCTTCGATGTCGAGCCGGCGTGACGGGCCGAAGACCGGGCCGTCGGAGCTGCGCCGCTGCCCGTACGGGCGGACGATCGGCGTACCGGAGACGACGACCGTGCCGGCCCGGCCGTGGTAGCCGATCGGCAGGTGCCGCCAGTTGGGGGTGAGCAGCGGCTGGCCGGGGCGGAAGATCTGCCCGACGTTGCTGGCGTGCTGCTCGGAGGAGTAAAAGTCGACGTAGTCGCCGACCGTGAACGGCAGCGCCAAATCCACCTCGGACAGTGGGATCAGCAGCGGTGCGATCCGGGCCTGGTGTTCGGGCTCGGTGAGCAGTTCGACGATCCGCCGCCGGGTGGTCGTCCACTGCGCCCGCCCCATCGCCAGAAAGGCGTCGAGCGTCGGCGCGCACAACGCGCCGCCGGCCAGGATCTCGTCGGCTTCCTCCGCGCCGCGCAGGTCGAGCACCAGATCCCCGACGCGTACGCCGAGCCGCTGCTCGCCCCCGCCACGGCGGAACGCACCGTACGGCAGGGTCTGCACCCCGTACGGTGAGCCGTCGGCCCCGGGCACCCAGCAGGTCGTCATGCGAAGCCTCCGTTGATCAGGCCCAGCCGGACCAGGTCGGTGAGCGGATCCGGGATGCTGCACGATCCGAAACCTACCCACAGCGGCCGGTCGGCGCTGCCACGGGTCCGGGCCGGTTCGATCAGCCGGGCGGCGTCGGTGGTGGCGAGCAGTTCGGCGACCTCGGCCACTTCGCCGCCTTCGGCGGCGGCGATGGTGCCGGCGAGCACGTTGAGGAAGCCATGGTGGGTGAAGCCGGTCTCCGGGTCGGTGTCGCGGATGGCGTGGTGCAGGCCGGCGGTCAGTTTGAACGGCAGGGCGCGGTCGCGGCAGGCGCAGATGACGGCGGCCAGCTCGACCGGGGTGGGAAACAGTTCGGCGGCCAGCCCGCCGGTGCGGAACTTGGCGGCGACGTCGACACCGCCGGCCCGCGCCTCGGCGAGGGCGTCCAGGGCGGCGAGCAGCCCCCAGGTGAGCGGCACCTCGGCGTACCCGCTGATCTTGGGCCAGCCGGCGAGGGCGGTGAGTAGCGCGCGCAGGCCGGGTTGCGGGTCTTCGCCGCGTTTGGCGACGGCGACCTCGACCTGGCGGACCCGGACGCGGCCGGGGTCGAGGGCGGCGACGGCGGCCGGTAGCGCGCCGATGCCGGTGTCGCCGATCAGCCCGATGTCGAGGCTTTCGTCCGGTGCGGTCAGGCCGCCGATCCGGTCGACGGCCGACGCCGGCAGCAGGAACGGGCCGACCAGGTCGGCGTACCAGGCGGCCCGGTGGTCGCGGTGCGCGACGACCGCGTCGGGCAGCTCGGCGCTGCCCGGCGGGAAGACGGCGGCGTCGTCGACGAGGCCGGCGAAGATCCTGGGTACGTGCATTGACACGCCTTTGAACCTAGTGGATTCTACGATTAACGGACAACAGCGTCCGACTATCGGACGCTTTCGCCCGGTCAGCGGGGAGATACGGAGGGTAATGATGCCCTATTACCGCAGCGTTGGCGAGATCCCCCGCAAGCGCCACACCCAGTTCCGGCAACCCGACGGCAGCCTGTACGCCGAGGAGCTGATGGGCCAGGAAGGCTTCTCGTCCGACTCGTCCCTGCTCTACCACCGGCACCTGCCGACCGCGATCGTCGCCGCCGAGCCCTACGACCCACCGGCGACCACCCGGCTGCCCAACCGCCCGCTGAAACCACGGCACCTGCGTACCCACAAGCTCGACAGCGGACACACCGACGCCGTCCTCGGCCGCCAACCGCTGCTCGCCAACGACGACGTCCGGATCTCGTACGTCGTCGCCGACCAGCCGTCCCCGCTCTACCGCAACGCCACCGGCGACGAGTGCCTGTACGTCGAATCCGGCGCGGCCCGGATCGAATCCAGCTTCGGCGTCCTCGGCGTCACCTCCGGCGACTACGTGATCATCCCGACCTCGGTGGTGCACCGGATCGTGCCGGTCGACGACGTACCGCTACGGCTGCTCACCGTCGAAGCAACCGGCCACATCGGACCGCCCAAGCGCTACCTCTCGGTACGCGGGCAGTTCCTGGAACACGCGCCGTACTGCGAACGCGACATCCGGGGACCGGGACAGCCACTACTGGTCGACGGCACCGACGTCGACGTCTACGTCCGGCACCGGCAGGGCTGGACCCGCCACGTGTACGCCCACCACCCGTTCGACGTGGTCGGCTGGGACGGCCACCTCTACCCGTGGGCGTTCAGCATCCACGACTTCGAGCCGATCACCGGCCGGTTGCACCAGCCGCCGCCGGTGCACCAGACCTTCGCCGGCCCCAACTTCGTCATCTGCTCGTTCGTGCCGCGCAAGGTCGACTACCACCCGCAGGCCATCCCGGTGCCGTACAACCACCACAACGTCGACTCCGACGAAATGCTGTTCTACACCGGCGGCAACTACGAGGCCCGGCGTGGCTCCGGCATCGAACAGGGTTCCATCTCGCTGCACCCGGCCGGCTTCACCCACGGCCCGCAACCCGGTGCCGTCGAACGCTCCCTCGGTGCCGAACACTTCGACGAACTGGCCGTCATGGTCGACACCTTCCGCCCCCTGGACCTCTGCGACGCCGCGCTGGCCTGCGAAGACAGCGGGTACGCCTGGACCTGGGCCGGCAACGCCGCCCACTGAGCGCGAATCCCGTCCGCCGCCCGCTGACCGGTCAGCCTAAGCCTGGTCCGGCGGCCGGGTGGTGACCTGGCGCAACACCAGGAACTGGGCCACCGCCGCCGCGCCGATCGCCGCCACCAGCAGCCACGGCGTCGCGATCGCCGCGTAACAGAACAACAGCAGCGGCGCGGCACCCGCCGCGTACACGCTGGTCGCCAGCCGGCGGTCCACCAGCTGTGGCAGCAGTTCGGTCAGCCGGCCCGGCACCCGCCGGGCCAGGACCATGATCAGAACGACCCCACCGAGAGCGCTGACCACCGCCCAGCCGCGCGAGGCGGCACTGCCGGCCAGGCAGGCCACCGTCAACGCCGCGATCATGCTGTAGCCGGCACTGATCAGCACCAGCCGCCGCAGCTCCTCCTCGACCGTCCGGGGCTCCTGCTGCCTCGGCGGGGGCGGCGGAGGTGGGGCCATCACCGTGGCCCGCTCGGCGAGCAGGGCCAGCTCCGCCGCGTACCGGCGACGCTCCAGGTGAATCACGCCGACGTCGAACTGCGCCTCACCGATCAGCGGGTCCAGCCGCAGCGCTTCCTCGTACGCCCGGTGTGCCAGGTCGAACAGCTCCAGCCGGGCCCCGACCAGGCCCAGCACCAGGTGCGCCTGGGCGTCCTGCGGGGCCAGCTCCACCCCGCGCCAGGCCGCGTTCAGCGCCGGCTGCCCGTTGCGGGAGCCGGCCAGGATCGCCGCACCGCTGCGCTGGGCGTACGCGTCGTCCGGGTACGTCGCCAGCAGGTCGGTGGCGAGTTGAGCGGCCTCGGCGTACCGCCGCAGATCGATCAGCGCCAGACCGCGTACCACCTGGACCGCGATCCGGTCCGCCGGCTGCAGCCCGGCGGCCGGCGGCGAACCCTCAGCCGGCGACGCGTCGGTCGCGGCGGCCTCCGCCGACCACGGGTTGACGCTCACCCCGGCGGTCGACGAGTCGATCGCGGCGAGGGCCTGCTCCGGACGGTCGGCGGCGAGATGCACCCGGGCCAGCATGATCCGGGCCGCGACGCCGTCCGGGTCGAGCGCCACCGCGAACCCGATCTCGGCGGCGGCTTCGTCGTAGCGGCCCAGATCGGCCAGCAGCCCGGCCCGCTGCAGGTAGCCGTCGGCGTCGGTGGGCGGCTCGGGGGACGTCTCGCTCGACACGGGTCGAGCCTATCCGGCCACCGCACGTGGATAGACCATGGCCACAGCGAGGCCGGCGAGCCCTTCGCCCCGACCGGTCAGGCCCAACCCGTCGGTGGTGGTGCCGGCCACGGTCACCGGGGCGCCGGCGGCCGCGCCGAGTACCCGCTGCGCTTCGGCCCGGCGTGGACCGATCTTCGGCCGTACGCCGATCACCTGGATCGAGACGTTGCCGATGACGAAGCCGGCCGCCACCACCCGGCGGGCCGCTTCCGCGAGCAGGTCGACCCCGGCCGCCCCGGCCCACCGTGGCTCGGCCACCCCGAAGTTGGATCCGAGGTCGCCGAGTCCGGCCGCCGAGAAGAGGGCGTCGCAGGCGGCGTGCGCCGCCACGTCACCGTCGGAGTGCCCGGCCAGCCCGGTCTCGTCGGGCCAGAGCAGCCCGGCGACCCAGCAGGGCCGGCCGGGAGCGAAGGCATGCACGTCGGTGCCGACACCGACCCGGGGGACGATCATGGAAGCGTGGCCCGCAGGACGATCACGCAAGGAGCGTACGGTGCGCCGGCTCGGTGGCGAGCAGGTGCTCGGCGATCACCAGATCGAACGGGCGGGTGATCTTCAGCGCCCGTTCCGAGCCGGGCACGCACCGCACCGGTACGCCGAGCCGCTCCACCAGACCGGCGTCGTCGGTGTGCGCGTCGGCCGCCTCCGCGTGCGCGGCCACCAACACGTCCCGGCGGAAACCCTGCGGGGTCTGCACCGCGCGCAGCGTCGACCGGTCGACGGTGGCGACGACGGTCTCGGCAGCGTCCACGGACGTGGTGGTATCGACGGACTTGATGGTGTCGACGGACTTGATGGTGTCGACGACCGGCAGCACCGGGATCACCGCCGGTGCCCCGGCGCGTACCGCCGCCGCCACCGAGTCGACGAGGGTGGGTGGGGTGAGCGCGCGGGCCGCGTCGTGCACCAGGACGATCTGAGGACCCGCCGGTACGGCGGCCAGCGCGGCGGCGACGGACTCCTGCCGGTGCGCCCCGCCAGGAACGACGATCAGCGTCGGTGGGTCGGCGGCATCGGCTGGCCCGCCGGGCGCGTTGCCGGCGGCGGCTCGTTCGGCGACGACCGGGGCGAGCAGCTCCCGCACCAGGTCGACCTCGGCCGCCGGGGCGGCGACCACGATCACCCCGACGGACTCGGCGGCGGCCAGTCGACGGACCGCGTGGACCAGCATCGGCGTACCGGCGAGCAGGCGCAGCGCCTTCGGCGTGCCCGGACCCAGCCGTACGCCGGCTCCCGCCGCCGGAACGAGGACCGCGACGTCACCGCGCGGCTGGAGATGCGCGGTCACGTCGCGGTCCTCGGCTTTTGTTGACAACAGGCGATCGGTGACGGGTGGAGAGGTGCCTACGCGTCGGTAAGCACCTTGTCGAGCAAGGTCTCCGCCTCGTCCTTGGTGCTCTTTTCCGCGAGCGCCACCTCGCCGACCAAGATGTCCCGGGCCTTGGCGAGCATGCGCTTCTCACCTGCGGACAGCCCCCGCTCCCGCTCCCGACGCCAGAGGTCACGAACGACCTCGGCGACCTTGAGCGGGTTTCCGGAAGCCAGCTTCTCGAGGTTGGCCTTGTAACGCCGCGACCAGTTGGTCGGCTCCTCGGTGTGCGGGGCGCGCAGGACGTCGAAGACCTTGCCCAGGCCTTCTTCGCCTACCACTTCACGCACGCCGACTATCTCGGCGTTCTCGGCGGGCACTCGCACCGTGAGGTCACCCTGCGCAACCCGCAGGACGAGGTACTGCTTTTCCTCGCCCTTGATGACCCGAGTCTCGATTGCCTCGATGAGTGCGGCCCCGTGGTGGGGGTAAACAACGGTCTCGCCGACACTGAAAACCATAGGTTCGAAGCCCCTTTCGCTGTGTCTAGGGTAACACGCTCAGGCACCGATGTCCCGCCGCAGTCTTTGCCGTAAGCGCAGGTCAGAGGGGCTGTGAAAGGTCTTGCTCGGGCTTGACAGGCCACCACCCGAGGAAAACCGACACACTGAGTAACTAGAAGATCAGCAGCTAGCTAACCAGTTGGGCATGCCGGACGAGGCGTGTTTCGGCACATCGAGCATATCCTCCGCACCGATCCACTGCCGGCACTGGCGCGAGAACCCCCGGTGCGAGACCCTGGTAACTGGACCCCGATCGACCTTGTGGGCGACCGGCTGGGGGTGCTGTGGCGACGACAAGCAACGGCGATGGGTGGTCGGACGGTGCCGGGGCGCCCGACGACCTACCGGAGATCCCACCGGAGTGGGGGCCGGTCATCGTCCCCGACGACCCCGCCGCGCTGGCCGCCGAGGCCGAACTGGTCCGCCGTGAGCTCCGCCGCACCCGACGCCGCGACACCTGGCACCGCCGG
Source organism: Solwaraspora sp. WMMD406 (assembly GCF_029626025.1). Lineage (NCBI taxonomy): Bacteria > Bacillati > Actinomycetota > Actinomycetes > Micromonosporales > Micromonosporaceae > Solwaraspora > Solwaraspora sp. WMMD406. The sequence goes on from NZ_JARUBF010000001.1 coordinate 6,822,983, forward strand.
TTCGGCATCGATCCCCACGACACCGGCCGTGGCACGGCGCACCGCCGCCAGGACCGGGCCGCGCTCCGACTGCCGCTGATCATCATGCTGGTCGCCGTCCTCGCCGCGATGGTGAGCCTGTTCACCGTCGCCTGGTCCGACCGGCCCCGGCCGACCCCGACGGCCACCCCACCGGCGCCGGTCCGGCTCCCCAGCCGACCGCTGCCAGCCCTCGACCTGATCGATCAAACCGGCACCTCGGTACCGATCCGGTCCCTGCTGCCAGCAGTGATCATGCTGGTGGAGACCTGCGACTGCGTCGACCAGATCGCCGCCACCGCCGCCACCACCCCGGCCGGGGTCTCGGTCGTCGCGGTCACCAGCGGCGCGGCCAGCCCGGCCACCCTCCCCGCCCCGGTCGCCGACCCGGCAAACACCCACCTGCTCGCCGATCCGGCCGGCGAGCTGCGCGGCTTCGTCGACGTCGAGGCGGTCGACGACACCGCGACCGTATTGCTCGTCACCGACTCCGGCGACGTCGTACGGCTGGTCCCGCAGGCCCGCTCGATCGAGACGTACCGGACCGACCTGGCCCTGCTCGTCGGACCCTGACGGCCGCCCACGTCGGTCCGCCCACGTCGGTCCGACCGCGCCGGTCCGACCGCGCCGGCCCACCGCCGGCTACCCGCCGGTGGCCGACAACAGGCCGGCGTAGAGTGTCAGCCCGGGACCGAACGCCAACATCACGATCACCCGTGGCGCGGGCGTCGACCGCCGCAACCGATCCACGATCAGCAGGACCGTCGGCGACGAACAGTTGCCGTACTCGGCCAACGTCGCCCGGGAAGCGGCCATCGCCGCGTCGGCCAACCCCAACTCCCGCTGTACGACGTTGAGGATGCGCGGCCCACCCGGATGCACCGCCCAGCCGTCGACCTGCGCCACGCTCAGACCATGCCGGGCCAGCAACTCGTCGACCAACCGCCGGACGTGCACCGACAGCACCTGCGGCACCCGGGGCGACAGGCCCATCCGGAAGCCGAGATCGGTCACCTCCCAGGTCATGTGATCGGCCGTCGCGGTGTCCGTGACCGCGGCGATCTCCCGGACCAGGTATCCGTCGGCCGCCGGGACGTCGGCCGCCGGCACGAGTACGACGGCGGCCGCCGCGTCCGAGAACAGCGCGTGCGCCACGATCTGCTGAGTGTCCACCCGGCGGGCCGGCGGCTGGATGTGCAGGCTGGTCAGCTCGGCGCAGAGCAGCAGCGCCGGACGGTCGCGCGCGGTGACGAAATCCGCCGCCGCGCCCAGCCCCGGCAACGCGGCGTAGCAGCCCATGTGACCGACGAACAACCGCTGGGCGTCCGGCGCCATGCCGAGATCACGGGCCAACAGGATGTCCAGACCCGGCGTCGCGTAGCCGGTGCAGGAACAGACCACGAACAGGCCGATGTCCCGGGCCGGCACCCCGGCCTGAGTCAACGCCCGCCCGACCGCCTCCTTACCCAGCGGCAGCGCCTCCACCAGATACCGCCGCATCCGGCGTTCGGTGGGCCAGTCCGCGACGTCCTCCAGTAACGGACTGACCGCCGCCTGCCGAGTCCGTACCCCGGAATTGGCGAAGATCCGCTCCGCGAGCGCCTGGGTGCTTCCCGCGTAGCGGTCGGCGAAGAAGTCCCGCCACAACTCGTCCTGCCGGGCCGACGGCGGCAACGCCACCCCGAGACCCGCGATCCGCGCCCGGCCGACCCGGGATCCGCCCTGGTCCGGGCCTCCCACCGGGCGGCTGCCCACCGTGGGGCCTACCACCGGGGAGCCGATCCGTCCCGGTCCGGGTCGCCGCCCAGCGTGGCCACACCCAGCCAGTCGGCGCAGACGTCCGAGGTCGGCGGGTGCAGCGCACCGCAGCGCGCGTCCCGGTACAACCGCTCCAGCGGATGCCCCCGCCGGGTCGCCGACGTACCCGCCGCCTCCAGCATCGACGCGGCCACCTCGGCCGCCGTACCGCCCGCCACCAGCTTGGCCCGCCACACCCACTGGTTGGTCTCCGGATCACCCGGAGCCGCGTCGACCCGACGAGCCGCTTCCCGCACGGCCAGCAACGCCGACGCCGCTGCCGCGTCCGCCCGACCGATCCGCGCCCGCACCGCCGGCAACCCGGCCAACCCGCGCTCGTCGAGGTGGGTCACCGCCGCGTCCACCGCCGCCCGCGCCACCCCGGCGTAGACCGCCGCGTAGCTGGCCACCATCCAGTGCGGCATCAACTGGGCGACCACCAGGGCCAGCCCCTCCATCCCGCCCAGCAGGGCGTCCGGGGCGACCGTCACGTCCAGGTGCAGGTCGTGCGAGGAGGTCGCCCGCATGCCGAGCGAGTCCCAGGTCGGCTCGACCCGCAGACCCGGGCTGTCCGCCGGAACCAGGAACTGCGAAACGACCGCCGGATCCTCGGCGTGCCGCGCCGCGACCAGGTAGCCGTCGGCGTGCCCGGCACCGGAACAGAACGCCTTGGCCCCGGTGATCCGGTAACCACCGTCCACCGGCCGATAGACGGTCGCCAGCTTTGACAACCGGGAACCCGCACCCCGTTCGCTCATCGCCACCGCGTACCAGGCGCCGCGCGCCGCCGCCGCGAGCAACCGGTCCCGGGCGGCGAGCGCCTCGTCCGGCAGACCGAGCGACTCGGCCAGGTCCTCGTCGACCGCGCCGAGCGCACCGGTCACCGACGCGTGCATGTTGAACACCAGCGCGGTGGCCCCGCTGCCCCGGGCCAGCTCGTACGCCACCTGGGCGTAGTCGGCGAAGCCGGCACCGTGCCCACCCAGCCGGGACGGCACCATCAACCCGAACAACCCCGCCTGGCGAAGATCGGCGAAATCCGCCGCCGGGAAGGTGCCCGCCCGGTCGTGCTCACCCGCGCGGGCCGCCAGCCGGGGCACCAGCCGCCGGGCCGCCGCGAGTGCGTCCCTACCGTCCGTACCGCCCGCCGCCGGGCTCGCCACCGGTTCGACGTCACCCACCGACCCGATGTCTCCCACCGCCACCGCGTCCGACACCATCGCCGCCCCTTTCGTCGTCGCCTCCGAATGGCACACCGCCTCCGGGCCCCTACCCCGTCTTGATCCCCCTACCCTGATAGAGCACCGCGGTGGACCAGGTCGGCACGATCCGTCGCCGGACCTTCCAGAGTGCCTGGTCCGAGACGGATCGCGGCAGCGGCACGCGGGCGAGCATCCACCGCGCCAACGCCGACACGGTCGGACGCACACCACGCACCCGCAGCCGTACGCCATGCCGGGCGCACTCGGCGATCAGCCGGCGCGGCCGGACGAACAACGCCGGGTCGTGGATCCCGCGTGGTGCGACCGGCAGCCGCTCCCCCAGCTCGACGGCGATCAACCGGCTGACCAGGGTGGCGTTGAGAGTGTCCAGCACCAGTAGTCCCCCCGGGCGCAGCACCCGGCACGCCTCACCGACCGCACCGGCCAGATCCGGTACGTGCTCCAACAGTTCACCGGCGGAGACCACGTCGGCGATCCCGGTGGACAATGGCAACGCCATCGCGTCCGCCCGCACCGGACACACGTCGCGTTCCCCCGCCTGCCGCAACGCCGAGGCGGTGAGGTCCACTCCGACGTGCCGGTATCCCTTGCCCCGCAGGTGCGGCGCGAGCAACCCGGCACCGCATCCGACGTCGACCAGCACCGCGTCCGGACGCGACGCCGGAGGGATCAACCGCGCCCGCGCCTCGGCGATCCAGTGCAGCATCTCGAAGGCACCCCCCGGCCGCCACCACTGGTCGGCCAGGTCGTCGTACTGCCGTGGGTCGTTGGGCGGGCGACGCGCGGGATCGGACATCCATCGAGCGTGGCACGACCAGCCGGTAACAGCCAGACTTCCGGTATGTCGCGCGCCGTGTCCGGGCTCCTTCGAGCAAGCCACCCCGAACCGGCGGTCGCGGTGACCGTGGCGACGGCCCTGCTCGCCTGGGGGGTCGGCCACCGGCTGCCCGGCGTCGTCGTCGTCAGCGTGACCGTGGCCGCCACCCAGCTCGCCGTCGGCTGGACCAACGACTGGCTGGACGCCGGCCGCGACCAGGTCACCGGCCGCGACGACAAACCCATTCCGGCCGGTACGGTGAGCCGCCGCGCCGTCGGAGTGGCCGGCCTGGTCGCCGCTCTGGCCACGCCGCTGATCGCCGCCCCGACCGGTGGGTGGGCGACGCTGTGCATCACCACCGCTCTGGTATCCGCGTTGCTCTACAACTGGCCGTTGAAGTCCACCCCGGTCTCCGTCGTGCCGTACGCGGTGTCGTTCGGGGCGCTGCCGGCGTTCATCGTGCTGGCCCTGCCCGGCCATCCGGTGCCGCCGGCGTGGCTGGTCGGCGCCGGTGCCCTGCTCGGTGCCGGCGCGCACTTCGCCAACGTACTGCCGGATCTGGCCGACGACGCGCGGACCGGGGTGCGGGGTCTGCCGCACCGGCTCGGCGCGGCCGGATCCCGGCTGGCCGCCGCGGCGCTGCTCTTCACGGCGACCGTGGTGCTGGTCTTCGGTCCGCCCGGCCCGCCGTCGTGGGCCGGGCTGGCGGCGGTCGCGGCGACCGCCGTCGTGCTCCCCACCGGCTGGTACGCCGCCCGCCGCGCGACCCGCTCCGGCGGTCGCCCGGTCGCCATCTTCCGGGCGGTGCTGCTGGTCGCGGTGATCGACGTGGTGCTGCTGGTCTCCAGCGGTCGGGTCGGCTGACCGGACCCGACCTCGTCGGCTGACCAGGACCCGGCATCGTCGGCTGACCGGACCCGGCACCGTCGGCTGACCAGGACCCGGCACCGTCGGCTGACCAGGACCCGGCACCGTCGGCTGACCAGGACCGACCTCGTCGGTTGACCGGGATCACGGATTGTCGGGTCCGGCGCAGCCAGCCGATCACCGCCAACTACCCTGGAGCCGGCTCGCGCGGGGTGTCGCCACCGCGCCCAGCGCCGGTGCGCGGCGCGATCGCTACGAGGAGGACCGACGTGACGCCCTCGACCAGGGGACACCGCCGATTCGCGGTGCTGATCACCGGCGCTGCGGCGGCCGGCGTCCTGCTGCTCAGCGGCTGCGGCACCGGCCAGATCGCCGAGACCGCGCTCAAGTCGGCGTCGATCAACGGGGTCAATATCGACTCACCGAACGGCGCGGTGTCGCTGCGCAACCTCTCGCTGCCGTATTCCGGCACCGAGGGCTACCCGGAAGGCGGCTCGGCACCGGTCGAGGTGGCCATCTACAACAACACCGCCGAACCGATCGCGATCCGGGTGAGCGCCGTGCCGGCCACCGGCGACGAACCCGAAACGCTGGTGAGCGCCGAGTCCGTGGTGCTGGGTGGCTCCGACGACGCCGAGCCGAGCCCCGACCCGGACGAGACCCCGGACCCCGCCAGCCCCGAGCCGACCGAGGCGCCGGAGCAGGACAGCGGCCGGGAAGCCATCATCGAACTGCCGGCCAACGGGTGGGCGCTGTACACGGCGGACAGCGACGAACTGCTGCGGGTCACCGGGTTGTCGGAGCGGGTGGCCGCCGGCTACATGGTGAACCTCGCCTTCGAATTCAGCGACGGCAGCCCGGCGCTGGTGGTGCCGGCACCGGTCACCGTGCCGCTCTCGCCGGCTCCGCGTGAGCCGGGCGAACACGAAGACGAGGAGCACTAGCCCGCAGGCCTCCGTCGGGACCGGCGACGACGTGGACGGTTCGTCGGTGCACTCGGCTACCGTGCTGAGGTGACCTCCCGATCGATTCCCCGTTCACCGGCTCGCAGCCGGCCGGCGGCGCGTGAGCCACGCCCCGCGTACGAGTGCGACGCCTGCGGGCACCAGCCCCCCAAATGGGTCGGCCGATGCCCGGAGTGCGGCGAATGGGGCTCGGTGATCGAATCGGTCGTCAGCGGACCGGTCGTGTCCGGCCGGGTGGTGAGCACCCGGCTGCCGGCCGAACCGGCCCGACCGATCGCGACCATCAGCGCCGCCCCGGCCAAGGCCCGACCCACCGGTGTCAGCGAACTGGACCGGGTGCTCGGCGGCGGTCTGGTCCCCGGCGCGGTGGTACTGCTCGCCGGCGAACCCGGAGTCGGCAAGTCGACCCTGCTCCTCGACGTCGCCCAACAGTGGGCGGCCGGCGCGGGCAGCCCGTCGCTGGTCGTCAGCGGTGAGGAATCCACCAGCCAGGTACGGCTAAGGGCCGAACGCATCGGCGCCCTGCACGAACGGCTCTACCTGGCCGCCGAGAGCGATCTGGGCGCGGTCCTGGGCCACCTCGACGCCGTACGCCCGGGTCTGCTGGTGCTCGACTCGGTGCAGACCATCTCGATGCCCGGCTCCGACGGCATCCCCGGCGGAGTCACCCAGGTCCGCGCGGTCACCGCGGCGCTGGTCGCGGCCGCCAAGGAACGCGGCATCGCCACCGTCCTGGTCGGTCACGTCACCAAGGACGGTCAGGTCGCCGGCCCACGGGTGCTGGAACACCTGGTCGACGTGGTGCTGCACTTCGAGGGCGACAAGCACTCGTCGTTGCGGATGGTCCGGGGCATGAAGAACCGGTTCGGCGCGGCGGACGAGGTCGGCTGCTTCGAAATGCACGAGGGCGGGATCAGCAGCCTGCCCGACCCGTCCGGGTTGTTCCTCACCCGCTACACCGAACCGGTTCCCGGCACCTGTGCGACCGTGGCGATGGAGGGCCGCCGGGCCCTGGTGACCGAAGTACAGGCGCTCATCGGCGCCACCGTCGCCGGCTCCCCCCGCCGGACCGTGTCCGGACTCGACAGCGCCCGGCTGGCCATGGTGCTGGCGGTGCTGCAACGGCGTACCGAGCGGCTGACGCTGCACGACCGGGAGGTGTTCGCCGCCACCGTCGGCGGCATCCGCGTCGTCGAACCCGCCGCCGACCTGGCGGTGGCGCTGGCGGTCGCGTCCGGCGGGCTCAACCTGGCGATCGCTCCCGACCTGGTGGCGATCGGCGAGGTCGGGCTGACCGGCGAGGTCCGCCGGGTCGGCGCGGTACCCAGACGGCTGGCGGAGGCGGCCCGGCTGGGCTTCCGCTACGCCCTGGTGCCGCCGGGCGCGGCCAGCGGAACCTCCGATCCGCTGCCCACGAACATGCGCGTCACCGAGGTCGGTGACGTGCGGGCCGCCCTGCAGTGGGCCGCCCGGACGTCGGCCGAGTGACGTCGCCCGGACCGGCGGCCGGACCGGCGGCCGACCCCGCGGCCGGCCGGCGATCCGGACGTGAGTAACCGCGAGAGCACCCACCGCATGGCGGTCCGTAGACTGTTGCCCGTGGCGATCGACCGCGATGCGAACAAGGCCGCCAGCACCAGCTCTCCCGCCAGAGCCGGTGCTGTCGGCGCGCCGCCGCGCACCATCAGTGCCGGCACCACCGCCCTGACCAGCCCGACCGCGACCGGGGACCCGCTGCGGGCGAACCTGGCGCTGATGGCCCCTGGTACCGCGCTGCGCGACGGGCTGGAACGCATCCTGCGCGGCCGTACCGGCGCGTTGATCGTGCTCGGCTACGACAAGCAGGTCGAGTCGCTGTGCACCGGTGGCTTCCCGCTCGACGTCGAATTCTCCTCCACCCGGGTCCGCGAGCTGTGCAAGATGGATGGAGCGGTGGTGCTGTCCAGCGACGGCACCCGGATCGTGCGGGCCGCCGTACATCTGATGCCCGACCCGGCGATCCCCACCGAGGAGTCGGGCACCCGGCACCGTACGGCCGAACGGGTCGCCCGGCAGACCGGCTACCCGGTGATCTCGGTCAGCCAGTCGATGCGGATCATCAGCCTCTACGTCAACGGCCAACGGCACGTCTTGGACGACTCGGCGGCCATCCTGTCCCGGGCCAACCAGGCGCTGGCCACCCTGGAGCGCTACAAGCTTCGACTCGACGAGGTCTCCGGCACCCTGTCCGCGCTGGAGATCGAGGACCTGGTCACCGTCCGCGACGCGGTCGCGGTGGTACAGCGGCTGGAGATGGTTCGGCGGATCGCCGACGAGATCGCCGGTTACGTCGTCGAACTCGGCACCGACGGCCGGCTGCTCGCCCTGCAGCTCGACGAGCTGATGGCCGGCGTGGACGCCGACCGGACCCTGGTCATCCGGGACTACCTGCCGACCAGCCGCAAGGCCCGGACCCTCGACGAAGCGCTGGTCGAGCTGGACCTGCTGACCGCGACCGAGTTGATCGACCTGGTGGCGGTCGCCAAGGCCGTCGGATACGCCGGATCCACCGAAGCACTGGACGCGGCGGTCAGCCCGCGCGGGTTCCGGCTGCTGGCCAAGGTGCCCCGGTTGCCGGTGCCGGTGGTGGACCGGCTGGTCAACCATTTCGGCAGCTTGCAACGGCTCCTCGGGGCCACGGTCGAGGACCTGCAGGCCGTCGACGGGGTCGGCGATGCCCGGGCCCGCAGCGTACGGGAAGGGCTCTCCCGGCTGGCCGAGGCATCGATCCTGGAACGATACGTCTGATCAGCTCGTCGGTGCCGGATCAGCTCGTCAGAGTGATCACGACCGGCTCGCTGACCTTCGCACCGAGCCGGGCGAAGAGCTGGTACTGACCGGCGGCCGGGAACTCGCCAGCGGCGACGTCGTTGGCGCACTCGCTGGCCGCCCGGCCGTTCCAGGCCACCTGATATTCGCGGACCGTACCCGGCCCGAACGTCTGGACGTCGGTGCCACGGGCCGCGCCACAGGTGTCCGAGGACCAGATCAGCTCCGCGCCCCGCTTCAGGTAGAGCTCCTGCGGATCGGCCCCGACATCGCGGTCGCAGGTACGGCTGGACCCGTTCTGCACCCGCAACCGGAAGGTCAGGGTGACGCCGAGCTGGGCGGTGGTCTGCGACGCCGCCGGAGTCAGCACGATCTCGTCGTCGGTGCAGGACCCCGTGCCGCCAGCCGGCGCACCCTCGGCGGGCGGTGGTGCCACGCCACCGGCGGGCGGCTGTCCACCGCCGGTGGCGGTTCCGGTGCCGTCCCCGCCGTCCGGTGCGCCCGGATCGCCGACACCGCCATCGGCGGGCTCACCACCGGACGTACCGTCGTCGCCGGTGGTGGTCTCGCCTTCCACGGTCGGCGACGGCCCGCCGGTCTGCGGCGTGAGCGTCGGCCCGTTGCCACTGGCTGACGGATCAGGGCTGGCCCGGCCGTCCCCTCCGGACTGACCGGAGCCGACGCAGGAGTACACCACGACGAAGAGCAGAAGCAGCAGGGCGCCGAGCACGACGGCCCGCCGCCGCCAGTAGATGGCGGGTGGCAAGGGGCCAACCGTCAGTCGCATGATGGCTCACCGTATCGGCAAACGCCGGGACCGCCGGCCGCGACGCGCCGAGTGGACCGACGAGTGCATCACAGGTACGTCTTGCGCTGGTAGACGGCGTGCGCGCCGGCCACCCGGTCGAGGAACAGCAGACCGGCACAGTGGTCGATCTCGTGTTGTACCGCCCGCGCCTCGAAACCGTCGGTGACCAGGCGGATCGCCTCGCCGCTGCCGGGCAGCGCCCCTTCGACCACCACCCGGCTGGCGCGCTTGACGTCACCGGTGAGGTCCGGCACCGACATGCACCCTTCGCGGCCGGGTCGCCACCGGGTCGCCTCGACCAGCCGGGCGTTGCACAGCACGAACGTGCCGTGGCCGGTGACCGTCTTCGGATGACCGGTCACATCTACCGCGAACACTCGCGCGGACACCCCGACCTGGGGTGCGGCCAGCCCGACGCAGCCCGGCGAGACGCGCATCGTGGCGACCAGATCGGCGGCGAGTCGGACGACGTCGGCGGCGCGCGGGTCGACGTCGGCACCGCCTTGGCCCAACACCGCCGCCGGGGCGGTCAGCACCGCGACGACCCGACCGGGTACGCCGAGCTCGGACTCGGTCCAGTCGGCAACGGTACGGCTGACGGTGCTCACAGCACGTCCGAGTCGGCCGAACGCAGGGTCACCTCGACGTCGAGTCCCCGCGCCACCTCGGCCAACCGGCCGCGTACCTCGTCGACCACGTCGGCGGCCAGCTCGACCTCGGCGACGAGAACGTAGAGCGGGCCGGTGAGCCGGGTGGTCAGGTCGGTCACGTTGCCGCCGGACCGCGCCACCACCCGGGTCACCGCGGCGACGATGCCGAGCCGGTCGGCGCCGTGCACGCTGACCAGGTACGGCTGGCCGGCCGGTGACAGCCGACCGTCCGCCGGCACCGGCCGTACGGTCGCCAGGAGCTGGCCGTCGGCGGTCAGTGGACGCAGCGCGGTCTCCACCTCGTCGGCGGCCGGGCCGGCGCAGACCAGTGTCATCGCGAAGTGGCCCCGCAGCCGGGTCATCGTCGAGTCGGTGAGGTTCGCCCCGAGTCCGGCGAGCGCCTCCGCGACGTCCGCGACGATTCCGGGGCGGTCCCGCCCGATCACGGTGATGGCGAGTTCGTTCATGGTCGCAGTCTGCCCGAACCGTGCCCGGAGGCAGCCGGCGGCCGATCCGCGTGCCCACGTCGCGGGACGACGCGGACTGGTCAGGGGTGGCCCGACTACGCGGTCTGGCGGCCCGGCTACGCGGCCTGGCAGGGCCGCCGGTGGGTAGCTGCCGGCGGGACCGCGCGGCCTGGCAGGATCAGCACCGCTATGCGTGACGTGAGCTTCGCCGACGAAGCCATCCGGTGGTACGACCACAACGCTCGTGACCTGCCGTGGCGGGTGCCGGGGATCGGTGCCTGGGCCATCCTGGTCAGTGAGGTCATGCTGCAGCAGACCCCGGTGGTCCGGGTGTTGCCGGCCTGGCGGGCCTGGCTGGACCGGTGGCCGTCCCCGGCGGCGTTGGCCGCCGACGCCCCGGCCGAGGCCATCCGGATGTGGGATCGGCTCGGTTATCCGCGACGGGCGCTACGGCTGCACGAATGCGCCACGGCGCTGGTGCGACGCCACGGTGGCGCGGTGCCGACGGATCTGGACGAGTTGCTGGCGCTGCCCGGAGTCGGTACCTACACGGCTCGGGCGGTCGCCGCCTTCGCATACGGGCAGCGGCATCCGGTGGTCGACACCAACGTACGGCGGCTGGTGGCCCGGGCGATCGACGGCGCCGCCGACGCCGGGCCGGCGACCCGGCCGGCGGATCTGGTGGCGACCGAGGCCCTGCTGCCAGCCGAGCCGGCACGGGCCGCGCGGGCCAGCGCCGCGTTCATGGAACTCGGGGCGGTGGTCTGCGTGGCCCGTACGCCCCGGTGCGCGGTGTGCCCGATGGCGGCCCGCTGTGCCTGGCTGGCTGCGGGGCGGCCAGCCCAGGTCGGGCCGAGCCGGCGTCCTCAGCGGTACGCCGGAACCGACCGGCAGGTACGGGGTCTGTTGTTGGCGGTGCTGCGGGAGGCCACCGGTCCGGTGCCGCAGCAACGGTTGGATTCGGTCTGGCCGGACGCCCGGCAACGGAGCCGGGCGCTGGCGAGCCTGATCGAGGACGGTCTGGTGGATCCGGTCAGCCGGGACGGCGCGCCGCCGACCGGGTACGCGCTGGCCGGTCAGGGCTGACAGCTGGCCGGCCCCGAGCCCGTTCGGGCCGGCCGAACGCGCCGGGCCGGGCGGGGTCAGGCCTGCCCAACACGCCGGGCCGGGGCTGCCGAACACGCCGTGAGGCGCCGCCGGAACCCGGCGACGCCTCACGAACAGGTCGTGCGTCGTGGCTACTCGTCCGCGCCGGCCGCCGCCGTGCCGCCGAGATCCGCGGGCACCGCGTCCGGCACGGTGACCGGTCGGTCGGAGCCTCGGAACACCAGCTTGGACTTGTCGATGTCCTCCGGGTCGCCGTCGCAGTCGACGACCACGATCTGACCCGCCTTGAGCTCGTTGAACAGGATCCGCTCGGACAGGTTGTCCTCGATGTCGCGCTGGATGGTCCGGCGCAGCGGCCGGGCGCCCAGCACCGGGTCGAAGCCCTTCTTCGCCAGGTACTTCTTGGCGTTGTCGGTGAGCTCCATGCTCATGTCCTTGTTGCGCAACTGCGTCTCGATCCGGGAGATCATGATGTCCACGATCGACAGGATCTCGGTGCGGTTGAGCTGGTGGAACACGATGGTGTCGTCGATCCGGTTGAGGAACTCCGGCCGGAAGTGCTGCTTGAGCTCGTCGTTGACCTTCTGCTTCATCCGGTCGTAGTTGGAGTCGCTGTCCTCCGACGCCTGGAAGCCCAACGACACCGCCTTGGCCACATCCCGGGTGCCCAGGTTGGTGGTCAGGATGATCACGGTGTTCTTGAAGTCGACGATCCGACCCTGACCGTCGGTGAGCCGCCCGTCCTCCAGAATCTGCAGCAGCGTGTTGAACACGTCCGGGTGGGCCTTCTCGATCTCGTCGAAGAGCACCACCGAGAACGGCCGACGGCGGACCTTCTCGGTCAACTGGCCGCCCTCGTCGTAGCCGACGTACCCGGGCGGGGCACCGACCAGCCGGGACACCGTGTACCGGTCGTGGAACTCGGACATGTCAAGTTGGATCAGGGCGTCCTCGCTGCCGAACAGGAACTCGGCGAGCGCCTTGGACAGCTCGGTCTTACCGACACCGGACGGGCCGGCGAAGATGAACGAGCCGGACGGCCGCTTGGGGTCCTTCAGGCCGGCCCGGGTACGCCGGATCGCCTTCGAGACCGCCTTGACCGCGTCTTCCTGGCCGACGACCCGCTTGTGCAGCTCGTCTTCCATGCGCAGCAGCCGGGAGGTCTCCTCCTCGGTCAGCTTGTAGACCGGGATGCCGGTCCAGTTGCCGAGGACCTCGGCGATCTGCTCGTCGTCGACCTCGCTGACCACGTCGAGGTCGCCGGCCTTCCACTCCTTCTCCCGCTGCGCCTTCTGCCCGAGCAGCTGCTTCTCCTTGTCGCGCAGCTGGGCGGCCCGCTCGAAGTCCTGCGCGTCGATCGCGGACTCCTTGTCGCGGCGTACCTGGGCGATGCGCTCGTCGAAGTCGCGCAGGTCTGGCGGAGCGGTCATCCGACGGATCCGCATCCGGGCACCGGCCTCGTCGATCAGGTCGATCGCCTTGTCCGGCAGGAACCGGTCGGAGATGTAGCGGTCGGCCAGGGTGGCGGCGGCGACCAGCGCGGCGTCGGTGATGCTCACCCGGTGGTGTGCCTCGTAGCGGTCCCGCAGGCCCTTGAGGATCTCGATGGTGTGGGCCAGCGACGGCTCGCCGACCTGGATCGGCTGGAACCGGCGCTCCAGCGCGGCGTCCTTTTCCAGGTGCTTGCGGTATTCGTCGAGCGTGGTCGCGCCGATGGTCTGCAGCTCGCCACGGGCCAGCATCGGCTTGAGGATGCTCGCCGCGTCGATCGCGCCCTCGGCCGCGCCCGCGCCGACCAGGGTGTGGATCTCGTCGATGAACAGGATGATGTCGCCCCGGGTGCGAATCTCCTTCAGCACCTTCTTGAGACGCTCCTCGAAGTCACCCCGGTAGCGGGAGCCAGCGACCAGCGCGCCGAGGTCGAGGGTGTAGAGCTGCTTGTCCTTGAGGGTCTCGGGCACCTCGCCCTTGATGATCTTCTGGGACAGGCCTTCCACCACGGCCGTCTTGCCGACGCCGGGCTCACCGATCAGCACCGGGTTGTTCTTGGTACGGCGGGACAGCACCTGCATGACCCGCTCGATTTCCTTTTCCCGGCCGATGACCGGGTCGAGCTTGCCCTCGCGGGCCGCCTGGGTCAGGTTGCGGCCGAACTGGTCCAGCACCAGGCTGGTCGACGGGGCGGCCTCGCCCGTCGCCGCGCCGGCGGCCGCCGGCTCCTTGCCCTGGTAGCCGGAGAGCAGCTGGATGACCTGCTGACGGACCCGGTTGAGGTCGGCGCCGAGCTTGACCAGCACCTGGGCGGCGACGCCCTCGCCCTCGCGGATCAGGCCGAGCAGGATGTGTTCGGTGCCGATGTAGTTGTGGCCGAGCTGCAGCGCCTCGCGCAGGGACAGCTCCAGCACCTTCTTCGCCCGCGGCGTGAACGGGATGTGACCGCTCGGCGCCTGCTGGCCCTGGCCGATGATTTCCTCGACCTGTTGACGCACACCTTCCAGCGAGATGCCCAGACTCTCCAGGGCCTTCGCCGCCACGCCCTCACCCTCGTGGATGAGGCCGAGCAGGATGTGCTCCGTGCCGATGTAGTTGTGGTTGAGCATCCGGGCTTCTTCTTGAGCCAGGACGACAACTCGCCGTGCTCGGTCGGTGAACCGCTCGAACATGCCCTCGTGCTCCTCACGTGCCGTGCGCCAGTGGTCTTGGCGGGCCAGCGCACGGGCTTCCAGGTGGACGCCCGTGCCATCACTCTATCGCCGCGAGCCGACTCTGCTCGTGCCCTGTCGCGCCAGAGCAGGTGCGATCCGCGACGTTTAACCCAACTGTGCCGGCTCGGAGCCTGTTCCCCGAGGCTCTGGCGCTACGCGGTGAGCGAAATCGACCACTGGTCCGGCCGGTTGGTCGGCACCGGCCGCCGTACGGCCAGGCCGGGCTGAGGCAGCCGGGTCGAGGCAGCCGGGTCGCGACACGCCGGATCCGGGGTGCACCAAGCACCAGACCGGACATCTAACCCAAATGCCGCGCCAGGCGGGGACGCGAACGCGTCCCCGCCCGGCGGCATCGCCTACCGCTCGATCCGGAACGAGCCGGCGCCGTAGCTCCGGACGACCGAAACCGCTGAACGGATCAACGACCGGCCTTGGCGTGGTACTCGTCCACGATCTCCTGCGGGATACGCCCGCGGTCGGAGATCTCCTTGCCTTCCTTCTTCGCCCAGGCACGGATTGCCCGGTTCTGCTCGCGGTCGGCGGCGGCACCGCCCCGACCCCGCGCGGCCCGGCCACCCACGACGACGCCGCCACGGCCGATCTTGGTGCCAGCGGCCACGTACGGAGCGAAAACGTGCCGCAATTTCTCTGCGTTCTTCGCTGAGAGGTCGATCTCGAACTGGACGCCGTCGAGGGCGAACTTGACGGTCTCGTCGGCGTCACCGCCGTCCAGATCGTCGACCAGCTTGTGAATGATCTGCTTGGCCACAGGCCGTTGTCCTTCCGAGCACGTTCTCCCGCAATCAAGAGCACAATAGCCCGAAAGATGCGCCAGCCGTCAATAGGACGCGCAAAGTCACCCGGAGATCTCCCCGGCGAACTACTCCGGCCGGACCAGAGGGAAGAGGATGGTTTCGCGAATACCCAGGCCGGTCAGGGCCATGAGCAACCGGTCGATTCCCATTCCCATGCCCCCGGCCGGCGGCATTCCGTACTCCATCGCCCGGAGGAAGTCCTCGTCCAGCCGCATCGCCTCGGGGTCGCCACCGGCGGCCAGTCTCGCCTGACCGACCAGCCGATCCCGCTGTACCACCGGATCGACGAGCTCGCTGTAGGCGGTGGCCAGTTCGACGCCACGGACATAGAGGTCCCACTTCTCGGCCAGTCCCGGCTCGGACCGGTGCTCGCGGGTCAGCGGGCTGGTCTCGACCGGGTAGTCCCGGACGAAGGTGGGCTGCTGCAGCCGGGGAACCACCAATTCCTCGAAGAGTTCCTCGGCCAGCTTGCCCGGCCCCCACTTCGGGTCGACCGAGACGTCGTGCTTCTCCGCGTAACGCAGCAACTGCGCACGGTCGGTGCGTACGGTGACTTCCTCACCGACAGCTTCCGACAGCACGCCGTACAGCGTCACGGTCCGCCACTCTCCGCCTAGGTCGAACTCCGACCCGTCAGCGTGGGTGACGACATGTGACCCGGCGATTGCGGAAGCACACTCCTGGACCAGTTCGCGGGTCAGCCGCGCCATGGTGTCGTAGTCCCCGTACGCTTCGTAAGTCTCCAGCATCGCGAACTCGGGCGAGTGTGACGAGTCGACACCTTCATTCCGGAAGTTCCGGTTGATCTCGAAGACCCGATCGATGCCACCCACCACGCAACGCTTCAGGAAAAGCTCCGGAGCGATTCGGAGATACAGATCAGCATCCAGCGCATTGCTGTGCGTGACGAATGGCCGGGCCGCCGCGCCGCCGTGCAGCAGCTGCAGCATCGGCGTCTCGACCTCGACGAACTCCCGGCGATGCAGGGACTCCCGCAGTGCGCGCAGCGCCGTCGCCCGGGTCCACACCGTACGGCGAGCCTCCGGTCGGACGATCAGATCGACGTACCGCTGGCGGACCCGGGCCTCCTCACTCATCGGCTTGTGGGCCACCGGCAGCGGCCGTAACGCCTTGGCGGTGGGTCGCCAGGACTCGGCCAGCACGGACAGCTCCCCACGCCGGCTGGTGATCACCTCTCCGGTGACACCCACGTGGTCACCGATGTCGATCAGACGCTTCCAGTCTTCCAACGCCTCGGCGCCCACCCGGTCACCGGAGAGCATCACCTGCAGCTCCGTACCGTCGCCTTCCCGCAACGTCGCGAAACAGAGCTTGCCGGTGTTCCGGACGAAGATCACCCGGCCGGTGACCGCCACCTGCTCACCGGTGGCGGTGTCCGTCGACAGGTCACCGAAGCGCCGCCGTACCTCGGCCAGCGTCGCGGTCCGGGGATAGCCCACCGGATACGGTTCGACGCCTTGGGCCAGCAGCCGGTCCCGCTTCTCCCGGCGGACCCGCATCTGTTCGGGCAAATCCTCGGCGGAATCGTCGGGTACGGCGACGTGCTCGGTCACGGCTGGCATCCTCGAAACTGGGGGTACGGGCGGGGTACGGCGGGTACGGGTACAGCAGCTAGCGGGTACGGGCACATACGGGTACAGCAGCGACGGTACGGATGACGGATTCGCCCCCGTCGTCGTGGCGGATCCGGCCCCGAGCGTACTCAAGGCCGATACCGGCCTGCAGCCGATAACCCGCTGGCCGGGTCAGGTGTCAGGTGGGCGGGCTCAGAGGTTGCGCTCGTAGACCATCCGCAAACCGATCAAGGTGATCATGGGCTCGTGATGCGTGATCGTGCGGCACTCGCCGATCACCACCGGAGCCAGTCCACCGGTGGCGATAACCGCGCTGAGCTGGCCCAACTCCTCGGCCATCCGCTCCACGATCCGGTCCACCTGACCGGCGAAACCGAAGTACATGCCGGACTGCAGACACTCGACCGTGTTCTTGCCGATCACCGACCGCGGCCGGGTGGGCTCGACCTTGCGCAGCTGGGCCGCCCGGGCGGCCAGTGCGTCGAACGAGATTTCGATGCCGGGTGCGAACGCACCGCCAAGGAATTCACCCCGTGCGCTGATCACGTCGAAGTTCGTGGTCGTCCCGAAGTCGACCACGATCGACGGGCCACCGTACAGGCTGTGCGCCGCCAGGGTGTTGACCACCCGGTCCGCCCCCACCTCCTTGGGGTTGTCGATGGCAAGCTGCACCCCGGTCCGGACCCCCGGCTCGACGATCACGCTGGGGATGTCGCCGTAGTAGCGACCGAGCATCGTCCGCAGCGACCGCAGCGCCGCCGGCACCGTCGAACACGCGGCGACCCCGGTCACCTCCACCGCGTCGCCGGCGAGTAGGCCCCGGAACATCAACCCGAGCTCGTCGGCGGTGGATCGGGCGTCCGTCTTGATCCGCCAGGAGTGCACCAACTTGTCGCCGCTGAACGTCGCCAGCACCGTGTTGGTGTTTCCGATGTCGATACAGAGCAACATGTGTCGTTCCCTCGCCGCTAGCCGACGGACCGGGCGTCGGCCGGCACGACCGACGCCACCGGGTGCAGATCCAGCGCGATGTCCATGATCGGGGAGGAGTGGGTCAGCGCGCCAACCGAGACGTGGTCGACCCCGGTCGCCGCGTACTCGGCCGCGTTCGCCAAGGTCAGCCCGCCGGTCGCCTCCAGCCGGGCCCGGCCGGCCACCTCGGTCACCACCTCGCGCAGCAGGTCCGGGGCCATGTTGTCGCAGAGCAGGAAACCCGCACCGGCCTCCACCGCCTCCACCGCCTCGGCGAGCGTGGTCACCTCGACCTCGACCGGCACCTCGGGAAACGCCGCCCGGATCCGCTGGTACGCGGCGGCCACCCCGCCGGCGGCCAGCTTGTGGTTGTCCTTGACCATGGCCGTGTCGTACAGGCCCATCCGCTTGTTGCCCCCACCCCCGACCCGGACCGCGTACTTCTCCAGCAGCCGCAGCCCCGGGGTGGTCTTCCGGGTGTCCAGCACGGTCGTGGTGGTCCCGGCGAGCGCCTCGGCCCAGGCCCGGGTGTGGGTCGCCACCCCGGACATCCGGCTGATCAGGTTGAGCACGGTCCGCTCACCGGTCAGCAGGGTGCGGGTCGATCCGGTCACCGACGCCAGGACGGTCCCGGCCGGCACCCGGTCGCCGTCCGCGACCCGCAGCCGCACCTCGACCGCAGCCGCGCCAGGCGCGTCCGCCGGGGCAGGCGCGTCCGCCGGAGCAGGCACGTCCGCCGGGGCAGGCGCGTCCGCCGGGGCAGGCGCGTCCGCCGGGGCATCCAACGGGACCAGCTCGAACACCGCCGCGATCAGCGCCAGGCCGGCCACCACCCCGTCGGCCCGCGCCACCACCTCGGCCGTGCCGACCTGATCGGCCGCGATCGTGGCCACCGTGGTCACGTCCACCCCGGCCGGACCCAGATCCTCCGCCAACGCCGTCGCGACGATCCGTTCGACCGCCACCGGGTCCAGCCCACAGGCGCGTACGGCGGCGACGGTCGCCTCGCTCAGCATGACGGCTCCCAGGTGAGAATCGGCCGCCCGGCCGGGCCGAGACCGCTGACCAGATGTCCCAGCCAGTCGTCGCCGGCGGCCGGGAAGTCGTCGCGCCAGTGACACCCCCGGGTCTCCTGCCGGGCGTACGCCGCAGCGACCAGCGCGGTGGCGACGGTCATCAGATTAGTCGCCTCCCACCCGGCGGTCGCCGGCACACCATCGACGCCGGCCAGCCGGCGCAGCTGCTCGGCGGTGCCCGCCAGTGACCCGGCGGACCGCAGCACCCCGGCGCCCCGGCTCATCGCCCGCTGCAACGGTTCCCGGACGGCCGCCCCGACCACCGAAGCGCGGGCGGCGGCCACGCCGGCCGTAGCGACCGGTTGCGCCTGAGCCGGTAGGTCGCAGGCGATGTCCCGGGCGATCCGCCGGGCGAAGACCAGGCCCTCCAACAGGGAGTTGCTGGCCAGCCGGTTGGCACCGTGCACACCGGTGCAGGCGACCTCGCCGCAGGCGTACAGGCCGGGAATCGAGGTACGGCCGGACAGGTCGGTACGGACCCCGCCGGAGGCGTAGTGGGCGGCCGGGGCGACCGGGATCAGCTGCTCGCCGGGATCGATCCCGGCAGCCCGGCAGGAGGCCACGATGGTGGGAAACCGTCGGGCGAGGAACTCGCCACCGAGGTGCCGGGCGTCCAGGAACACGTGGTCGGCGTCCGTCGCCGTCAACACCCGGTGTATCCCCTTGGCGACCACGTCGCGCGGGGCGAGTTCGGCCAGTTCGTGCTGGCCGAGCATGAACCGCTTGCCGTCGGCGTCGACCAGGTGGGCGCCTTCGCCCCGCAGCGCCTCCGACACCAGCGGCTGCTGCCCGCTCCCCGGGTCGTGCCCGGTCGGCACCACCAACGCGGTCGGATGGAACTGGACGAACTCCAGATCGGCCACTGCCGCGCCGGCCCGGATCGCCACCGCCACCCCGTCCCCGGTGGAGACCGCCGGATTGGTGGTGGTCGCGAAAATCTGCCCCATCCCGCCGGTTGCCAGGACCACCGCCCGGGCCAGGATCGCCCCGACCCCGTCCTCACTGCCCTCGCCCAACACGTGCAGGGTGACCCCGCAGGCCCGGCCGCCGGTGGCACGGCCACCGCTGGCCGCGTCCGGCGCGGCGCGCAGCAGATCGACCACCAGGGCGTGCTCCACCAGCCGGATCCACGGATCCCGGCGCACCGCCGCGTGCAGCGCCCGCTGCACCTCGGCCCCGGTCGCGTCGCCACCGGCGTGCACGATCCGGTTGGCCCGGTGCCCGCCCTCCCGGGTGAGCAGCAGAACGCCCTCGGCGTCCCGGTCGAATTCGGCCCCGACCCGGATGAGCTCCCGAATCCGGGCCGGCCCTTCCTCCACCAGGACCCGTACCGCCTCGGGGTCGCAGAGGCCGACCCCGGCGATCTCGGTGTCCTGGGCGTGCGCCGCCGGCGTGTCCAGCGGGTCGAGCACGGCGGCGATCCCGCCCTGGGCCCACCGGGTGGAACCGTCGTCGATGTTGACCTTGGTCACGACCGTGACGTGCAGGCCGGCTTCGCGCAGATAGAGCGCTGCGGTGAGCCCGGCGATCCCGGACCCGACGACCACCACGTCGGTGGTCTCCGCCCAGCCGGGCTCCGGTGCCGCCAGCCGAGCGGGCAGCGTCGGCAGGTCGGGAGTGCGCGGATGCATGAGGTCAGTCAACCCCGGCGGTACGGGCGGACGGCCAGCGGGGCGAACCGATGTGTGCCGCCGCACCACCGACGGCGACCACCGCGCCCACCCATCGGCACCGCCCGTACCGGGACGGTCGCTACTCGTACTGGATCGGCAGGCCGGAGGTGCCGGCACCCTTCATCGAACGGGTGACGTTGCGCTCGTTGAGCCACAGGTAGCAGCGGACCCCACGGTTGCCGGCCGCCCACTCGGCGGCCCCGCCCGGCAACGAGATCACCCCGGTACGGAACTGCAGGTTGCCGTCGAGCGGCACACCCGCGTACCGGCCGATCACCTTGCGACACTCGGTGTGGAACTGGTTCCAGTCGGCGTCGCGGGTCGGGTAGGCGATGTCGGGCGCCTGCCACACCCCGGCGAACTCGGCGTTGTGTGGCCGGTCACAGCGCTCCGCCGGCATGGTGTCGATCGCGCCGTTGCTGTCGTTACGTACCGCGTAGCAGGTCAGATGCAGTTCGGACGGCTCCGCGAGGGCATCGCGCAGGCTGGCGGTACGGCTGGCCGTACCGCCGTTGTCCTCCACGTTCGTCACCTCGGTCACGTCGCAGCGGAACCAGCGGGCACCGCCTTCCCAGGCGTCGGGCGACGGGACCGCCACCCCCACCCAGAGCCGCCCCGACCGCCAGTCCGCGCCGACGTACTCGGTGGTCTTGGTGTCGCACTCGGCGTACGCGGCGCGGATCTCGGGCGAGCCCTGCGCCGGCGGGGCGGGTGCCTCGGCCACCGCGTCGCCGAACGTGCCGACGTGCACCGTCTCGACCCGGTGCGGGGCGGTGCAGTCGACCGGGCTGTACGACGAAAGGTAAGCCGTCTCGGCGAAGTCACCCGGATGGCAGATCTCGGCCGGCGGCACGAACGGGCTGGGCTCGGCGAGTGGCTGCCAGTCGTTGGTCAGCTCCCCGTCCACCCCGGCGGGTAGGCCACAGCCGGTCAGGCCGAGCGCCAAGGCTCCACCCAACGCCACGGCGGCGGTCCAACGGCGCATCTGTCCCCTCCCACGGGCCCTGCTGTCCGGACGGTCGCGCATCTCCGTCGCGCATCTCCTCCGAAACGGCCGGGCATCCTCCGAACGGCCGAGCATACGGCACCCAGCGTCGACCGGCAGGAAACCGGCCGTGCGGGTCGCTCCCACGCTACGACCCGGCCGCCACCGCCGTCGAACCGGCGAGAGCGTCGCCGCGCGACACCGGACCGCCGGCCAGCCCTGCCGGGGCACCGGCCGGGTCGTCGTCCAACCGGATCACCCGGTTGGCCGCGTCGACATGCACGACCCGGGGGGTGAAAGAGCGCGCCTCGGCGTCGGTGAACTGGCCGTACGCGATGAGAATCACCAGATCACCCGGGTGCACAAGGTGCGCGGCGGCCCCGTTGATCCCGATCACGCCGCTGCCCGGCGCACCGGGGATGACGTACGTCTCCAACCGGGCACCGTTGGTCACGTCGACGATCGCGACCTGCTCGCCGGGGAGCAGGTCGGCCGCCGCGAGCAGGTCGGAGTCGACGGTCACCGAGCCGACGTAGTGCAGATCTGCCTGGGTCACCGTGGCCCGGTGGATCTTCGACTTGAGCATCGTACGGAGCATCAGGCACCTTCCGGTCCGGCGTCGGTCGACCGCACCCCGTCGATCGACCGCACCGCGACGTTGTCGATCAGTCGGGTGTCCCCGACCCGGGCGGCGATGAGCAGCCGACCCGGCCCCGGTCCCGGTCCGGGTGGCCCGAGATCGGGATCGGTCAACGCCAGGTAGTCCAGTTCGGCACCGCCGCCGGTGTGCCGCTCGAAGGCCTGCCGGGCGGCGGAACGCACCGCGTCCGGGTCACCGCCGGCAGCGGCGGCCCCGGCGCCGGCCCGCAACGCGGCCGCCAACCCCAACGCCACCAGCCGTTGCGACGGGGACAGGTAACGATTGCGGCTGGAGCGGGCCAGGCCGTCCGGTTCCCGCACCGTCGGCACCCCGACGATCTCCACCGGCAGGTCGAGATCGCGGACCATCCGCCGGACCAGGGTCAACTGCTGGTAGTCCTTCTCCCCGAAGAAGGCGACGTCGGCGCGGGTGAGCTGGAGCAGCTTCAGCACCACGGTCAGTACGCCGTGGAAGAACCCGGGCCGGCTGGCTCCTTCGAGGATCTCCCCCAGCGGCCCCGGGTTGACCCGGACCATCGGCTCGCCCCCGGGATAGACCTCGGTGCGGGCGGGGGCGAACACCGCGCTGACCCCGGCCGTACGGCAGATCTCCAGGTCGTCGTCGATCGTCCGGGGATAGCGGTCGAAGTCCTCGGTCGGCCCGAACTGCAGCGGGTTGACGAAGATCGTCACGATCACGTGGTCAGCGCGCTCGACCGCTGCCCGCAGCAGCGTGGCGTGCCCCTCGTGCAACGCGCCCATGGTCATCACGACCGCCACCGATCCACGCCACCGGCCGCGCAGCGCGGCCAACTCGGCCCGGGTCCAGACCACCTGCAGGCGTCCAGCGGTCGCGACGGACCGATCGCCGATGGCACCGGGCCGGCCGGTGGGAGCCACAGATTGGCCGGTGGTCGCCACGGATCGTCCGGTGGCCGTACCGGATCGGTCGCTCATCGCACCGGCTCCCGCCGCCGCGCGGCGAAGCCGGCGGTCTCGCGGCTGGCCAGCACGTCCAGCAGTGGTACGGCGTCGCCGGCCGGCAGCCGGCCGGCGGCGATCGCCCGGTCGGCGGTCCGCCGGGCGAGCGCCAGGTAGCTGGGCACGCTTTCCGCGGCGGTGACGGCCAACCGGTCCAGGTGCCGGGCCACGGTGCCGGCGTCGCCGCGCGACACCGGCCCGGTCAACGCCGCGTCGCCCCGGTCCAGCGCGTTGCGCAGCGCGGCCTCCAACAGCGGACGCAGCACCCGGGCCGGATCACCGACCCCGGCGTCCCGCAACCGGTCGGCGGCCTCGTTGACCAAGGTGACGAGGTGGTTCGCGCCGTGGGCAAGCGCCGCGTGGTAGAGTGCGCGGTCCGCCTCGGCCACCCACTCGACGGTGCCGCCGAGCGCCGCGACGAGCCGGACGGCCAGCGGACGCAACTCGGGCACCGTGGTCACCCCGTAGCTGACGCCGGGAAGCCGGTCCAGATCACCCGGATCACCGGTGAACGTCATCGCCGGGTGCAACGCCAACGGGGCCGCACCGGCCGCGACGGCCGGGGCCAGCACCGCCACCCCGTGGGCGCCGGAGGTGTGCGCCACCACCTGGCCGGTCCGCAGCGCTCCGGCGGTGGCCAGGTCGGTGACCACCTGGGAAAGGGCGTCGTCGGGCACCGCGACGATCAGCAGGTCGGCTGATCGGGCCACCTCGGCGGGAGACCCGCTGGGCACGTCGGGCAACAGCCGTCGAACGAGACCCCGGCGCGCCGGGGCGGATCGGGAAACCGCGCGGATCGGATAGCCGGCGGCGGCCAGGGCGGCGGCGAGTACCGCGCCCACTCGGCCGGCGCCGATGATCCCGACAGCGGGAGGTGCCGCTGTCGGGCGCACCTGTGCGCTCATAGCGTGATCCAGTCCTCGAAACGGGGGTACCGGTCGATGCCCAGTATGCGCCGCCGCCACACGTCGGAAACAACGGTGTGTGAAAACCTTCACCCCGCCCGCCGGTACCCGCCGACGCCAGGGGTGCGCCGGGCGGAGCCGCTAAGGTGAGCCGGTGCTGACCTGGCGGGACGCGATCACCGCCGCGCTGTACGGACCGGCCGGCTTCTACCTAGCTGGGCGGCACGGCTCCGAGCCGGCTGGGCGGCACGGCTCCGACGCCGGGCTACCCGGCCCGCCGGTGCCCGCCGCGCACTTCCGGACCAGCGCGCAGATCGGCGCCGGCTTCAGCCGAGCCGTGCTGAGCCTCCTCGAACGGCTCGACACGCTGCTCGGGCACCCCGACCCGATCGACGTCGTCGACGTCGGGGCCGGCGGCGGCGAACTCCTCACCGCGCTGCACGACGACGCATCCCGGCCGCTGCGGGCCCGGCTCCGGCTGACCGGCGTGGACCTGGCCGGCCGACCGCAGCGGCTACCCGCCGCGATCGGCTGGCGCGACCGCCTGCCGTCGGCGGTCACCGGGCTGATCGTCGCGACCGAATGGCTGGACAACGTGCCGTTCGACATCGCCGGGCACGACGACGACGGAGAGCTGCGATACCTGCTGGTCGACCCGGCCAGCGGTCGGCAGCGGCCAGGGAATCCGCTGCGGTCGGCCGACGCCGACTGGCTGGCCCGCTGGTGGCCACCGGTGCCGCCCGGCGGCACCGTCGAACTGGGGCGGAGCCGGGACGAGGCGTGGGCGGGCGCGGTACGGGCGCTGCGCCGTGGAGCGGCGGTGGCGGTCGACTACGGCCACCGGTACGCCGAGCGTCCGCCGACCGCCACGGTCACCGGGTTCCGGGCCGGCCGGGAGGTGCCCCCCGTACCCGATGGGTCCTGCGACATCACCGCTCACGTCGCGATCGACGCGGTCGCGGCGGCCGGATCGGCGGCGGCCGGCGGTACGCCGTACACGCTGCTGCGTCAGCGCGACGCCCTGCGGGCCGTGGGGGTACACGGCCGGCGACCGCCGCTGCGGCTCGCCAGCACCGACGCGCGCGGCTACCTGGCCGCGCTCGCCGCCGCGACCGTCGACGCCGAGTTGACCGACCCGGCCGGCCTCGGTGCCCACTGGTGGCTGATCCAGCCGGTCGGCCTGGCCGAGCCCGGACAGCGGTTGCTCCCCGGCGGCACGGGACCCGACGCACCGGGACCCGACGCACCGGGACCCGACAGCACGTGACCCGGTCCGGTGGTGAGCGTCGCACGTCGGCCGTCGTGGCACGATGGCGGGCATGGACGCCGATACCGGTACGCCGCCGGTGAGCCAGCACGCCGGGGCACTGCGCGAACTGACCGTGGGCACCGGCGCGGGCCTGGACACCGCCGACATGGTGCTCAACATCGGCCCGCAGCATCCCTCCACACACGGCGTACTGCGGCTCAAGCTGGTCCTCGACGGCGAGCGGGTCGTCTCCTGCGAGCCGATGGTCGGCTACATGCACCGGGGCGCCGAGAAGCTGTTCGAGGTCCGCGACTACCGGCAGATCATCATGCTGGCCAACCGGCACGACTGGTTGTCCGCCTTCGCCAACGAACTTGGCGTGGCACTCGCCGTCGAACGGATGATGGGCATCGAGGTGCCGGACCGGGCGGTCTGGCTGCGTACCGCGCTGGCCGAGCTGAACCGGGTGCTCAACCACCTGATGTTCCTCGGCTCCTACCCGCTGGAGATCGGCGCGCTCACCCCGGTGTTCTACTCGTTCCGGGAACGGGAGACCCTGCAGGCCGTGATGGAGGAGGTCTCCGGCGGCCGGATGCACTACATGTTCAACCGGGTGGGCGGGCTCAAGGAGGAAGTGCCGGCCGGCTGGACGCGCCGGGCCCGCGAAGCGATCGGCCAGGTCGAGTCCCGGATGCCGGATCTGGACCGGTTGATCCGCCGCAACGAGATCTTCCTGGCCCGTACGGTCGGGGTCGGGGTGCTGGACGCCGCCACCGCCGCCGCGTTCGGTGCCTCCGGGCCGGTCGCCCGAGCCAGCGGACTCGACTTCGACCTGCGCCGCGACGAGCCCTACCTGGCCTACGGCGAACTCTCCGTGCCGGTGGTCACCCGTACCACCGGTGACTGCCACGCCCGGTTCGAGGTTCTGCTCGATCAGGTGTACGCCTCGCTCGACCTGGCCCGACAATGTCTGGACCGGGTGGACCAGATCAGCGGACCGGTCAACGTCCGGCTACCCAAAGTGGTCAAGGCCCCCGAGGGGCACACCTACGCGTGGACCGAGAACCCGCTCGGCGTCAACGGCTACTACCTGGTCTCCCGGGGGGAGAAGACGCCGTGGCGGCTCAAGCTGCGGACCGCGTCGTACGCGAACGTCGCCGCGCTGGCGACGCTGATCCCCGGCAGCCTGGTACCTGACCTGGTGGCGATCCTCGGCTCGATGTTCTTCGTGGTCGGTGACATCGACAAGTGACCGCGGACCGTCGGATCCGGCGTACCCCGGTCAGCGCCAGCGGCGGTCGTCCGGATAGTCGTACCCGCCGCGCCGCTCGGCACCGCCCCGCCAGCGGTCGTCGCCGCGCCCGGCGTCGTCGTCGCGGTAGCGCCGCCCGGGCTGATCGTCGTCGCGGAACGGCCGCCCGGCCGAGTCGTCGTCCCGGAACCGCCGCCCCGGCTGATCGTCGTCGCGGAACCGCCGCCCGGCCGAGTCGTCGTCCCGGAACCGCCGCCCCGGCTGATCGTCGTCGCGGAACCGCCGCTCATCCGGGTCGTCGTCCCGATACCGCCGGCTTCGCCGGGCCGGATCGGCTTCGGAGTCGGCGGATCGTCCCGGGGCGGTCCAGCCGGCTGGCTCGGTCGACCCACTGCCAGCGGGCAGCGCGGGCAGCGCGGTGCGTCGTTGCCACGACGCTGGTGGTGCCGGATCGGCGGCACCAGCACCTCGCTGGTCCCAGCGGGCGTCACGCCAGGGGGGTTCGTCACCCGATCCGGAACGGTCGGAATCCGACGGCCCGTCGTAACGGCCGAGGCCACCACGGGCGGCCGGACCGCCGTCCCACCCGTCGGCGCGGTCGCGGCGAGTCCGGTCGTCGGCATCCCAGCCGGTGCCCCGCCGGTCCTCGCCGTACCGGTCGGGTCGGTCCCGGTCCGGGCCGGGAAAGCCGTACCGATCGTCGGCATGGCGCTCGGTGCCGAGCCGGTCGTCGGCGTACCGGACCGGACCGTTACGGGCGGAACCCAGTTGGTCGTCGACGCGACCACCCGACCAGCGATCGTCGATCCGGGCCCCGTACTGGTGCTCGCCGCTGTCGTCTCGGTCACCGTTCCAGGACCAGCGGTCGTCCGAGGACGACCGCGGGCGCCGATCGCTCCACGACTCCTCACCCGGGCCGGCCGACCGGCGTCCGCGCGTCGGGTCCGCCGACCATTCGCCTTCGATCGCCTCGACTCCACGGCCGCCGTAGCGGGTGCCGCCGTACACCGTGCCGGCGGAGTCCTCGTCGCCCCGGGGATCGACCACGGTGTGCCGGGTGGTGACCTGCACCGTCTCGGTGTGCCGGACGACTCCGTTGGCGACGGGTGGGCGCGGCAACACCGTGCCGCTCATCGCCGGAACCGACGCCCGGCCGCCAGCGGCGCCGGACGAATACTGGCCGCCGTTGGAGCCGCCGTAGCCGTAGCCCGCCGCCCCCGCCGGCCCTGACGCCGGCATCGAAGACGCCGGCATCGACGACGCCGGCACCGAGGACGCCGGCATCGACGCTGCAGGGTCGAAGCGGTCGTCACCGACCCGGTCGGTCCGACCCCAGCCCTGTACGTCGCGGACGGCGGCTTCCGCTCGCGCCGCCTCCGCCCGGGCCGCCTCGGCTCGGGCGGCTTCGCTCCGTACCACCTCGCCACGAACAGCGTCCACTTGACCACGAAGTGCTTCGACGTTGTCCTGCATCGTCTGCAGTTTTTCACCGAAGGCGCGATGCGTCGCCCGTACGGCGGTGGAAATGTCATTACGTACGTCGTCGCGAAGGACGTCCATCTCTTCGACGAGAACATCCTCGACATCAGCGCGCATCGTCTCGATGCCGCCACGCAAAGTAATTGACAATCCGATCAAGACGACTGACGCGACAGCGATCACCATGGCCAGCCGCAACGAACCGTCGCCATCCCCGAGCAACAGCAAAATCGCAGCTAGCGGGGCTAGTCCCAGGCCACCCCAGCTGAGCCATTTGAGCGGAACCGTACGACGCGGCTCCTCTTCGGCCTCGGGAGCGGACATGGCTGTGGAGCCTACCGACATCTCCAGATCAACGGAATGGGTGGCCGGGCACAGCCCGAGTGGACGATGGTTCCGGCCGGTCGGGGCGGAACCATCGTCGTCAGTCGTCGGGACTATCCGGCCGCCAGCTCACCATCCGAGGAGAACACCAGACCGACACTGATCGCGCCGGTCGTCAACGCCGTCTTCGTCTGCGGCCCGCCCGCGTCCAGCGAGCTGAACTCGCCGGCCCGGAAGTCGTAGACCTCGACCAGACCCTGCTGGCACTTGGGACGCTGCGGACACTCCGGTGGCCCGCCCAAAATGGTGGCCGCACCGGAGCACTTCTCGGCCAGGTCGGAAAGGGTCCGCACCCCGTACTCCTCGGCGAACTCGCTGGTCACCGCGAACGCGTTCTGGTTCTGGGCGGCGGACGGCGTACCGAAGGTGAGACCGACCTGCTCACCGACCCGACGCAGCCCGGTCATCGTCTCGTCCAGGTCGGAGGAGGAGATCGCCGGCGCGTTCTCACCGGAGACCTTGTTGTTGAGGAAGTCCGCCAGCGTCGCCGCGTACTCCGGCACCACCTGGATCTCACCGGACTCCAGCGCTGGCTCGTAGAGCTCGCGGTTGCCGATCTGCTGCACGGTGACCTGGTAGCCGGCGGCGGTCAACACGATCCGGTACAGCTCGCCGAGGATCTGGCTCTCGCTGAAGTTGGCCGCGCCGACCACCAGCTCGCCGCCGGGCCCGGCGGCGATCCCGTCGGTCAGTCCGGTCGAGGCGGCGAACTCCTCGGCGGCCACCGCCGGCGTCTTGCGGTCGACGTCGACCGCACGGTTGAGGTCGATCAGCTGCTCGGTGTCCAACGCCGCGGAAACCTTGTCCAGGGCCGCGATCACCTCCGGCTGCGCCGCCTCGGCGTTGACCGCCGGCACGATGTTGTCAGTGTTCTGCAGCGCCTGGTCGTCCTCCAGCACCACCAACTGGTCACCGGCGACCGGGGCGCAACCCGCGCCGGTCGCCCCGGCAGCAGGCGCCTCGGTGCCGGACGATCCGGCGTCGCCGCAGCCGGCGAGGATCCCCGCCGCGGCGAGGGCGCCTGCGGCGCCGAGGGCGATTCGTGTCCGCGCGCGCATGATGGCCCGCCTTCCGTGTCCCGGCGCGGCCCTTCGGGCCGGCCGCGTGTCCGACGGGCGAACGGAGATGACATCCGGCCCGTGTCTCTACCGAACATCCTCGCAGCCGGGTCCGACAACCGGTGAAGATCGGTTGTCACCGGATCGTCATCCACGCCGCCGACCACAGCGCCACCCGGCCGGCGGTGCCCGGTCTCGGTCTCAGGCCGTGCCGACCGCGCTCGCCCGCTGATCGGCCCGCTGGCCCGAGCGACGCAGCGGCGTCGGGGTGACCAACCGCTCCAGCGCCGCCGACACGCCCTCCGTCGCCATCGCCAGCGACGCGACCAACAGACCCCCGGCGAGGATCTGGCCGCCGCCGACCGAGATGCCGAGTCCGAACCCGGCGCTGATGATCTGACCCAACCCACCGCCGTTGACGAAGGCCGCCAGGGCCGCGGTAGCCACCACCTGCACCGCCGCCGTACGGAAACCAGCGGCCAGGTACGGCACGGCGAGCGGCAGCTCCACCTGCCGCAGCACCTGCCAGCCGGACAGGCCCATCCCCCGCGCCGCCTCGCCCACCTCCGGATCCACCTGACGAATCCCGGTGTACGCGTTGGCCAGCAGCGGCGGCACCGCGAAGACCGCCAACGCCAGGATCACCGGCGGTTTGCCGAAGCCGAGGAAGGTCAGCGGCAGGATCGACAGCAACGCGATCGTCGGCACCGCCAGGGTCAGGTTCGACAGCAGGACCACCGGCGCTCCGCCGCGCCCGACGTGACCCAGCCAGAGGCCGAGCGGCCAGGCCACCAGGCAGCCGATCGCCACCGCCGCCGCCGAGATGACCAGGTGTTCGCCGAGCCGGTCCAGCACCCCGCCCGGATTCGTCCAGTTGAGCGGATCGTTGAGCCAGACCATCGCTTGTTCGACCGGATTGGCCACGAGGGTGCGCGGGCTCGCGACGTACCTGCCGCTCATGGCGTGGCCCGCCGCGTCGCCCAGGGGGTCAACAGCCGGCCTATCGCGGCCAGCGCCAGATCCAGCGACAACGCCAGACCGACGCTGAGCAGCGTACCGGTGAGAATCTGGGCCTTGTAGAAGTTGTTGCGAAAGCCGCTGAAGATCAGGTCGCCGAGCCCGCCGTACCCGATCAACGAACCGATCGTCACCAGCGCCACCGTCGAGACGGTGGCCAACCGCAGACCGGTCATGATCCCGGGCAGCGCCAGCGGCAGTTCGATCCGGATCAGCCGACCGAACCGGCCGTAGCCCATCCCGTCGGCTGCCTCGATGGTCGCCGCCGGCACCTGGCTCAGCCCGGCCAGCGAGTTGCGGGTCACCAGCAGCAGCGCGTAGAGAATCAACGCGATCAGCACCGACGCCGGGTTGGTGGCCCCGACGTACGGGGCGAGAAACGCCAGCAGGGCCAGCGACGGGATGGTGTACAGCACCCCGGTGACCGCCAGGATCGTCGCGGTCAGCGGCCGGGACCAGTACGCCACCACCGCCAGCGGCACCGCTATCACCGCCGCGATCAGCACCGCCTGTACGGTCAGAGTGACGTGTTCCCGCAGTGCGGCCAGGATGGCGTCGGAGTTGTCCCGCACGTACTGCCCGGAGAACCACGGGTTGCCCGGATCGGCGCGGCCGGCGAGCAGGTGGAGGGACACAGGTGGACGGTACCCTGCGGAACGCCGGTGGCGCTGCGGCGATCACCCTGACCGGGATCGGCAAACGGTTCCCCGACGGCACCCAGGCCGTACACGACCTGTCGCTGGAGATCCCCGCCGGGGAACTGGTGGTGCTGATCGGCCCGTCGGGTTGCGGCAAATCCACCCTGCTCCGCATGATCAACAGGCTGATCGAGCCGACCAGCGGCCGGATCCTGCTCGGCGACGAGGACGTCACCGGAGTGGACCCGGTGCGCCTGCGTCGCCGGATCGGCTACGTGATCCAGCACGTCGGCCTCTTCCCGCACCAGACGATCCGCGCCAACGTCGGGACGGTGCCCCGGCTGCTGGGCTGGCCCCGCGACCGGATCCGTCGACGCGCCGACGAACTGCTCGACCTCGTCGGTCTCGACCCGGGCCGGTACGCCACCCGCTACCCACACGAACTGTCCGGCGGACAACGTCAGCGGGTGGGGGTGGCTCGGGCACTGGCAGCCGACCCGGTCCTGCTGCTGATGGACGAGCCGTTCTCGGCGGTCGACCCGATCGCCCGTGGCCGGCTGCAGGAGGAGTTCCTCCGGCTGCAGGCCGAAGTCCGCAAGACGATCGTGCTGGTCACCCACGACCTGGACGAAGCGGTCCGGCTCGGCGACCGGATCGCCGTGCTGTCCCAGGGCGGGCGGCTGGAGCAGTACGACACGCCGACGGCGGTGCTCGGTGCCCCCGCCTCCGCCTTCGTCGAGGAGTTCGTCGGAGCCGATCGGGCGATCCGCCAGTTGGTGGTCACCCCGATCGTCCGGGAGATGCTCACCCCGTCGGACCCCACGTCAGGTGCGGTCGACCTGCCCGAGCTGATGCTCGGCGCATCGCTCTACGACGCCCTGGCTCACCTGCTGGTCACCGGAGCCGACCAGGTCAGAGTGATCGACGAGACTGGTCGGCTGGCCGGTCTGCTCGGCCGGCACCGAATCCTCGGTGCCGGCCGAGCAGACCCGACAGGCAGTTGACCAGCCCCGTCAGCGTCGGCCGGGAACTGGCGCGTCAGCGTCGGCCGCGCCAGCCACCCAGGGCCGCGATCCCCACGATCCAGCCGGCGAAGAAGCCGTACCCGGCACCGGAACCAGCTGCCTGGAAGGCGGACAGCAGCGACGGATTCGTCTGGATCAACGCGGTGAGCAACGCGGCGAAGGCGCCGGCGAAGATGAACGAGGCCCAGCCAGCGAAGAACTGGCTGAGGGTGCCCCGGGCCCGGGCCAACTGTGAGCCGGGCAGCAGGAACAGGAACAGCGCGGTGAGGGCCACCACGAGGATGGCCCGCAGGTCCGCAGCGATCAGGTCCTGGATCGAGGCGTCCGAGTCGAACCGCCAAGACGGCCAGGCCAGTACGCGCAGGAACCAGCCGCCGGCGGTGTCCGGGTCGGTGTTGGCTTCGGCCCAGTCCGCGTACCAGGGACTTCCGAAGATCAGTACGAGCAGGAACGCGGCGAGGGTGCCCGCTCCGGTTGCTGACTTGTATCGATTGGTGAGAGCCATGCCGCCGGTAATTCCCAGCCTCGGCCAACCGGCAAACCTAGCCGACGACGGCAGCACCCTGCAAACAACCTACCGTGATGTCGTCGGCGGAATCGGCGCACCGCCGGCCGGCGGCATCCCGGCGTCAGGACGACACCAAGGCCTTCAATCCTGGTGCGGGTGCTTCAGCAGATAGTCGATGAAGGCGGCCCGCAGCAGCGGCTCGGACTCGCCGTACTCGTGGCCGGTGAACTCCCGCCACAAGGCGACGGCGTCGTCGATGGTCGGACCGATCGAATTGGGTGAGCCGTCCAGTTCGTTGGCGTCGTCGGCGCGAGACAACCGCTGCATGATCGACCAGAAGAAGCCGAGGTCCTTACGCTCGCGCGCCACGTCGAACGACCGCTCCCGCAACTCCTCGGTGGAGAGCCGGTCCAGCTCGTCGAAGGTGGGCAGCGTACGGTCCGGGGCAGGCGACTCGGTCATGCCGCGAGCCTAACCCGAACGGGCGCGAGTCGGCGGCGGCGGGTGCCGGCGAGGAGCCGGTTCAGCGCCCGTTCGTGCCCCAGCCGTCATTGGTGTCCCAACGGTCGCGGGTGTCGGTCGGCTGCGCCGGCAAGGTCGACGACCACGATTCCTGGACGGGACGACCCGAGTTCCAGGCGGTGGTCGTGGACCGCGACTCGTCCTGCTCACCATGCTCGCCCTGCCACTGCCCGTCGTCGGCCGGGTCGTCGTCGAACTCGTCCATCCGGGCTGGCACGGGGCGGCCGTACGTCTCGATCAGCCGGGTCACCGCCAGCCCGACCGCCACAGTGACCGCCGCGGTGGCGTACAGCGCGATGTCCAGGTCACGCAGTTCGGCGTACCGGATGAAGATCGTCAGCCCGGCCACCGCGAACAGGATGCCGAAGATCCCACCGCGCCGACCGAACACGCTGGTGCCCCCGAGCAGGGCCGCGCCGAGCGCGAGAGCACTCCATTCGAGGCCGACCGACGGGTCGACCGGCCCGCTGCCCAGCGCCGCGAGCAGCACCCCGCCGAACGCCGCGAAGACCATCGAGACGACGATCGCGCCGCTGGTCAGCACCGCCGCGAGCGCTCCCCGTCGGTCCGCCGGGTCGGCGACGGGACGGAACCGGCCGACCGTCCGCCGGATGGTCTTGATGGTGCCGAAAGCGCCGCCGAGCAGGGCAAGCACAGCGAACCCACCGAACAGGTAGAAGGCGTGCGTGGTCGGGTCGTACCCGCCCTGCACGTCGACCGGTCCGGACCGCTGCTGGATGAAGACGACGGCCACGCAGGCGGCGACCAGGCTGCCCGCCCACCCGGGCACCTGCAAGCCGGTGACCAGTACCGCCGTCAGCACACCGAGCAACACCGCCCAGATGCCCACCGTGATGAGCACGGGGATCACCCCGTTGTCGCCGTTCTCGGCGAAGTGCAGAGCGGCGGCCACGGCGACCGGCCCCAGCGCCAGATTGGGTGCCCCGGTCCGCAGGGTGACCCCGGCACCGAGGACCAGCAGGCCGAGGCCCGCGCCGTAGGCCAGCAGCGTGTCCAGCGACGGGCTGTCGAGCACCGCCGGATCCGCACGGTAGAGCAGGTAGCCGACGCCGCCGACCACGAGCAGCAGGACCAACTCCCAGATCAGGTGTACGGTGAGCCGGTCCCGACCGCGTTCGCCGTGGCGCGGGTCGTCGAACACGTCGTCCAGCCCTTGCGACGGCCGCCGACGACGGCTCCGACGAGGGGTCCGCTCCGACGGCGTGAACTCCGCCGTGGTGAAGGATGCCGTGGTGAAGGATCCGGCCTGGTGGCCGGCGGTCGATCGAAGATCGGAGTCGGGGTGGTACGCCGGGTCGCCGTACCCGATGTCCCCGCCCGGGCCCGGGCGGGCGGCATCGGCGCCGTCCACGGTCCGCCGCCGATAGGGCGAGTCGTCGTACGCCATATCGCGTCTCCTCTGGTCGTTACGCCGACCAGTGACGCCTCTCGCGGTGGCACGTGGAGCCGGACCGGTCGGTGGCACCGTACCCGCGTACCGGCCCGGTCGTCACCCCCCGTGTCGGGAGCGGCCGATCCGCCGCCCCGGTGACCCGGTCAGCGGGCCGGGTCGTCCGACGGATCGGCGTCCTCCGGTCGCTCCGGCACCCGGCAGGAACGCTCCAGCCACAGGGCCGCCGCGACCAGCGCGATCGATGCGACCAGCCCGCTGCTCGCGGCCGGTAGGTCGTTGGTGGCGGCCCGGGTCTGTTGGATGAACAGCCACAGCACCAGTCCCGCGTAGAAACCGGCGAAGATCGCCCCGGCGAGTGCCGAGGCCTTGGCCAGCACGACGAAGCGCGCCACCAGCAGCGGCTGGACGGGGTCGTGGCCCGGCTGACGGTCGATCCGCGCCTTGGTGTTGATGGCCGCATACCCTTCGAAGACAGCCAATGCCGCCAATGTCACTGAGGGTAGCCAGGGAAAGACCGGCATCCGTACGTAGTAGTTGCTGATCAGCAGCCAGGCGAGGGCCGCCGAGGCGAGCGCGGCCACCACGAGGGTGGACAGCTTCGTGGTCGCCATCCGGGGCTCGTCCGGCTCGCGGCCCCGTGGGCTGACCCCCGGCGTGGTCACGGTCGGGCCCGTACGGTCGTGATGATCGACGAAGGTACGTTCACTGTGCCGACTCTAGCGGCAGATCCGGTCGCGGGCGCAGATCGCACAGGTCGGCGGCGACCGGTTCGCGGGACAGCAGATCGGTCAGCCAGCCGTGTCCGGGCAGTCGACCGTACGGTTGGATGTCGATCCACGGACGCAGCACGAAGGCGCGCAGGTGGGCCCGGGGGTGCGGCAGGATGAGGTCCGGCTCGTCGCTGTACACCGGTGTGCCGTCGTCGGCCCAGACCGCGACGACGTCGACGTCGAGGCTACGCGGACCGTACGGCCGGTCCGGATCGCGCACCCGGCCGGCGGCCTGTTCGAGGGCCCGGCAGCGGTCCAGCCAGTCGTGGGCGGTGGCCTGCGGGTCGGCGGCGAGCAGGACGGCGTTGAGATAGTCGGGTTGCCCGGGATCGCCCCAGGGCGGTGTCTCGTAGACGCCGGAGACCACCAGCGCGACGTCGTCGAGTTCACGGACCGCCGCGCGCAGCCGCGCGTGGCGGTCGCCGAGATTGCTGCCCAGGGCGAGTACGGCCTGACTCACGTACGGCTCCGGGTGAGCGTGACGGACACGTCGGTGAAGTCGTGCGGGATCGGTGCCTGCGGCTTGTGGACGGTGACGCGGGCCGTCCAGACCCGGTCGTCGGCCAGGCAGGCGGTGGCGATCCGGTCGGCCAGGGTCTCGATCAGGTTCACCGGTGGGCCTTCGACGATCTCGACGATCCGGCCGGCCAACTCGCCGTAGTGCACGGTTCGTTCGACCTGGTCGGTGACGGCGGCCGGAGCCAGGTCCAGCTCCAGCGTCACGTCGACGACGAAGTCCTGGCCGGTGGCGCGTTCGGCCGGGTAGACACCGTGCCGGCCGAACGCCCGCAGGCCGGTCAGCTGAATCTGGTCGCTCGCCGAGGTGATCGGATCGCTCGTCGGCTGGCTCTGGTCGGTCAACGGTGTCCTCCGTCGCTCTCGGCGGGCCCGACCCGGGGACTGCCGCTGGCCTGCCAGACAGCCAGCGCGTCGACGGTGTCCCGCACGTCGTGCACCCGTACCCCCCATGCGCCGGCCGCGACGGCGAGCACACTGGTCGCGATGGTGGCCGCGGCCCGTTGATCGACCGGGCGCGGCGTGCCGGCCGCATCGGTGAGCAGCCGGCCCAGGTAGGACTTGCGGCTGGCGGCGAAGAGCACCGGGTAGCCGAGGCTGATCAGATCGGACAGGTTGGCGGTGAGTCGCCAGTTGTGTTCGGGTCGTTTGGCGAAGCCGATGCCCGGGTCAACGATGATCTTGTCGGCGGCTACTCCGGCGGCGAGCGCGTCGTCGACCCGGGCGGCCAGCTCGGTGCGGACCTCGCCGACGACGTCGTGGTAGTGGGCCAGGTCCTGCATCCGGTCGGAGTGGCCGCGCCAGTGCATCAAGATCCAGGGGCAGCCGGCCGCCGCGACCACCGTACGCATGAGTGGGTCGGCAAGTCCGCCGGAGACGTCGTTCACCACCGAGGCGCCAGCGGCCAACGCGGCGTCGGCGACCGCCGACCGCGTGGTGTCGATGCTCATCGGCACACCGGCGGCGGCCAATGCCCGGACGACCGGCAGCACCCGCGCGGATTCGGTTTCGGCGTCGACGCGCACCGCGCCGGGTCGGGTGGACTCGCCGCCGACGTCGATCAGGTCGGCGCCTTCCTGGTACAGGCGTACCCCGTGCTCGACGGCGGCGTCGAGGTCGGCGTAGCGGCCACCATCGGAGAAGGAGTCGGGGGTGACGTTGAGCACGCCCATCACGACTGGCCGGGTCCCCCGCAGCAGTTCCGTCACGACTAGACCGTACCGACGGGTGGCGTCGGCGGTCCGGGCGAGGCCGGTCGGACCGCCCCGCGGTGGGCCGGCGGCGGGTCCACGGCTGGGTACTCTCGAACCAGACAACGGCCCCACCGGGGCGCCGCCGGTCAGGTTCCAGGCAGCTTGTACCAGACAGGGGTGGCCCGTACGCTTTGCATTTGCGGGCGGGCAGTGAGGCCGAAGGTCGAAGAGAAGGGCCGAAGTTGGACATTAAGCCCATAAAACGTCACCTTACGCGGTGACAGGCAGACGCAGGGTCAACTTCGCGGCGTGACCCGACCGTCCGCGAAGCGCGACCACTGACGTGCCCCGGCCAGGCCGGCCGCACACCGGGGAGGTTCCCAATGATCGACATAGCGCTCGTCGAAACAGCCCGCGACGCGATGGCGTCCGTCATCGACGCGGCGGCCGTACTGGCCGCGCCAGCGGGCGAGCCCGAGCCGGACACCCCGACCGGTTTCAACACCGAGGGCGTCGTCTCCTTTCTCGCCAGCAAGGTCGCACCGATCCTGCTCGCCGTGCTCGGCGTGATCTTCATCGGACGAGCCAGCAAGGGCGAGATCTCCAAAGTGCTGACCAGCTCCGCGATCGCGATCGTGGGTTTGGCGTTCATCGCCGGAGCAGCGACGCTCTTCTTCGTCGGCGATTATCTGATCAATCTGATGTTCGAATAGAGCGCGGGGCACGAGATGCGGCTGCGTACCGACGACGACATCTACCGGGCTCGCCTGGTCTACCTCGGCCCGCCCGGCTACACGTTGCCGATCCACCTGCCGTATGCGCAGTACGGGGTTTTCATCCTGTTGGTCCCGTTCTACATGTTCGTGCACTGGCTCTTCACCTTCAACGTGGAGCTCTTCCCCGCCTGGGAGATCGCGCTGGCGATCGTCACGACGTCGTTCATCTTCCGGTACGTGGATCCGGACCGGCCAGCGCGAATGGTCGTCCGGACCGCCCTCACCGACTGGCGCCGCACCCGGGAGCCCGCTACCGAACAGCGGGATCCGCGCCTCGTCGCCAGCCACATCAGGATCCGGGAGGAGCTGGCATGACCCGCACCCCGATCGCCCGGCCGGGAGCCCACGGGACCGGCGGCACCACCGCCGCGCGCCCACACCCCGGCGACCACCGCGACGGCCGCTCCGGCGAGGCGATGGCATGAGCCGATCATTCCCGCCGGGCTCCGCTCGCCCGGCCGGTCAACCGGGCGGCAACAGCGGTAACGTTAAGCAACCGATCGACTACCATTCCTCCGAGCCGGAGGACGAGTCGGCGGCCGAGGCCGAGCTGGTGACCAGCCCTCGCCACGGTGCGGTCGCCGTGTTCCAAGCACCGCAAAACGCCCGCGCCGCCCGCACCGCGCCGACCCCGCAGCCCACCACCGGGGCAGGACCGGTCCCCGGGCCACGATCGGGTCGTACCAACGATCCGACCGACATCGACTCGCCTTTCCTCGACCTGTTCGCCGGAACCAACCCAGGTGGTACGGCGTCCCGCGCCCCACGGGCCGTCGGCGGACCACCCACCCGGGCCGCCATCCGCCCGCCGGAACCCAGCCCGCGCGAGGTCAGCACACCCGAGGCCAGCGCGCGCGAAGCCAGCGCGTCCGAACCGCCACCGGTTCGGCCTGCGCCGCCCTCGCCCCCACGCCAGGCCGGACCGGTGCCCGACCCGGCCGCCGGCAACGGCAACGGCAACGGCAACGGCAACGGCAACGGCAACGGCAACGGGGCAGTGTCGTCCAATTTCCCCGCCGCCTCCCGTCAGCGACCGGACGGCGCACCGCCCGGACCACGGGTCGGCCACTCGATGCCTCATCCTGCGACTGACCTGACCACGCGGCCCGGCACCCGACCCGTCACCAGCGCCGATTCCGGTGCCCCGGCATCCGGGCCGCCACTCGCCGCTTCACCGGCTTCCGGCTTCCCGGCATCCGGTGTCTCCGCACACCGAGACGGCAGTGACCTGGCGGAGCCGGCGTTCCCGTCACCCGCCGAACGGTTTCCGGCCGACGCCGCAGCACCACCCGCACAGCGCCCACCCGCGCAACACGAATCCGCGCAGCACGAATCCGAGCAGCACCCACCCGCCGAACGCGCCGAACGCGCCATGCGGCGGACCGCACCGCCGCAGCGCACCGAGAACGCCGCCGACATCACCGGACATCCGACGCAGACCGCCGCCGCCCACCCGGCGGGACCGACGCTCGCCGGCGAACACCCGGGCGGACCTGCTCCGGCGGCATACCCGGTCGACCCGGCCACCCCGGCTCCGGCGCCCACCCGGCCCGCCGTACGGCCACTGTCGACCCCACCGGGGATCGACCGCTTCGACCACCCCGAGTACCTCGACCGCCCGGCACCGGCCGCCGCCCGGACGACCGCCGACCTGCCTCCGCAGGACCGGGCGGGTACCGACCCGGCGCCACCAGCCAGAGACCGGGACAAGCGGGCGGCCAAGGCCCGGGAGACGTCGTCGGTCACGATCCGGGACAAGCGGGCGAGTCGGCGGGCCAGGGCCGAGGCCGGCAAGCCGATCAAACCCGCGCCGATCAAAGCCCCGAAGGTCAAGTTCACCGACCGGGACCCGGCGGCGGAGCTGGCCATCACCGAGATCGCCGGCCACCTGACGTTCACCCCCAACACCGTCACCGCCTGGTACTGGCTACCGGAAGTGCGCTGGGCGTTCCGGCCGGACGCCGAGCGGGAGGTGCTGCTGTCGGCCATCTCCGAGCAGTACGCCGGGCTCTCCGGCTTCCGCCTGCATCTGCGCCGCACCACCCGGCCGTTCCCGGCCGACGAATGGGCCCGCACGATCGACTCGCTCACCGGCAGCCCGCTGCCCCAGGTGCCCGGTGCCGCCTCCTGGTCGGACCATCTGGTCGCCGCCCAGCGGCACCTGATGTCGGTCAACCACGCCGAAGGACAGACCTACCTGGGCATCACCTTCGCCCGCCGGTCCCTGGGCGACTCCCTGACCGAACGCGTACTGCGGGTCTTCGGCCGAGGCGTGGCCGAAAGCGAACGCCGCCGGCTCGGTCGGATGGTCGAACAGTTCGACGAGGTGCTGGGCGCCTTCGGGATGCGCGGCCGGCGGGTCACCGCCGGAGAACTCGAATGGCTGCTCTACCGCTCGGTCGCGCTCTGCATGGCCCCGCCGACCATGCTTTCGCCGGTCCGCGACGGCAACTGGGACCGTGGTGACCTGCTCGCCCTCACCGAACAGATCGAGCGCTACCGCACCCCGTACGGCTCCACGCTGAAGCTGGTCAACCGGATGACCGGCGAGGAACGCCACGTCGCCGTACTGGCGGTCGGCCGGATGGAGCCACTGGAGATCCCCGAACGGCACGAGCCGTGGATGCACTTCCACGAACGCCTGCCCTGGCCGATGGAACTCTCCTCCCGGGTCGACCTGCTCGGCTCGACCGACTCGTTCCGTAATCTCGAACACCGGCTGCGGATGATCCGCTCCCAGCAGCTCGACTACGCCGAACACGGCATCGACGCCCCACCCGAGCTGGAGCGGCTGGCCAAACGGGCGCTGCACATCGGCGACGAGATGACCACCGGGCTGCCGGTCGAATCGGCCCGCGCCCACGGGTGGCACCGAGTCGCGGTCGGTGGGCGTACCCGCGAGGAATGCCTCGAACGGGCCCGGCGGCTGATCCAGCTCTACTCCCGGGAGATGCGCATCTCCCTGCAGCACCCCAAGAACCAGGACTGGCTGGCCCGGGAGTTCATCCCGGGTGAGCCGGTGGCCAACACCGGCTACATCCGACGGATGCCGGTCAAGTTGCTGGCCGCCGCGCTGCCCCAGGCGGCCTCGACCGTCGGCGACCGGCGCGGCGACCTGATCGGACGGACCGCCGGCACCTGCCGCCGGCCGGTCTTCCTCGACCTGCACTTTCCGATGGAGGTCCGGGAACGATCAGGGCTCGCGGTCTTCGTCGCCGAACCCGGCGGTGGCAAGTCGACGCTGCTCGGCGCGCTCGGCTACCTGGCGGCCCGCCGGGGTGTGCAGGTCACTCTGCTCGACCCGTCCGGTCCGCTGGCCCGGCTGTGCGCGATGCCGGAGCTGCGGCCGTACTCGCGGGTGTTGAACCTGACCGGTTCGGAACAGGGCACGCTGGCGCCGTACTCGCTGATTCCGACCCCGATCCGGACCGAGTTCGCGGCCGGCACGGCCGGCGACCGGGAGTACGAGATCGCCGTCTCCAACTCCCGCGCCGAACGCCGGATGCTGGTCCAGGACATCTGCATGATGCTGGTGCCGCCGCAGGTCGCCCGGGAGTCGTCGACCGCGACGCTGCTGCGACACGCGGTCCGGCAGGTGCCCGCCGAGGAGACGTCCACCCTCGACGACGTGGTGGCCTGCCTCAACGGGCTCGACGACGACGGTCGGGAACTGGCGAACCTGCTGCTCGACACCGCCGAGATGCCGCTGGCGCTGCTGTTCTTCGGCTCGCCGGAGCCAGGCCTGCTCGGCGCGGACGCCGCGCTGACCGTGATCACCATGGCCGGGCTGCGGCTGCCCGACCTGAAGATCGAACGAGAGTACTGGTCGGCCGAGGAGGCGCTCGCGCTGCCGATGCTGCACACCGCGCACCGGCTGGCGGTACGGCGCTGCTACGGCGGCTCCATGGGGTCACGCAAACTGGTCGGCCTGGACGAGGCGCACTTCATGGAGGGCTGGCGGTCCGGCCGGTCGTTCCTGGTCCGGCTGGCCCGCGACTCCCGGAAGTGGAACCTGGCCGCGCTGGTCTCGTCGCAGAACCCGAAGGACATCCTCGGCCTGGACGTGCAGAACCTGGTCTCCACCGTCTTCGTCGGCCGGATCGCCGAGGACCAGGAGATCGCCGCCGAGGCGCTGCGGCTGCTGCGGGTGCCGGTCGACGACGGTTACGAAGCGACGCTCGCCTCGTTGTCCAGCGTGGACAGCTCATCGGCGAGTCGGCTCGGCTTCCGGGAGTTCATCATGCGCGACGTCGACGGACGGGTGCAGAAGGTACGGGTGGACGTCTCCTACGTCGACGGCCTGCTCGACCATCTGGACACCACGCCGGGAACACCCCAGGCGGCCCCGGCCGGTCTGCCGTCCGCGCTGAGCGACCTGGAGGTGTGACATGGCAAGGACCGCGAACCGGTGCGCCGCACTCGTACTCGCCGTCCTGGTCACCGCCGTGGCGAGCATCTCCTGGCCGATGCTGGCCGCCGCCCCGGCCCAGGCCGCGCCGATCGGGCCGCTGCCGGCACAGGCGGCGAACGATCTCTGCTCGGTCGAGGCCTGGCAGGCCGACTTCCGGTCCTGCCTGGATCGGTTGCAGGGGGTCAGCGCGGCCCGCGCGCAGTGCCTGAAGCCACCCGCGCCCAGCGCCCCCGACTCCGGCTTCGGCGGCTGGTTCGCCACCCAGCCGGAACAGGTCGACGGCCCGATCGGGCTGTACACCACCTACGGGTACGCCGGCTACCGGTTTCCGACCTACGACCTGGACGGCGGCTGCGCGTCCGGGGTGGTCAACGCCGACGTCAGCGCGTTCAACGGCGTCGCCAACTTCGAGATGATGGTCGCCACCGCGATCATCGGCGCGTCCAACGCGATCCGGGAGCGGGCCTGGGATCCCGGCACCATGTACGCCTGGGCCGATCCGCTGGTGGAGCAGGCCACCACCGCCATCTACGAAGAGGTGTTCACCGTCTTCGGCCTGATCACGATCTGTGTGGTCGGGCTCTACCTGATCTGGCGGTCCCGTCAGTCGGACATGAGCAACATGATCACCACGGCCGGCTGGGCGGTCCTGATCATGGTGGTGGTGACGGCGATCGCCGCCTGGCCGGTCC
This sequence comes from Solwaraspora sp. WMMD406, assembly GCF_029626025.1. Classification (NCBI taxonomy): domain Bacteria; kingdom Bacillati; phylum Actinomycetota; class Actinomycetes; order Micromonosporales; family Micromonosporaceae; genus Solwaraspora; species Solwaraspora sp. WMMD406. The sequence goes on from NZ_JARUBF010000001.1 coordinate 6,865,760, forward strand.
GCTCGGCGAACCTCGCCGACGGCGCGCTGACCAGCACCCTGGGCGTGGTCCACGAGGCGGTCGGTCCCCGGGCCGTCGAGCTTCCGGCGGAGGACTGCCTCGACGAGGACGAAGAGCAGTGTGCCGACCAGCGCCCGCCGGCGGTACGGGCCAGCGACACCATCACGTCGTCGATGCTGTACCGCAACTGGCTACGCGGGGTGCTCGGATCGGCAGACAGCCCCACCGCGCAGAAGTACGGCTACGCCCTCTACGACGCCCAGGCGTTCAGCTGGTTCGAGATCGAGACCATTCGGGCCGACCCGGAGCGGCGCGAGGCGATCATCGCGCAGAAGAACCGGCAGTGGATGGTGGTCGCCGAGCAGATCCGCACCGAGGACCCGGAAGCCTACGAGCACCTGCAGGGCGTCCGGGACATGGACCGGGTCGGCACCGGACTGATCGCGATCTTCGCGGCGGTCATGTTCGCGATGTTCGACCTCGCCGCCTCGCTGCTGGTGCTGCTCGGCTTCCTGCTGTTCCGGTGGGTCGTGGTGGCCGCGCCGATCCTCGGCACCATCGGCCTGCTCCGCCCGGCCGGCGCCGGGATGCGCCGGCTCGGCAACGCGGTCGTCGCCGCGATCTTCAACATCGCGATCTTCGGCACCGGCGCCGCCGTCTACCTCTTCGCCGTCGACCTGATCATGAGTACGCCGACCCTGCCCGGCTGGCTGCAGGTGGTGCTGATCTGGCTGTGCGGGATGGTGGGCTGGCTGCTGCTGCGCCCGTACCGCCGGATCACCGACCTGGGCGGCGGCTCGGATCGCAGCGGCGGCAACTCCTGGCACATCCGCTACTTCCGGGGGAGCCGGGAGACCCGTGAGAGCCGCGAGCCCGAACAGGTCGTGGTGAAGTCCAAGGATCGGCAGGGCGTCACGGTGACCTCGCAGTCCACGGTGCGTCCCGAAGCCCGGCTGGAGGACCCGAGCAGCGACCGGCCGCGCACCGAGGAGACGACGACCGCGCCGGCTCGGGAACGCCCGGACGGGCGCGAGTCGGGCACCGACCCGGCCCCCGAACCGGCGACGACCCGGCCGGCGAGTCGCCCGCGCCGGTCGCCGACCTGGACCCCACCCGACGTGCCGGCGGAGGAACAGCAGTACGCCGTCTACCGCCCGGACAGCGCCCGCAAGCGGGACGAGGCACCGGCGCCCCGGATCCGGTCCGAGGCACGGTGACGTCACATGAAAGCGATCATCGCCTTCGCCGTCCGGTTCCTCTTCCGGTCCCGGCTCGGGTTCGCGGTCCTGCTGCTGGTCGTGGTGGTCAGCGTGGTCGGGGTCGGACAGGTGGCCGGGCAGGTCGGCGGCACCACTGGAACGGTTCTGGGTGACCCCGCGCCGGGACCGGCGCTGACCGTCGACCCGACCGAGGGTGACGACGGCATCCAGTCGCTGCGGCCGGAGCCCGAGCCGGTCACCGCCGCCGACGCGGACCGGCCGGAGGCGGTCGCGTTGGCGTTCGCCACCGCCTGGATCGACCGCTCTCTCGACCCGGACCGGTGGCACGCCGGGCTGCGCCCGTACATGACCGACGACCTGGCGGACAAGCTGACCGGGGTCGATCCGGTCGTGGTGCCCGCCGAACGGCTGACCGGCGAACCGGCGCTGATTCCCTACGCGACGAACCTGGTCGAGGTGGTGATCGAGGTGGACTCCGGCAAGCTACGGTTGCGACTCAGCGGCCCGGACGGGCACTGGCTGGTCGACGGCGTCGACTGGGAGCGAGGTTGACCGCCCCGCCGCCGAGCGTCCGGTCCCGCGCCGCCCGGCACGTCGCCCTCACCTTGGCCCTGACCGCGACCCTGGTGCTGCTCTGCTGCACCGGTGGGATCGGCGCGGTCCTGTTCACCGACGACGAGCCGGACCAGTCGGCGTTGTTCCGCGCCTTCGGCTGTGGTCGGGAGGGTCCGGTCCGGGCCGACGACATCGACTTCCGGATCGGCCCGTACGGTCCGGAGCAGCTTGGCAACGCGGCCGTCATCATCAACGTCGGCGCCGAGATGTCCGTCTCGCCCCGGGGCTGGGTGATCGCGGTCGCCACCGCGATGCAGGAGTCCACCCTGCGCAACCTCGGCCATCTCGGTTCCCGCAACGACCACGACTCGGTCGGGCTGTTCCAGCAGCGTCCCAGCCAGGGCTGGGGTACGCCGGAACAACTCCAGGACCCGGCGTACTCGTCGCGGAAGTTCTACGACAAGCTGCTCACCGTCGACGGCTGGGAGACGATGACGCTCACCGCGGCCGCGCAACGGGTGCAGGTCAGCGCCTTCCCGGACGCGTACGCCAAGCACGAGCCGCTGGCGACCAGGATCGTCAACGTCCTCACCGACGGGGCGGCCCGGGCGGTCGTCGGCCCGGACGGGCTGCGGTGCGCCGGCGACGGCGAGATCGCCGCCTCCGGGTGGACCCGGCCGGTACCGGGCAACGTCGGCTCCGGCTTCCGGACCAACTCCCGACCCGGACATAACGGGGTGGACATCGCCCAGCCGAAGGGGGTGCTGATCCGGGCGGCGTCGGCGGGCCGGGTGATCGTCTCGCGGTGCGACCCCGACCAGTTCGGCAGGCTCGACTGCAACGTCGACGGCTCGCCCCGCAAGGGTGGCTGCGGCTGGTTCGTCGACATCCTGCACGCCGACCAGGTGATCACGAGATACTGTCACATGGTCAGCCGGCCGGACGTGGCCGAAGGCGACCAAGTCGACGCCGGGCAGGTCATCGGCAAGGTCGGCTCCAGCGGCAACTCGTCCGGCCCACACCTGCACTACGAGGTGCACGTGGGCGGCGACCGCAGCAGCCATGGAGCTGTCGACCCGGTGCCGTTCATGCGGGAACGCGGCGCACCGCTCGGTGAAAGCGGTTGACCGAGGTGGAGGTGAACTGCGGTGAGCCCGGAACCGATGCCGGATCCCTTCGCGGACCAGCCCGACTGGGCACCTCGACCGCCTCGGCCGGTGGCCCTGGTCCCGGCCGCGGCCGAACGGGAGCTACGCGGGAAGCGGCTGCGGATCGGGCTGCCCGGCACCGGTTGGCGGGGCGATCTGCGCGGCGACGAGAAGGTGGTGCAGCGCAGCCGGACCTACGTTCCGGTCTTGCCTGAGCAGGAGTGGTACCGGGCGGAGTCCGAGGACGTCGAGGTGTTCGCGCCGCTGGTGCCGGCGGACCGGGTCTGGGTGGAGCGCACCGACGACACGCTGACCGCGCCGGTCCGCGACGACGTGCTGTCCCGGCTGGTGTCGTTGGACGCTCCGGCGCCGCTGTTCCCGGTGCCGGTGGTCGACGCCGGCCCGCTCACCGGGCGCCGTCTGGTGCACATGGACGACGGGATGGAACAGCGTGATCTGCGGGCGGTGACCGAGCTGCACACCGGCGCGGACGGTGACATCTGTGTCCGGGCCGCCCAGGAACTGGCGTGGTACCGCTGGGTCTGGACCGGCACACCGCCGGAGACGATCGAACTTCCGGTCCATCTGCTCTGGGTCGAGTGACGTGGGCCGGACGGTCGAGTGACGCGGTGCTCTGGGGTCGAGCGACGCGGACCGGACGTCAGTCCAGCGGACCGGACGTCAGTCCAGTCGCTCGGCCGCGCAGACCCGCCAGCCGTCCTCGTCCACCGTGCCGAACCGCCAGCGGTCGATCGACCGGTTGATGATCCCGCCGGAACCCATCCGGCGTTCGATGGTGACGACGGAGGTCGCCGCGTCCTCGGTCGTCAGGTCGGTGGTGATCTGCCCGATCGACATCACCGCCGGCGCGTTCCGACGGCGCTCCCACTCGACGATGGCGGACCGGTAGTCGTCGATCGCGTCCAGCGACGGCCGCGCGCAGACATACTGGCCGGCGAGCGCGTCGTCGCGTTGCAGCAGGTGCGCGTCGAGGAAGTTCAGTACGGCCGACTCCGGGGTGCCCCGATCGGGGGCAGTGACGTTGGCGTAGAGGACGAAGGCGACCCCGGCACCGCCCAGGCAGAGCAACACGGTGACGCCGGCGGCCAACACCAGCGCCAGGCGCAACCGCCGGCCGGGCGGGACGGCCGTCGGCGGCACGACGCCCGGAGCGGTCCGCTGCCGGGGCACCCGACCCCGGCGTACGGGGGTCGCCGGTCGCGTCTGCTCCACCCTTCGACAGTATCCGTCCTCAACATGAGACTGAATAGTCGAGCGACGTCCTCATTGGTCACATATCCGGCGAAGTACCCTGGCGGGTCTTGATCATTGACCAAACGTCGGTTGCCCGCCGCGAGCCGTCAGACCGCTGGGATACCGTCTCAGGGCTGAACTCAACCGACGCCCGAGCTCGACGGGCGTCCAGTCGCGCGGTGAGCGGGTGATCACGATGGGCACGGACCTGGAGCGCGCGGCCACACTGCACCGGTCCGCCGCCGCCACGGCCGCCGCACTCGGGCTCGAGTCGACCGGACGCCTCGCCCCCGCCGGTGCCGCCGCCGGCGGCGGCACCGCCATCGCCTCGAACCAGCACGAGATCGCCGAACAACTCCGCAGCCTCGCCGCCCGGCTGGCACCCGGCTGGTGGGGCGCGCCACTCGACGCGCAGACCCCCGCCATGCCGCTCGGCGACCTGGAACACATCGGCTACCTGCGGATCGGCATCGCACAGCCACTCGACGACGCCCGGTTCCCGGTCGTCGTGCCGTTCCTCGGAGCAGGACATCTGGCGATCGACGGCGACGTACGGGACCGGCGGGTGGCCGGGCTACTGCGTGCCACACTGCTGAGGCTGCTGGCCGCCGTACCGCAGCGACGGCTGGTGGTGCGGACCGTAGACGGCATCGCGACGGCCCGCCAGGGTGTGCTCGCGCCGTTCCAGCGGCTGATCGACACCGGTGTGCTGCGCCCGGCGGCCACCGAACTCGTCGGGCTGCGCACCGCGCTGGCCGAAGCCGAACAGTGGATCCGGCCCGCCCGGCCGATGGTGAGCCGCCACCACCGGCAGGGACGCTTCCTGGTCCTGCTGATCGCCTCCCTGCCGGAGTCGACCGATGGCGGCGACCTCCACCGCATCGCCCGGCTGGCCCAGGTCGGCCCGGAACACGGCCTGCACCTAGTGGTCGCCGGCTGGCCGCCACCACCGTTGACTCCCGAGCAGTCCCGCGCCGAACTGCCGCGCGGCACCACCATTCGGCTGCGGAACCCGCACGTGCTGGTCGGCGACCCGCCCGGGGAGAGCTTCACCGATCAATCGGCGGTGGCGGCCGGCCAACCGGGCGGGCTGCACGCGCCGACGTACCTGGACGCCGGGCCACCGCAGCAGCTGATCGACCAGGTCGGGGCCGAACTGGCGGCGGCGGTCGACACCGGGGCCCGCCCGACCCTGGCCGACTCGCTTCCCGACCCGGCGACGCAGTTGTGGACCGAGTCCACCGCCGACGGACTGTCCGCCGGCGCCGGCTTCGACGGGCACCGGCAGGTGGTGCTCAGATTCAACGACCTCACCCCGCACTGGCTGGTCGCGGGGCGGGCCGGGGCGGGCGTCGACGAGTTCGTCACCACCGTGCTGTACGGGCTCGCCGTCCGGCACCGGCCGGCGGAGCTCGCCGTACACCTGGTGGACCTGTCGCCCGGGGAGTCCTTCGCCGGGCTGCTGCCCACCGACGCCGACCCGGCCTGGCTGCCGCACGTGGCCACGGCCGGGGTCGAGGCCGACCCGGAGTACGCGCTGTCCGTGCTCCGGCTGCTCGCCGCCGAGATCGACCGACGCGCCTGGCTGGCCGGCCGCAACGGCACGAACACGTTCGCCGAACTCGCAGCGGCCGTCGACATCGGCCGAATCCTCGGTGTGATCAAGGATCCGGCCCCGTTGTTCGATCCGGCCGCGAGCACCGCCGCCGAGGCGCTCGAACTGCTGCAGCGCATCGCCCGCAGCGGCCGGGGCTGCGGCATACATCTCCTGCTCGCCGACTCGGGCGGCGACCCGGGTGGCCGCCCACCGCCGGACGGCGCCGCCGCCGGCTGGTGGTGGCGCGGCGAGTCCCTGGCGAGTCAGTTCCCGGTACGGGTGGCGCTGCCCGGTGGGGACTGGCTGCTGGAGCCGAACAACGACTCGGCGGTCGGCCTACCAGTGGGTCGGGCGGTCGTCAACACCGCTGGCGGGCTTGGCGGGCCCCGGGGTGCCGTCCGGGGTCACGAACGTACCGTGAGTTTCCCGGACCCGTACGCCGATCTGCCCGGGGCGACCCGGCTGCGTCAACTGATCTGGTCCCACCGGGACACGTCGGCCCGACCGCCGCAGGTCTTCGCCGGATACCGGCAGCCCGATCTGGTCTCGGAAGCCGGCTACCAGCAAGCGCTGACCGGGACCACCGAACCGGCCGGGACCACCGAACCGGCCAGCGTCGACGATCCGGCCGGCGCTATCGATCCACCGGTCTGTCTGCTCGGTGAGGCCGTCGAAGTGCCGCGACGGCCGGCGGAGTTCCGGTTCGAACGTGCCCCCGGACGGCACCTGGCCATCTTCGGCTCCCACGACCGGACGACCGACCTGCTGGCCACGGCAGTACTCAGCCTGGCGGCACACCATCCGCCCGGTTCCGCCCGCCTGCTGTTCGTCTCCTTCGGCGAGCACGATCAGGCGCAGCTGGCCGCACTGGCCGCACTGGTCGGCGGCCGGCAGCCGACCGAGGTGGTGGATCTGGACATCTTGCGCGCGTTGGGGGACGCGACCGGGCCGGCGTACCTGGTCGTCGCAACGGCCGACGTGCTGGAACTCGGGGGACCCGCTTCGGCCCGGCTGCGTAACCTGCTGGATTCCGGGCCGGCCCGGGGCATCCATCTGCTCTCCTGCTGGCAGCAGGAAGCCGCGTTCGCCGCGTTCCTCGGCCCCAGTCCAGAGTTGATCGCCGGCATCGTGCTGCTCGACCTGACGGTGGAGCCGGCGGCCGGCCAGCCCGGGGCCGCCGATCGGCTGCCCCGGTGGCGTCCGCGTGATCAGCGCGGCCTGCTGTACGACGGTCAGACCGACCGACGCACAGTCTTCGTTCCGTTTCGTCCGATAGCGGCGGCCGGTCCTGAACGGGAGGTACGGTGATCCCCGCCGACGCGACCGATGCGACCAGCTCGACCGATGCGACCAGCTCGACCGACTGGGCAAAGTACGCGGCGGCGGCCCGCCGGCTCGCCCGGCTCCGACAGCCGCCATTCCGGGCCAACCCGCCGGGGCACCCCAGCAGCCCGCCGGGGCACCCCAGCAGCCCACCGGGGCCGGTGGACAGCCCGCCGACCGGGCACGCGGGCGGTCTGCCGGCCGACGTCACCGATGACCTGTCCGGCATCGGCGAGAGGCTCGCCGCCGGGCGGCAACGGCTGCTCGGGTTCGGCGTACCGGCGGTCGCGCTCGATCCGACGCCGTCGGAAGTCGCCGCGCGCCAGGCAGCGCTCCAGGCCGGCGGCGCCGCGGCCCGGCGATCCGCCATCGAGCGTGCCGTCGCCGAGGTCGACGCCGCGACCGCAGCGTTGGCCGGGTGGCCGGCCGGACCGCCGGCTGGGCCATCCGCCGGCTGGTCGGTCACGCCGTCGGCACCGAGCGGACATCCGGTGTGGCTGCGCAACCTGCTGGTCTACGGACCGTTCGCGGTGATCGTGCTGGTGATCCAGATTGCCTTGTTCGTCGCGGCCGGCGCCAGTGCCCCGCTCGGCTACGTGCTCGGCTGCGGTCTGATCATGCCGCTGGCCGCGTTCGTACTCGGCTGGCTGGCGGTGGGCTTCGTCTTCGCCGTACCCGGCCAGCGGGTCGACCGTACGCCCCTGGTCGGCGCGGCCGCGTGCGCCGCTCCGCTGCTGCTGACCTGCGTACTGTCCGTCATCGTCGGGCTGACCCGCTGACCCGCTCACACCCGGCGACCCTGGCGACCCGGCGACCGACCCAACGATCCGGTTCAGCCGTGGATGATCAGGCTCATCGCCTCGGCCCGCGACTTGGCGTCCCGCTGAAACACGCCCCGTACGGCGGACGTGATCGTCTTGGCACCGGCCTTCTGGATGCCGCGCATGGCCATGCACATGTGCTCGCACTCCAGCACGGTGACCACGCCCCGGGGTTCCAACCGGTCCATCAACATGTCGGCGATCTGCGCGGTGAGCCGTTCCTGCACCTGGAGGCGACGGGCATAGACCTCGACGAGCCGGGCGAGCTTCGACAGCCCGGTGATCCGGCCGTTGGCGCCGGGGATGTAGCCGATGTGCGCCACACCCCGGAACGGGAGCATGTGGTGTTCGCAGAGCGACATCATCTGGATGTCGCGCACCAGCACCAGCTCGTCGTGGTCGGCCTCGAAGGTGGTGGTCAGCACCTGCGCGGGGTCGGCGCGCAGGCCGGCGAGCATTTCGGCGTAGGCCCGCGCGACCCGGGCGGGGGTCTTGAGCAGACCGTCCCGGTCCGGATCCTCCCCCACCGCGATGAGGATCTCCCGCACCGCCCGTTCGATCCTGGGCAGGTCGACAGCACCTTCGACAGGGCTGCCGTTGAGTCTGCCGTTGATCAGGCGGGCGGCGAGGTAGTCCAGCGCGTCGTCGTCCGGTTCGGTCGACGACGCGCTGGCCGGGGACTGGCCGTTCAGGACGTGCCCTCCGAGTTGGCGGACAAACCGCCGCCGATCGGGGCCTGGGCACCGTCGGTGGCCATCTGGACGTTGAGGCTCTGCTTCTCGGCCGGCGTGAGCACCGGTGGCTCGGTCGACGGCTGACGCTTGCCGAAGCCGTTGAACGGTGCCATCGGCGGCCGCTTGACCACCCGCTCGCAGATCCGCGCCATGTCGGCCGTGGAGAGTGTCTCCTTCTCCATCAGCTCCAGCACCATGTTGTCGAGCACGTCGCGGTATTCGACCAGGATCTCCCAGGCCTCGTCGTGCGCCAACTCGATCAGTGCCCGTACCTCGGCGTCGATCTCGGCGGCGACGGTGTCCGAGTAGTCCCGCTCGTGGCCCATGGTCCGGCCGAGGAACGGCTCGTCACCGCTGGTGCCGTACTTGACCGCACCGAGTTTGGCGCTCATGCCGTACTGGGTGACCATCGCCCGGGCCAGCGCGCTGGCCTTTTCGATGTCGTTGCCGGCGCCGGTGGTGGGCTCGTGGAAGACCAGCTCCTCCGCCGCCCGGCCGCCGAGGGCGTAGGCCAGGGTGTCGATCATCTCGGCCCGGGTCTGGGTGTACTTGTCCTCGGTCGGCAGCACCAGGGTGTGGCCGAGCGACCGGCCCCGGGACAGGATGGTCACCTTGTGCACCGGCGCGGCGTGTGGCAGCGCCCAGGCCACCAGGGCATGCCCGCCCTCGTGGTAGGCGGTGATCTTCTTTTCCTTGTCGCCCATCACCCGGGTCCGCCGTTGCGGGCCGGCGACCACCCGGTCGATCGACTCCTCCAGGGCTTCGTTGGTGATCGCGCGGGCGTCCTGCCGGGCAGTCAGCAGCGCCGACTCGTTGATCACGTTGGCCAGGTCGGCACCGCTGAATCCGGGAGTACGCCGGGCCACCGCGTCGAGGTCGACGTCGGGAGCGAACGGCTTGCCCCGGGCATGCACCCGCAGGATCGCCTTGCGGCCCTCCATGTCGGGGGCGTCGACCGGGATCTGCCGGTCGAACCGACCGGGACGCAGCAGCGCCGGGTCGAGGATGTCGGGCCGGTTGGTGGCCGCGATCAGGATCACGCCACCCTTGGTGTCGAACCCGTCCATCTCGACCAGCAGCTGGTTGAGGGTCTGCTCGCGCTCGTCGTGACCGCCACCCATGCCGGCGCCACGGTGCCGGCCGACCGCGTCGATCTCGTCAACGAAGACGATCGCCGGAGCGTTCGCCTTGGCCTGCTCGAACAGGTCCCGGACCCGGCTGGCGCCGACACCGACGAACATCTCGACGAAGTCGGAACCGGAGATCGAGTAGAACGGCACCCCGGCCTCCCCGGCGACCGCGCGGGCCAGCAGCGTCTTACCCGTACCGGGCGGGCCGAACAGCAGCACACCCTTGGGGATCTTGGCACCGAGCGCCTGGTACTTCGCCGGGTTCTGCAGGAAGTCCTTGATCTCCTGCAACTCCTCGACGGCCTCCTCGGACCCGGCCACGTCGGCGAAGGTGGTCTTCGGCGTGTCCTTGGTGATCACCTTGGCCTTGGACTTGCCGAAGTTGAGCACCCGGGAGCCGCCGCCCTGCATCTGCGACATGAACAGCAGCAGCAGGATCACCAGGATCGCGATCGGCAGCAGGTTGACCAGCAGCGTGAGGAAGATGCTGTCCGAGGAGACCTCGGCCTCCACCGGGCCGTCGATTCGGCCGGCGGCCTCGGCGGCCTGCACGTCGGCCCAGATCTCGGCGCCCACCTCGTAGGGGAACTGTGCCTCGATCCGGTCGGTCTCGGTGTCACCGAACTGTTCCGGCTCCGCGAGATCGAGACGGAGCGTCTGCTCCCGGTCCTGGAATATCGCCTTGGCGATGCCGTCCTGCTCCAGCCGGGCCAGCGCCACCGAGGTGTCCACCTTGTGGTAGCTGGGGCCGTTGGTGAAGAAGGAGCTGAGCGCAATCGCACCGATGATCACCAGGATGATCCAGACCACCGGCCGGCGGAAGAAACGCGTACGTTCCATACGTATGTCGAGCGCCGCAGCGCCCGGACCCTCCTGATCGACGTTCTGACCGTCTAGGTTTCTGACCGTCTTGGTTAGCGACCCCGAGGCGCCAACCTCGCGCCACGGTCATTCGAAGGTACACCGTGGGGGCGTGGTGCGCGCCCGCGAGCCGGTCGGTCCGGTCGGGACGGGTCCCTCGCCGATGCGGTCACTGCTCTCCGCACCACCCGATACCGTAGCGCTGTTTCCTGAGAGTGGACTGTACGTCCCGGCGAGTTCAGCTACACGCACCGCCCCGAAGGGACCGGTCGGCGTACCCGACACCACGGACCGGCGTACCGGACCGGAGTCAGGGGTCCGGTCGGGAGCAGCTCAGGCTCAGGCTCGGGCGTACACCTCGGGCTTGAGGACGCCGACGTAGGGCAGTTCCCGGTAGCGTTCGGCGAAGTCCAGCCCGTAGCCGACCACGAACTCGGTCGGGATGTCGAAGCCGACGTACCGGACCGGCACCCGGACCTTGACCGCGTCGGGCTTGCGGAACAGGGCGACCACCTCGACGCTCGCGGCGGACCGCGATTCCAGGTATTTGAGCAGCCAGGACAGCGTCAGACCGGAGTCGATGATGTCTTCGACCACGACGACGTGCCGGCCGGCGACGTCGCGTTCGAGGTCCTTGAGGATCCGCACCACACCGGAGGACGTGGTGCCCTGCCCGTACGACGAGACGGCCATGAATTCCAACTCGACGGGCGGACCGTGCCGGCCGAGCGCACGGGCGAAGTCGGCCATGAACATGACCGCGCCTTTGAGCACGCAGACCAGCAGCAGCCCGCCGCCAGCGGAGGCGTAATCGGTGGATACCTGCTTGGCGAGTTCCGCAGTCTTCTCGCGGATCTGTTCCTCGGTGATGATCACGTGGTCGATGTCGGCGTCGTACCAGGAGCCGTCAGCCATGCCCTAAGCCTGCCGTATCCGGCTGGCCGGCCGTCACCGGGGCTGGCGGCTACCGTCGCGGCTGGGTCGCCAGTCGGCGGAGTCCCGGCTGTCGCGGGTCAGACCGGCGGCGGAGGCCACGCCGAGCAGTACGAAGAACAGGACAACAACGAACAATTCCATGGCGGCTGTCACCTTTTCGCTGGTGGTTGCGGGTTCTGCCGCCGGTGCGCACCGGACGTCACAGTCAGTGTGCGTCCGTGCTCCCGCGCCCGACAGTGGCAGAAAAGCCACTGACCCTCGAATTTCTGCCACGCTTCGACTAGCCTGGTCGACATGATTCGTACCGTCGCGGTGTCGACATGATCCGTACCGTCGCGGTGATCGCCCTCGACGGCGTCGCCGCCTTCGAGCTCGGCGTGGTCTGCGAGGTCTTCGGTCTCGACCGCACCGCCGACGGTTTCCCCGCCTACCGGTTCGACGTCTGCACCGCCGACGGCCAGCCGGTACGCAGCACCTCGGGATTCGGCATCACCCCGACCGCTGACCTCGACCCGGTGGCCGACGCGGACCTGGTCGCGGTGCCGGCGGCGACCACCCGGCCCGTCGTACCGCCGGCCGTGCTGGACGCGTTGCGCGCCGCCGACCGGCGCGGCGCCCGGATCCTCAGCGTCTGTTCGGGTGCCTTCGTGCTCGGCGCCGCCGGCCTGCTCGACGGCCGGGATTGCACCACCCACTGGAAGTACGCCGACGAGCTGGCCCGCCGCCACCCACTCGCCCGGGTCCAGTGCAACTCGCTCTACGTCGAGGACGGCAACCTGCTCACCAGCGCCGGCACCGCCGCCGGGATCGACGCCTGCCTGCACCTGATCCGCCAGGACCAGGGCTCCGCGCTTGCCACCAAGTTGGCCCGCCGCATGGTGGTGCCACCACACCGGGACGGCGGCCAGGCCCAGTACATCGAGACACCGATCCCGAGCGGCCCGCAGGCCAGTTCACTCGAACCGGTGCTGAGCTGGCTGACCGCCAACCTCGACTGCCAGGTCAACGTCGACGAGCTGGCCGCCCGTGCGCACATGGCGCCACGCACCTTCGCCCGACGGTTCCGGGCGGAGACCGGCACCACCCCGCACGACTGGCTGACCGGACAGCGGGTGCTGCTCGCTCGACGGCTGCTGGAGGAGTCCGCTCTGGGCGTCGAAGCGGTCGCCAGCCGATGCGGATTCGGCGACGCGGCGACCATGCGACATCACTTCAGCCGGCGGGTCGGCGCGACCCCGCAGGCCTACCGGACCACCTTCCGCGATCGACTCGCGACCGGCTGACCGGCGGTATCGCCGACCGCCACCGACCGATCAACCGCTTCGCCGATCGCCACCGGCTCGCCGGTCGCCCTGGTCGCCACCAGCACGCCGTCGCGGCGGACCACCTCGATCGCCCCCGGCAGATACACCGCCTTCTGCCCCCGCCACCGGGTCACCAGCGCGTCGAGGGCGTCGATATGGCGGGCGGCCAACGCCGACCCGGGCGCGCCAAGCTCGCGAGCCCAGCGGTGCAACATGCGGGTACGGACCGCGCTCGGGTGCGCGGCGAGCACCGAAACGGCGATCCCGGACCCGGCGCCGTCGGACCTGGCCTGGTCCAGCGCGGCCGCCGCGAACCCGTCCAACGCCGCGTTGTCGGCCGCCAGCAACGCGGCGGTACGCGCGAGATTGTCGACCACCCCGGCACCCAGCGCGCCGACCAGAGTCGGCAGCACGTCGGCCCGGACCCTCGCCCGGGCGTACGTCGGGTCGACGTTGTGCGGATCGGCCCACACGGTGAGCCCCAACTCGGCGCAGACGGCGTTGGTCTGTGCCCGGCTCACCGCCAGCAACGGCCGGACCATCCGGACACCGTCGTGTTCGCGTACCGCCGGCATGCCGGACAGGCCAGCGGGCCCGGCGCCACGGGCCAGCGCCAGCAGCACCGTCTCGGCCTGATCGTCGCGGGTGTGGCCGAGCAGCACCGCGTCGGCCCCGTGCCGGTGGGCCGCCTGCGCCAACGCGGCGTAACGGGCCGTCCGCGCCGCCGCCTCGGGACCACCCTCGCCGGTCACCCGCACCGCGACAGCCTCGACCGGATCGAAACCGGCCTGTTCCGCCCAGTCGGCGACCCGCCGCGCCTGGTCCGCCGAACCGGGCTGCAGGTCGTGGTCGACTGTCACCAGGCCGGCACGCACCCCGCTGCGCGGCGCGACGAAGGCGACCGTCGCCGCCAACGCCAGCGAGTCCGGGCCGCCCGAGCAGGCCACCAGCACCGTACGGCCGGAGTAGTCGCGCAGCGTCCGGCGGACCGCGACACGCAGCGCCGCCACCGCAGGGGCGAGTCTGGCCACCGGTCGGGTCAGACGACCGTCTGGGTCGACCCGGAAACCGGACCGTGCACCCGGGCCACCCAGGCGTCCGGGTCGGCGAGTTCCTCCAACCGGGGCAGGGTCAACGGTGAGCTGAACACCTTGTTGAAGCCGGCCATGCCGACCCGTTCCACGACGCCGTGGACGAACTTGCGCCCCTCGGCGTACTGGCGCATCTTGACGTCGACGCCCAGCAGCCGGCGGATCGCCTTCTCCAGCGGATTGCCGGCTTCGCGACGCCGGTTGAACCCGGCCCGGATCTGCTCGACGGTGGGGATGACCTCGGGACCGACGCCGTCCATTACGAACTCGGCGTGCCCTTCGAGCAGGGTCATCAACGCGGTCATCCGGTCGAGGACCGCCCGTTGCGCGGGTGTCTGCACGATGTCCAGCACACTCGCCCGGCTCTCCGGATCCCGGATCGCGTCGGCCAACGTGCTGACCCCCCGGCGGATCCGGTCGACCAGCTGGTCACCGCCGGCCTGGGAGGCGTCGACGAACGCCTGCACCTGGCCGAGGAAGTGGCCACGCATCCACGGTACGGCGGTGAACTGGGTCCGGTGGGTCACCTCGTGCAGGCAGACCCAGAGCCGGAAGTCGCGGGGGTCGGCCTGGAGCTTGCGCTCCACCTCGACGATGTTGGGGGCGACCAGCAACAGCTGGCCGGGGTCGCCGGAGAAGACCTCGTACTGGCCGAGCACCCGGCCGGAGAGGTAGCCCAGCACCGTACCGGCCTGCACGCCAGTGACCCGGGAGCCGATCGCGTCGGTGAGCGCGCCGGGTTGCCGGTCGCCGGCCGCCCGGGACACCAGCGGGGTGATGACGTCACGGAGTCCGGCGATGTTGGCGGCGGCCCAGTCCCGCCGGTCGACCACCCGTACGGGTGGGTGCGCGACCTGCGACTGCAGCCCGGTGTAGGCGACGACGTGCCCGGCCGCCTCGTCGGTCAGTCGACGAAGCTCGTTCACCACCTCGGTCGCCTCGTCGAGAGATGCCTTCGGGCCCGACTTGCTCAGCGCGCCGGCGGTAGCGGCGGCCAGATCCCAGTCCACGAACTGCGCCATGAGACCCACCGTACCCGCGCCGCGCCCGTCGACCCCGATGATCATGCCCTGGTACGGCGCAGCGGCCCAGTTCCGGCGCGGTGCTACCGCCGTCACTCGGCGACAGCGGTGCCCCGAGTCAGCTGAGCGACAGCGGTGCACCGCTGTCGCTCAGCGGCAGCCGCAGGTCGCCAACGTGCCCGCTATCCGGTCCAGCGCTGCTTGAGCGGCGTCGATGTACAACGGCACCGCGTCGGCGAGCACCGCGAACGCGAGAAGTCTGCCGTCGGCGGTGGTGACCGTACCGGCCAGGGAGTTGACCCCGGACAGTGAACCGGTCTTGGCCCGGATCATGCCCGCGCCGGCCTGGTCCGGGTCGGCCGATCCCCGGTATCGACCTTGTAGCGTGCCGGACCAGCCGGCCACCGGCAGCCCGGAGAAGATGCTGGTCAGTTCGGGCCGGCTGCCGCCGCCGGCGAGCACGATCAGCTCGGTGAGCAACGCCGGTGACACCCGGTTGAGCCGGGACAGGCCGCTGCCGTCGCGCAGGTCGCTCTGGTCGGCGTCCAGCCCGATCTCGGCCAGTACGGTGTCCATCGCGGCGGCGGCGCCGGCGAACGACGCCGGTTCGCCACGGGCGATGGCGACCTGCCGGGCCAGCGCCTCGGCCACCACGTTGTCGCTGTCGGCCAACATCACCTCGACCAGGCTGACCATCGGCGGCGACTCGACTCGGGCGAGCTCCAAACCAGGTCGTACGGTGTCGGGTCCGCCGCTCGGGTCGGCCGTCGCGGAACCGCCGGGTGCCGGGTTCCCGGTCGGGTTCTGCCCCGGAGCTCCGGCGACCGGTCCGGTACCGCCGGACGGGTCGGCCGTCGGCCCGGCGAGTTGGTCGGTGTATCCGGCCGGCGCCGCTGTCACCGCCTCGGGCGGCAGGCCGAGGGCGCGGGCGAAGGCGCGGCCGGCCGCCAGGTCCGGCGCCGAGGACCGCTGGGCCCAGCCCTTTCCGGCCGTCGGGTTGGACCGCCCGCCGTCGACCATCAGCGCGGTGATCGCGGCGGCGTAGCCACCGGTCGGGATGTCGTCGTCCCAGCCCGGGCCGAAGGCGGGGCCGGTGAAGAGCGTGGCGTCGATCGTCACCTTGGTCGGCGCGACGTCGCCGAGCGCGGCACGGGTGCTGGCCGCCAACTCGTCGAGCCGGGCCGCTCCCGGGTAGAAGGCGGTCTCGTTGATGCCGAGGGTCGGATCGCCCCCGCCCACCAGGACGACCTCGCCGGGTGCCGCACCGGCGACCACCCGGGTGGCGATCCGGTGGGCCGGTCCCACGGCGGCCAGTGCGGTCACCGCCGTCACCAGTTTGGTGGTCGACGCCGGCATGGTCGGCACGGTCGGCCCCGCGCCGAACAGCACCGTCCCGGTCGCCACGTCCCGCACCGAGACGTGCACCCGGCTGCCGAGGCCCGATGCGGCGAGCACCTGCGGCAACACGTCGGCGAGCTGGGCGGGGCTCGGCATCGGGGCGTCCGTGGCGAAGCCAGCGAGCACCGGCCCAGGGGTTGGTTCGACGGACGGGCTGGGACTCGGGCTGGCCGGTGCCGCGCCGAGCCAGTCGGCCACCGGCCCGGGCCGCAGCACCACGACCGTCGTACCGCCCAGCAGCAGGAGGGCCGCCGTGACCAGGGCGACCAGCAACGAGGTCCGCGATGGTCGGGGCGGTCGGCCGGCGGGCGGGGCCGCAGGCGCTACGGGGGCCGCAGGCGGTACGGGGGCCGCAGGCGGTGTCACCGGCGCAGACCGGGAGACCGGGGCGCTCGGCGGCCGTTGAGCGGCGGACGGCACCGTGACCGGTCGAGCGGTACCGCGTACCGGGACCGATGCCCGACCGCGTTGGGTGGCACCGGTGCCGAGTCCCGCTCCGGGCTGGGCGACGGTCGCTCGGCCAGCGATACCGCTTCCTGGACCGGTCACGGCGGCCCGGCCAGTGGCCGGTGACACCGGAGCCGGTGGCGTGGCGGCTGAAGCCGGTGGGGCGGCCGGCGCGGCGGACAGTGGCGGTGGCGGCTCGTGCCTCTCATCCGTCGTCGGCGACTCAGGCGACTCATCTGTCGTCGTCTGCGACGCGGTCCGCGCAGGGTGGTCCGGTGGCGGCGGTGACACCGCGGTATCGACCACCGGCTCGGGTGCCGTCTTGGACGCGGTCTCCTCGGCTCCAGCGGTTTCCGCTCCAGCGGTTTCCGCTCCAGCGGTTTCCGCTCCAGCGGTTTCCGCTTCGGCGGTTTCCGCTTCGGCGGTTTCCGCTCCAGCGGTCCCGGCTTCAGCGGTCCCGGCGGAGACCGGCTCTTCGGTCGCCGCCGGGTCAGCTGGCGGCTGTTCCGTCGCCGAGTCTGCTGCTGGCGTACGCACCGAAGTCGAGTCGACTCGTGGATCGGAATCGGTTGGTTCGGTCGATGGCGGAGCCTCGTCGGCGGCCTGCTTCTCGACGGACGTCGCTTCCGGCTGCTCGGCAGCTGTCTCAGTCGGCACGTCGACCGGCACCTGTCCCGGTTTCTCGGCCGGCTCTTTCTCCGACTTTTCGACCGACTTCTCCGCCGACTTCTCGGCCGAGGGGATCGCGGACATCGGCGCCGACCCACCTTCACTCAGAGTCAAATCAACTTCACTCTCGGGCGATACGACCGGGCTGACAGGGGTGACTGGCACATCCGAGGTCCCCACCGACTGTGAATCATCCCTCCCCACTGGCCCCACCTCCCACGCGGCGAACCGACTACGCGACACTACTTGCGTACACACAACGAGCGGCAGCCGGAACGTGCGGGCGGGGCAACGTCCGCGCGACGGTACCGCTCTGTTTCCGTAGCCAGCGCGGGCGACGAGGGGGCGAGATGGATTTCGACGTCACGGTTGAGATCCCTAAGGGTCACCGGAACAAGTACGAGGTCGATCATGCGACCGGCCGGATCCGGCTGGACCGCACATTGTTCACCTCGACGCAGTACCCAGCGGACTATGGTTTCATCGAAGGCACCCTCGGGCAGGACGACGACCCGTTGGACGCCTTGGTGCTCGTACCAGAACCCACCTTCCCAGGATGCCTCATCCGATGCCGGGCGATCGGCATGTTTCGGATGAAAGACGAAAAAGGCGCCGACGACAAGGTGCTGTGCGTTCCCTACGAGGACCCTCGCCAGGAGCACCTGCGGGACATCCACCACCTCGGCGAGTTCGATCGGCTGGAGATCCAGCACTTCTTCGTCGTCTACAAGGACCTGGAGCCCGGCAAGTCGGTGGAGGGCGCGACCTGGGTCGGCCGGGTCGAGGCCGAGGCCGAGATCCGGGCCTCGTTCCGTCGCCGAGAGGCCGCCCTCGAACGCGGCGAAGCGGCACACTGACCGAACCTCCGGGACCAACGGCGTCGCCCACCGGGTCAGCCGAGCAACCCGGAAGCCCACGAATAGAGCCCCAGAACCGCACCGGCCACCGGGACGACCGACACCACCAGGCCGGTCTCCAGCACGTCGGCGGTGCGACTCAGGTACGGCGACGGCGGGCGGGTGGCGTAGCGACCACCCGCCGCCACCACCGCCAGCGCCAGAACTCCCGCCGCCAGCGCCAGGGACCGGACCGCCTCGGGACCGGCCGGCGCCAGCACACCCACCCCGAGCACCACGACGCCCAGCACGCCACAGGTGATCAGCGGCAACCGTTGCCGTACCGCGACGAAGGTGCGCGACCGCAGCAGCAGCGCCACCGCGCCGACGCCGACCAGCACCCGCCCGGCCGACCCACCGGCCGACACCAGTACGACGCTCGCGCCCACCGCCGACACGGCGTACCCGGCGAGCATGCCGGTCAACAGTTCCTCGGCCCGCGACACCGACCGGAGCACCGACCGCTCCCGAACCGCGAGCTCGTCCGCCGACCCACGACCGGACCGACCCACCACCGGGTCTGGACCGACGTCGTCCGACACCACCGCGAACCCGGTCGTGGCCCGCTCGTCCACGTGCGGCGACACGGCCGGCGACACGCCCGGAACCGGGACCCGGCCAAGCTTGACCGCGAGCAGCGGCAGCAGACCGATGCCGCAGACCACCACGACGAGGAGCAGCGTCGCCGCACCGACCGAGTCGGTGACCGTCGCCGACACCGTGGCCGCGATGCCGCCGAGGACCGCGACGGTCACCGCTGCGGCGAAGACCGGCAGCCCGGCGGCGATGCCGACGATCGACGACAGACCGCCGATCAGGAGCAGCACCGACCCGGCGAGCACCTGCGTCGAAGTCGGCCCCAGCAGGTCGGTCGGCCCGATCAGATCGCCGGAGGATCCGGTCCGGCCGGAACCGCCGTGCAGGACGCCCGCGGCGAAGAAGTACGGCAACGCGTAGCCGCCGAGGACGACACCGACGCTCCGGTCCCCGTACGCCCGAGCGGCCAGCACCCCGGCGGCGGTGAGTCCCGCCGCGATCGCTAACGCCGTCGACGAGGCCTGGGCGAACCCGTTCCGCAACAGGACCAGCCAGGCCACCCCCAGGAACAGGCCCGCGACGGCCAGTGCGCAGACGCGGGTGACCGACGCGGACCAGACTCTGGTGTGCCGCCGGGCGGCGTCGGCGATCGACTCGACGACGTCGTCGTACTCGGGCTCCGGCCACTGGTCCCACCCCGGCACCAGATGCAGCACCTCACCGTCCCGGACGCCCTGCTGGCGCAACGGCCGCGTCACGACGAGCCGGCTGCCATCCGCTCGGCACAGCACCCATCCACCATGCCGTTCGCCCTCGTCGGCGAGCCCGTCACCGGCGTGGCGCAGCATCTCCGGCAGCAGTTCGGCCACCGGGACGTGCTCCGGTAGCGCGAGGTCCAACCGACGCCGGGGCCCACGGATGGTGACCCGGGCAAGCGGCACGCTCATCGATCCTCCGTAAGGCACACTGGACCACCGGCAGCCGAACGCCCGCACTTTACCCACCGTCACGCGAACGCCCCGTACCGAACACGCCGGATTCCGATCGTGGACGGGGTTTCGCGCACACCGTCCGAAGTGTTAACTGGCGCGATGGGTAGCACCGTCCTCAAGCGACCTCAACGCCGGCCGGCCCCGGAGATCCCGACCGGGGAGATCCGGCTCGCGCCACCGCCGGAGCTGCCAGCCCAGACCGGGGCACGCTGGCAGCAACTACTGATGCTGCTGCCGATGCTGGGCGGCTCGGTCGCGATGGCGATGATGTTCGGCCGGGGCGGTGGGACGTACTCGTACGTGGTCGGCGCGGTGTTCGGCGTCTCGTCGCTGGCGATGCTGGCCACCGCGTGGGGCAACGGCACGACCGCCCCCCGCAAGGCAGAGATGATCGCCGCCCGGCGCGACTACCTGCGCCAGCTGGCCGGCCTGCGGCGACAGGTACGGCGGGTAGCCCTCCGGCAACGTGTCGGGCTCTACTACCGGCACCCGAACCCGGACCAGCTCTGGTCCACGGCGACCAGCTTCCGGGTCTGGGAACGACGCGGCCTCGACGACGATTTCGGGGTGATCCGGATCGGCGTCGGGCCACAGCCGCTCGCCACCACCCTCGTCGCGCCACCGACCCCGCCGGTGGAGGACGTGGAGCCGCTGACCGCAGATGCGCTACGGCGGTTCCTGGATTCGTACACGGTGGTGCCGGACCTGCCGGTCGCGGTGGCCCTACGGGGATTCGCCCGGATCATCCTCCTGGCCGGGGCGACGACGGACCAGGCCGGGGCGACGACCGATCGGGCCGGGGCGTTGGCCCGGGCCATGCTCGTCCAGCTCGCTGTCTTCCACGCGCCGGACGACCTGCGGATCGCGGTGTGCGCAAGCCCCGACCGGCGCGGCCACTGGGAGTGGGTGAAGTGGCTGCCGCACGCGCGGCATCCCGGCCGTACCGATGCCGCCGGACCGCTCCGGCTGGTCACCAGCGACGTCGCCGAGCTGGAAGACCTGCTGGAGCCGCTGCTCGCCGGCCGGGGACCGGTCCGGGCGGGGAGCACCAGCACCGGCCCGCACCTGGTGGTCGTGCTCGACGGGACCGCCCTGGTGGATTCACCGGCGGTGGTGGCGGACGCCGGCTCCGACAGCGCGGAGAGCCCGCGCCACGGTGGCGTTCCCGGTGGCGTTCCCGGTGGTGTCCCCGGTGGTGTTCTCGATCGTGAGGGCGGCGTCGAAGGCCTGACCGTCATCCAGGTCGGCGGACCCGCCGCACGCCTGCTCGACCGTGCCACGTTGGCGCTGCGGCTGGGGCCCGACGGTGAGCTGACCAGCCAGAGCCTGGACACGACGACCGACGTCGGCATCGCCGACAAGCTCAGCGTCGTCGAGGCGGAGGTGGTCGCCCGCCAGCTCGCCGGTCTGCGGCTACCCGGACCGGTACGGCCGGCCCCGGCCGCGACGGCGATCGAACCCGACCTCCTCCGGCTGCTGAACAGCCGCACGTCGATCAACGGGCGGTCCGGCGACGCCACGGACCGGCGGCAACTGCGGGTGCCGATCGGCGTCTCGGCGGACGGCGAACCCGTGGAGCTCGATCTCAAGGAGTCGGCGTTCGGCGGGATGGGCCCACACGGACTGGTCATCGGCGCGACCGGGTCAGGCAAGTCCGAGCTCCTGCGTACGCTGGTCCTCGGCCTGGCGATGACGCACTCGCCGGAGGCGCTGAACTTCGTGCTGGTCGACTTCAAGGGTGGGGCGACCTTCTCGGCGCTGGAGCGGCTGCCGCACACCGCCGCGGTGATCACGAACCTGGCGCGCGAGTTGCCGATGGTCGACCGGATGGCCGACGCGATCAACGGCGAGCTGGTCCGCCGGCAGGAACTCCTCCGCCGCGCCGGCGACCTGGGCAGCCGGCGGGACTACCTGCGGGCCAGGGCCGCCGGGGCCGACCTCGGGCCGCTGCCGGCGCTGGTCGTCGTCTGTGACGAGTTCTCCGAGCTCCTCTCCGCCAAGCCCGACTTCATCGAGTTGTTTCTGCAGATCGGACGGCTCGGCCGCTCCCTCGGGGTGCATCTGGTGCTCGCCTCGCAGCGGGTGGACGAGGGACGACTACGTGGGCTGGACACCCATCTGTCGTACCGGATCGGGCTGCGGACCTTCTCCGCGTTGGAGTCCCGCGCGGTACTCGGCGTCCCCGACGCCTACCAGCTTCCGCGCGAACCCGGGCACGGTTTTCTCACGTCCGGCACCGAGCCGTTGGTCCGGTTCAGGTCCGCGTACGTGTCGGGCCGGTACCGACGTCCGGCACCGCGCCGGGCCGGAGACGGTGGCGCAGGCGGTGGCGGCCAGTGGAGGTACCGGCTGCTCGGCTTCGACACCCGGCCGCTGCCGGCGCCGGCACCGGATCCCGAGCTGCCGACCGGTACGGACGACGAACCCGCCGCCGAAACCGCCACGACCGGACCGAGCCTGCTGGACGTGGTCGTCGGCCGGTTGTCCCGGCACGGCCCGCCGGCGCACCGGGTGTGGTTGCCGCCGCTGGCCGACGCACCGAGCCTGGAGATGCTGCTCGGCCCGGTGCGTCCGGTGCCCGGCCGGGGCCTGACCGCCGTCGACGACCGGATCGTCGGCCGGCTACGGGTACCGGTCGCGATCATCGACAAACCGTTCGAGCAACGCCGCGACGTGTCGTGGCTGACGTTGGACGGGGCGGCCGGGCACGTCGCCGTCGTCGGTGGACCGCAGAGCGGCAAGTCCCAGCTGATCCGCACCCTCATCTGCGGGTTGGCACTTACCCACACCCCCGCCGAGGTACAGGTCTACTGCCTCGACTTCGGCGGCGGGACGTTGGCCGGACTGCGCGACCTGCCGCACGTGGGCGGCGTGGTCGCCCGGACCGACACCGCTGCGGTACGCCGTACCGTCGCCGAGGTCACCGCGCTGCTCGCCGACCGTGAACGGCGCTTCGCCGACACCGGGGTGGAGTCGATGGCGGCGTACCGGGCCGGTCCGCACCGCCTCGACGACCCGTACGGCGACGTGTTCCTCGTCGTCGACGGCTGGCCGACGCTGCGCGCCGAGTACGACGACCTCGAAGCGCCGCTGACCGACCTGGCCACCCGGGGACTCTCGTACGGCGTCCACCTGGTCGCCTCGGCACCCCGCTGGGCAGACCTCCGGCCGGCCGTACGGGACCTGTTCGGTTCCCGGCTGGAGCTGCGGCTGGGCGATCCGATCGACTCGGTGGTCTCGCGGCGATCCGCCGCGAACGTACCGGAGGGGACGCCGGGACGCGGAATCACCAGCGACGGACTGCACCTGCTGACCGCGCTGGCCGAGGTTCCCACCGTGGGTACGGGCACCGCCGCCCTGGTGGCCGCGATCGCTGGGGCCTGGCCGGGTCGGCCGGCTCCGCCCGTACGGCTGCTGCCGGATCAGCTGCCGTACGCGGATCTCGACCGGACCGCCCTCGACGGGCTGCGGCTGGCGATCGGCATCGCCGAGGCGGATCTCCGGCCGGCGCTTGTCGATTTCGGCGTCGACGCGCACCTGGTGGTCTTCGGCGACGCGGAGTCCGGCAAGTCGAGCCTGCTGCGGGCGTTGGCGGTCTCGGTGGCCCGGCGGTTCGCCCCGGAGCAGGCCCGCCTGATGCTGATCGACTACCGACGCAGCCTGCTCGGTGCGGTGACGTCGGACCATCTGATCGGCTACGGCAGCTCGGCGTCGCACGCCGCCGAGCTGATCGAGTCGGCCGCCGGCTACCTGCGGGACCGGTTGGCCGGCCCGGACGTCACCGCCGAGCAGCTCAGGGCCCGGTCCTGGTGGTCGGGACCGGAGTTGTTCGTTCTGGTCGACGACTACGACCTCGTCGCCGGCCCGGCCAACCCGCTGACGCCGCTGCTCGAATTCCTGCCTCAGGGCCGCGACGTCGGCCTGCACCTGGTGCTGGCCCGGCGGACGGGCGGCGCGTCGCGGGCCCGGTTCGAGCCGGTGCTGCAGCGGTTGGTCGAGCTTCCGGCCGCCGGGCTGGTCCTTTCCGGAGACCGGGACGAAGGTCCGCTGATCGGCGACGTGCGAGCCACCCGGTTACCGCCGGGTCGTGGCCGGTTGGTCACCCGTCGGGAAGGCGATCGGCTGGTGCAACTGGCCTACCTGCCGCCGGAGTGACCACGCCGCCGGAGAAGACTTCCCAAGTCTGCTTCTGTGGGCCGAATTCGCGGTAACCTCCGTGCAGCATGTGTCAGCTGGGGTGAGAAGGCCGCATTGTGACGTCGTTGCCGCGCCATCCACGCAGCGTCGCCCGGCGGCTGGCCGGGGCGGCGCTGCTGATGGTGTTGAGCGCGTCGGGTGCGGTGCTGGTGCCGGCGGCGGCGCACGCGGCTCCGTCCGGCACCGTCGCCGCGTTGCCGGTCCGGTTCGACGCGATCCGCGACGACCAGTGGCAGCTCCGCTCGCTCGACGCGGCGGCCGCCTGGCAGCATTCCACCGGAGCCGGCGTCACGGTCGCCGTGATCGACTCCGGGGTCGATGCCACTCATGTGGACCTCGCCGGCCAGGTGCTGCCGGGGATGGACTACGTCGACGACGGGGACGGCCGGTCGGATCCGGTTGGGCACGGCACCACGGTCGCCGGTCTGATAGCCGGGCGGGGTGACGACGACACCGGGGTGCTGGGCCTCGCCCCGGACGCCAGGATCCTGCCGGTGCGGGTGTTGGACGAGGAGAACCGGTACGACGACGCGATGGTCGTGGCCAGGGCGGTCCGGTGGGCGGTGGACAACGGCGCACGGGTGATCAATCTGTCGCTCGGTGGTGGCGGCGACAGCCCGGCCCTGGCTGCCGCGTTGGACTACGCGTTCGCCAAGGACGTGGTGGTGGTCGCCTGCACCGGCAACGTCTCGTCGACCAACTCGTCGAGGGTGTGGTACCCGGCCCGGGAACCCGGGGTGATCGCCGTCGCCGGGTTGGAGCGTACGGACGAGCGCGCGGGCGACAGCCTGTGGTCGGGTTCGATCAGTGGGCCGGAGACGGTGCTGACCGCGCCGGCGACCGGCCTGGTCGGTGCCCGGCCGGACGGCTACTGGCGGGTTCAGGGGACCAGCTTCGCCGCCCCGTTGGTGGCCGCGACCGCGGCCCTGGTCCGGTCCCGCTGGCCGGACATGTCCGCCGGCACTGTCGTCACCAGGCTGATCGAGACCGCACGGGATCTGGGCGAGCCCGGACGCGACGACCGGTACGGCTACGGCATGGTCGATCCGGTGGCGGCGCTGACCAGTGGGGTGGCCCCGGCGGCGCGCAATCCGCTCGACGACAACGCGACGCCCGGCGTCGTCGGTTTCGGTCCGGCTCCCGGTCTGGAGTCACCGGCCCCGACGCTGTCCGGTAGCGCGGCCCGGCTGACCGGTCCGAACGGCGACGATCAGGGTGCGGGCTGGGCGATCGGGCCGGTCGACGACGATGCCGAACGGTCCGGGCCGGGGTTGTTCAGCGGTGGCGCGCTGATCGTGGTGGTCGTCGGCACCGGCTTGTGGCTGGCCCACCGGATGTACCGGGTGACTGGGCCGGCGGCTGGCACTGGGCCGGCTCCGCCGCTCACGCCCACCAGGCCGACGCCGCCACTGCGGCCCACCGGCTCAGGTTCGCTGCTCAGGCGCACTCCCCGGTAGCGGTCTGGCGGGTGCTGCCGATCCCCAGGTTCGCCGCTGCCGACGCTTCCTCGGCGGTGACCGCGAACCCGGTGTTCGGGTCGTCCGCCGCGGCGGCGAAGATCACTCCGAGGACCAGGCCGTTGGCCGAGACCAGCGGACCGCCGGAGTTGCCGCTTCGAACGAGGGCCCGGATCGTGTAGACCTCGCGGTTGACGTCACCGTCGTCGTAGATGTTCGGTCCGGTGATCGGACCGATGTCGCGGACCCGGGCGGACTGGGCGTCGTACGGCCCGTCCAACGGGAACCCGAGCACGATGGCGTCGGTCCCGGTCGGTGCCGGTCGGTCGGCGAACGGCATGACCGGGGCCGGCAGGTTGGGAACGTAGACGACGGCCAGATCGCGATCCGGGTCGTAGACGACGACGCGGCCGTTGTGCCGTTCTCCTTGCAGTTCGACCGCGACGGTCTGGGTGCCGGCGACCACGTGGGCGTTGGTCATGACCCGGTCCTCGGCGTAGACGAACCCGGAACCTTCGATCCGGCGGGAGCAGCGCGGCGCGGAACCGAGCACCTTGACGACGCTGCGTTGCGCGCTCGCCACCACCTCGGATCCGGCCAGCGCCGGGTCAGGCGGCGGCACCTCCCGGACCCGGGTCGGCGCCAGGTCACCGAAGACGGTCGGGAAGCCCCGGGTGTCCACCGTGTCACGGAGCGCATTGGACAGGGCCTGCGCCTGGGAGGGCATGACCCGGTCGACGCCGTTGAGCAGGGCGCTGTTGCGGACCGCGCCGGCCAGCCCGGGAAACGACGACGATCCGAGCGGAACCGCGACCAGCCAGGCCACCAGCAGTACCGCCACCAGGGAGATCACCGCTCCGCCGACGTCGTCGGCCCGGCGGCCGGCCGGGCTGGTGATGGCGTGCCGCAGGCGTGAGCCGGCCCAGCCGGCCAGTGTCTGTCCGAGCACGGCGAGGCCGAAGACCGCGATCAGGGACACCACCACGCGTAGCGCGTTGTCGGCGAACTGCTGTGCGAGCAACGGGCCCACCTGCAGGCCGATCAACGCACCGCCGAGGAAGCCGGCGAAGGAGAGCACCCCGATGACGAAACCCTGGCGGTAACCGCTGATGGCGAAGACCAGCATGAGCAACAACAGCACGACGTCGACGGCGGACACCCGTCAAGACTACGGGGACACGCCGGACCCGCCCGGCGGCACACGTGGTTCGACGAGCGGTTCCCGGTCGGGTCGCTCAGCCCGGCCCGGCGACGGGCTCCGGCGAGCTCACGGTCGGCGGCGACGGCGGCAGGTCGATGATCCGGTCGGCCGGCCACGGACCGGACCAACCGGCCATCTCCAGCAGGGTCGACAGCACCCCGGCGGTGAATCCCCAGACGAGCATGCCGCGCAGCTGGAAGGCGGGTCCGACCCAGCCGCTGGCGTGCCGGACCTGCAGCCGGTTGTCCGGGTCGACCAGCTCTCTGATCGGCATCCTGGTGACGTGGGCCACTTCGGCGGGTTCGCGGGGATGCACCGGATGCGGCCGATGCCACCAGGCCAGGATCGGCGTGACCACGAATCCACTCACCGGAATCCACAGTCGCGGCAGGTCGGCGAGCACCGTGACGCTGCTCGGGTCGAGCCCGACCTCTTCCTCGGCTTCCCGCAGCGCGGTGGCCCGCAGGTCGACGTCGTCGGGGTCGGCCGCGCCGCCGGGAAAGGCCGGCTGCCCGGCGTGGTTGCGCAACGTCGCCGCGCGCTGCAGCAGGAGTACGTCCGGTTCACCCGGCTGGTCCTCACCGAGCAGCACCAGCACCGCGCTGGCGCGACCGCCGGCCGACGGGGTGGGCAGCGGCGTGAAATCGGCGGTACGGGCGGAGCGTACCCGGGTCAGCAGTGGCTCCCACCACGATGGTGGTGGCGGGGTCGACGTCACGGCGCCACCGTCACACGCAGCTCGTGTTCCACCAGTTCGGCGAGGGCGGCGTCGTCGAGTTCGCTCTCCTGATGCAGCAGCCGGATGTCGCCTCGGGCGTCGACGACGATGGTCAACGGCAGGCCGACGCGCCGCACCGCCCGGCGCAGCCGCTCCTGCGGGTCGACCAGGTTGGGAAAGCTCAGCCCCAGATCGTTCGCCAGGTCGAGCGCCCGGCCGCGATCGTCGGCGGTGTTGACGCCGATCACGTGCAACTGTCCGGCGGTACGGTCGGACAGCCGCTGCAGGACGGGTAGTTCGTCGCGGCACGGGGGGCACCACGATGCCCAGAGGCTGATCACCGCGGGTCCGCGAAGCGCGGCGACGTCGACCGCCGTACCGTCGGCGAAGCAGGGCAGGCTCAGCGTCGGTAGCGGCGTCGCCGCCGGGCCCGCCGCCCGGCTTGGGTCGGCGTCCCCCGTCGTGGCTGCGGCCACGTCCCCGAGGGCCGCGTCCGCGTCCCCGACCGCCTCGACCGGCGGGGCGGTCAACCGCGCGCAGTCGGCGAACGGCACCGGCTCGGTCGCGGCCGGCGTCACCGGGTCACCGGTGCAGCCGGCGACCAGGAGCACCGGTACGACCAGCGCCAGCAACCGCCACCGTCCGTACGGGCGGCGTCCGTATGGGCGGTGGACTCGTGGTCGCCAGACTCGTGGTCGCCGGATCACGGGACCTCCGCGACGACCGCGTCGGCCGGCACCATATCGGCGGAGACGCCGGCCAGTTCGGCCAGCTCGCGGGCGCGCGGACCCTTCAACAGCCGCGCCGCGTCGGCGGATGTCGTCGGTCCGGTGCCGTACGCGGGACAGAGCGGGGCGAGCGTACAGGTGCCGCAGGCCGGTTTGCGAGCGTGGCAGACCCGCCGCCCGTGGAAGATCACCCGGTGGGACAGCATCGTCCAGTCCCGGCGCTCGATCAGCGCACCGACCGCGTGTTCGATCTTGACCGGATCGGTCTCGTCGGTCCACCGCCAGCGCCGGACGAGCCGCTGGAAATGGGTGTCGACGGTGATGCCCGGCACGTCGAAGGCGTTGCCCAGGATGACGTTGGCGGTCTTGCGGCCGATGCCGGGCAGCGCCACCAACTGCGGCAACTTCCGGGGAACCGCTCCGGCGTACTTGTCGGTGAGGGCCTGACCCAACCTGATCAGCGAGTCGGTCTTGTTGCGGAAGAAGCCGGTGGGGCGGATCAGTTCCTCCAGTTCGGCCCGGTCGGCGGCCGCGTAGTCGGCGGCGGTCGGATAGCGGGCGAACAACCGGGGAGTGACCTCGTTGACCCGCTTGTCGGTGCACTGGGCGGACAGGATGGTCGCCACGGCCAGTTGCAGCGGGCCGTCGTGGTCGAGTTCGCAGTGTGCGTCCGGGTGTGCCTCGGCCAGCAGCCGGGCCATCCGGCGGGCACGGCGTTTGCGCGCCAGGTCGGTTTCGCGGTGCTGCCGGGCGGGCTCCGTACAGGCGACGGGGAACGAACTCACGCCGGCCAGCCTACGTCGCCGCGCGCGGTGGGGGGCGGACCACGACGCCCGTACGGTCGCCGTCGGTGTCAGTCCGACGGGCGGGCGCGGGCAGGTCAGTCCGACGGCGGTGCGATGGTGCCGTCGTCGTCGAACCGCGCGCCGGTCTGCGGGAAGTCGGACGAGGACAGCTCACGCACCAGGTCGAGGCCGCGCCGCTGCTCGTCGAGGGTGGGCAGCCCGTTGCCGTTCATGAAGGTGGCGACGAACTCTCCGTCGACCCAGTCGCCGTCGGTGGTGAGCGAGACCTTGAGCACCCCGCCCCACCCGAGCCGACCGTTGTTGCTCAGGGTGCCGCCACCGCCGGCGAAGTTGCCGAGGCTGTAGGCGATCAGCCGTCCCTGGTAGAACTCCATGCCGCGCAGTACGTGTGGGCCGTGCCCGACGATCAGGTCGGCGCCGGCGTCGATCACCGCGCGGGAGAACGCCATCGGGTCGCCCCGGTTCTCGCCGAGGAACAGTTCGGTGCCGGGGGTCACCCGGGTCATCTCCGACCCTTCGGCGCCCATGTGCACCTGCACCACGACCAGGTCCGCCAGCTCGTCGGCGCGGCGGACGACGGCTGCCGCCGCGTCGAGGTCGATCAAACTGTTGTTGGGCGGGGAGTACGAGGAGAAACCGGCCACCGCGACGGTCACTCCGTCGACGTCCAGTACGGCGATCTGGTCGACCGCGCCGGTGTGTTGCATCCCGTTCTCTTCGATGACCTGCTGGGTGTTGCGGTAACCCGCTTCGCCGAAGTCGTACCCGTGGTTGTTGGCCTGGTTCAACAGGGTGAACCCGGCCTCGCGCAGGTGCGCGGCGTACCGGGGCGGGGCGCGGAACTGGTGGCACTGGGTCGAGTTGGGGCCGCACTTGCCGGTGCCGGTGTCCTCGGTCAGCGGCTCCTCCAGGTTGCCCATCACCACGTCCGCCGCGAGCGCCTCGGTGACCGAGTCGAAGAAGCCTTCGCCGTCGTCGGGGGGCAGCCGGTCCGGGGCGTTGCCGAGCACGATGTCGCCGGTGGCCGACAGGGTGATGATCTCGGGCTCGGGCTCGTGTTCCGGAGTCGGGCTCGGCGCGGCGATGACCCCCGCCGGAGAAGCGGCCGACTGCCACTGCGGCGGCTCCGTGGTTCGCTCCAGTCCGCCGAGTGCGACGATCCCACCGATGACCGCGACCAGCAGTACGGCGGTCATCACGGCGATCGACAGGACAGGGCGGCCGGCGGCGGATGCCTGCCGCCTGCGGCCGCGAGAGGAACGCTGCGCGTCGGTCACTGGCGTGACCCTACCGGCCACCGAGCGGTTCCGACGACCACCGTCCGGCTGGTCTAGCGACGTGTCGTGCTGTCGGCCCCATCGGGGTCTGCCGCACCGGCGTTCCCTGGGTTCGTGCCCCCGTCGCGTACGGCCCGGTGGACCGCTCGGGCCAGCCGCGCCCCCCACGCCGACCGGGGTCCGCCGTACCGCTGCTCCGGCCCGTGTGCCGGGCACAGCAGGACCACCGCGTCGGTGGCCGTACCGGTCGCCCGCAGGCCGAGGTCGGCGATCGCCTGCACCTTCGCCTCGGTGATCGTGGCCACCGCGTTGACCAGAGCGGCCTCGCCGAGACGGACCGGCATGCTCGCCACGATGTTGATCGTGCCGGGTCGGATCGACGACCGGGGTGCCGCCGGTCCGGCCGGCGCGGCGGCCAGGATCGGGGCGCCGAGTCCGACCGTGGCCGAGACGCTCACCCCGGCCTCGGTACGGGTGACGGTCCGCGTCACGTCGACGCCGGTCAACAGCCCGACCCCGGGTCCGCGCAGGTCGATCAGATCGGCCAGGTCGGTGAGGTGCCGGTCGGGGTCGTCTCGCCGGTACGACATGGGCACTGTCGCGTTGAGCACCCACCAGCGCAGCCCGATACCCCCGCCGAGCGGTGCGGAACTGATCGCCAGTAGCGGATCGGCCAGCGACCAACAGGCGACCGGCAACACCAACCCGTCTTCGGTACGGGTGGTGAACCACGGGCGGACGACGTCTGCGGGCACCAGCCGACGATACGGTGACCGGTGCGCGCCGCCGGTCGCGCAGGTGACCCTGTTGGGCGCGGAACGCGGACCGGTCGGCGGTCGGGGCGGTGCATGTTAACGACGGATCCACCCTGTTGGGTTACGCTTCCGGATCAAGATTCGGAGGGTGCGCATCCGGTCAGGGGCGGAGTGCACCTAGACTGACTGCGCGCGGCAGGTCACGGCTGGGTGCCGGGAGCATGCGCCGCGCAGGCGGAGGTGCGCGATGGACGAGGTGCTGGCTCGTAGCGGGATCTTCCAGGGCGTGGACCCGGAGGCCGCCGAGGCGCTCGCCAAGGAGATGGAGACGATCGAGGCCCGTAAAGGCGAGATCGTCTTCAACGAAGGCGAACCCGGTGACAGTCTGTACATCGTACTGACCGGGAAGATCAAGGTCGGTCGACGGGCCGCGGACGGCAGGCAGAACCTGATCGCCGTCATGGGTCCTTCCGACATGGTCGGTGAGCTCTCGCTGTTCGACCCGGGACCGCGTACCGCCACCGCGACCGCGGTGACCGACACCCGGCTGGCCCGGCTTCGCAAGCAGGCGCTGCGACCGTGGCTCAACAACCGGCCGGAGATCGCCGAGCAGCTGCTGCGGGTGTTGGCCCGTCGGCTGCGGCGGACCAACGACGCGCTGGCCGACCTGATATTCACCGACGTACCCGGCCGAGTCGCCAAGAACCTGCTGCAGATGGCGGGTCGGTTCGGCACCCGCGACGGCGGGGTGCTGCGGGTGACGCACGACCTGACCCAGGAGGAGATCGCCCAGTTGGTGGGTGCTTCCCGGGAGACGGTCAACAAGGCGCTGGCGGATTTCGCGTCCCGAGGCTGGCTTCGGCTGGACGGCAAGAGCATCATCATCCTCGATCCGGAGCGGCTGGCCCGCCGGGCCCGGGTCTGATTCGGCGCTCACGACACGCGACGGCACCCGCGATACGCTGCGGCGCTCACGGGCGCTGCGGGCGCTCACGGGGAGACGGACGCCCGGCATGCCGCGTCGACCGGGATTATCGGCCGTACCTTTCGGCCGAGCGCCTGGAGCAGGGAGTCCTCGACGTGGAGGTCGTGCACCCAGAGCCGGTAGCGGGGTAGATCCTCCTCACTCGGGCAGAGCACCCGGGACACGACCGCGTCCGTCGGTACGTACCGAATGCCGCCCCGCTCCTGCAGGATCACCACGCTGACGTCGTCGACCGCGACGACGCTGCCCCGGATGTCCTCGGTCTCGATCGCTTCGGTCTCGTCAGTCGCCGCTTGGACCGGGTCGATCTCGCCGGTCGCCGTCTCGCCCGAGTCGGCGTCCCCGGTCGCCGCCGCGGCGGTTGCCGCCCCGAGCCCGCCGGTCGGGATCTCGACGGAGGTCACGGTACGCGGAAGCACCGGGGCGGTCGCGATCGAGTACGACGCCCAGATCATCATGATCATGATTGCCAGCTGCCCGAGCGCCACCAGCGGCCGGACGGTGACCGGCAGGACCGGCCCGGTCACGGCCAGCGCGAGCAACGGTGGCGCGGCGAGCACCAGCATCGCCACCCATTCCCGAGCGGCGGCCGCGTCGGCCAAGGTGGGTGCCAGCAGCCAGAAGTAGCCGAGCAGCAGGGCCACGACGATCGACACCCGGACCGCGACTCGGTCGTGCAACCGGCGCGGCGACAGCTGGAAGATCGCCGCGACGGCCGGCAGTAGCAGCGGCAGATAGAGGATCTTCCAAGTCACCGCCGCGACCAGGATGGTGACTATGACGAACCAGATCGGGACGATCCGCTTCCACCGCACCAGCAACGGCCGCCGGTCCTGCCAGCGGTCCGGGTCGTTGTCGACGCTGACCGTCAGCACCGCGCTGATCGCGAACAGCGCGACCATCGCCCCGGAGACCAGCCGGCTGGCGGTGATGACGAAGGCGGCGACCAGGTTGACCGGGTTGACGTTGGCCGCCAGCAGCAGAGTCGTCTGGAGTTCGCCGCCGGATTCGACGACGAGGCGCAGCACCGAGACGATGGCGGGCGCACCGACGACCATGCTCCAGAACTGTTGGGCCGACCGGGCCCGACGTTGTTCCTCTTCGGGTGTCTGCCCGTCGTCGGCGTGCCGGGGCGTCCCGCCGGGGAGCCGGCGCTGCGACGTCACCGCGCTCAACGGGCGACTTTGTCATCGTGATCGACGAGATCGGGAACGTCGAGCGGCGGCGGCTGCTCGGCCGGCCCCAGCCAGGGACCGAGGTTGTTGGTGTACGCCGTCTCCCAGGCCGTGGTCCGACCGTCCTGGCTCTGCCGGTAGCTCTTGTCGAGAAAGTAGCTCACGAGGTTGCGCAGGTGTTCGTCCTCCAACGGCACGCCGATCCCGAGCGACTCGTCGACTCCGAACGGCATGTCCACGATCTGCAGCTGATCTGGATACTGCGACTTGAACCCGGCCAGAATCGTCTCGTCGGAGACCATCGCGTGGTATCTGCCAGCGAGGATGCCGTCGCGACAGTCGGGCGGCCCGGCCGCCTCCTCGAACGGGATCGCCCGCTCGGTCAACAACCGCTCGGTCGTCGAACCACCGGCGGCGCAGACCTTGATCTCCTCTTTGCGCAGGTCGGGAATGGTCTGAATCTGGTCGGCGTACTCCGCCGCGATCAGCACCTCGGGGGTCGTCACCAGGTACGGACCGGCGAAACTGACGTCCCTGGCCCGCTCGTCGGTGATCGAGAAGCTGGCGATCACGATGTCCACCCGGCCCTGCCGCAACGCGGTGATGCGCTCCTCGGTGATCAGCGTCACCCACTCGATACGCTGCTCACCTTCGAAGCCGAGTGAGCTGGCGATGTAGCGGCCCACCTCGACGTCGAAGCCCTTGCGTACGCCCCGCTCGGTGTATGACATCAGAGGAAAGGCGTCGTTGATCCCGATCCGCAGCTTTGCCCGGTTGCTGATGGTCGAAAGCTCGCGCAACTCCTGTACGGACCGGCGGGGTGGCTCCTGTTCGCCCTCGCACGTCGCGGCGGTGGTCAGAATCAGGCTGAGTGTGACCACCACTGTGGTCAGCAGCTGGCGTGACCTGCTCGAACGCGTTGCGATCGATTGACCCACGGCATCTGCCACGACTGCCTCCAGCCCTTAAACCGCGATCCCACACCGTCCCGACGTCAATACGACGGCCGTCCACTTTGCCGGCCGTCATCAATGTAGTCGCACAGCGCAATCGACATCGCTCGCCCGTTCAGTCGATTCTCGCCGAAGTGGCGTACGGCAGGTCGCCGCGCGGGACGCGGTCAGCGGTCAGGCCGCCTTGGCGCTCGGCGGTGTGGTCGACCTGGCCCACGCCTGTGGACGTCGACTCGTCGCGATCGCCAGCGACACCCCGCCGACAGTCCACAGGCCGAGCACCGACCACTGGCTCAGCATGGAGGCGTCGGGGAAGTAGGAGATCGTCCGGATGAGCGACACCGACGCTCCCGGCGGAAAGTACTGTCCGACGGTGCCCCACGGGCCGGGGAGGAACTCGACCGGCAGCATGGCGGCGGATATCGGGCTACCCACCAGCATGATCAACACTGTGCCGACGCCGACGCCGTGCAAGCCGATGAGGTTACGCAGTCCGATCACGGTGGCGGCGATCGCCGCGATGGTCAATCCGCTGGCCGCGATGTTGAGCACCAGGGCACCGCTGAGAATCCGAAAGGCCAGTTGGCCGACCACGGCCACCGCGACTCCGGCGACCCCGGCCAGGACCGCGAGGGTGAGCAGTCGTCGGGTGGTGCCCTGGACGCCGAGCGCGATGAAGATCCCACCCTTGAGGCCACCGAGCAGCAGCGGGAAGAAGGACGCGCTCAACCCGGCGCCCTGGTCGTCGTGCTTCGACAGCGGAACGACATCGGTCACGGTGATCCGCTCCGAGGTCGCGGACTCCCCGCCCGCCAGCATCGGGGCCAGCCCGGTCAGCAGCTGGGCTGCCACCGTACTGGCTCCGGAGGCGGCGAGCAGCTCCGGTGGCTCGGCGACGACGACCGCTCCGTACACCTCCCGATGCCGGATCGCGGCGACCGCGGCCTCCCTGGTGGGGTACCTGATCACCGTGAATTCGTGCGGACGCGCGCTTTCCAACGCCGTGGTCATCTCCGCAGCGGCCGACTCGGGGCCGACCAGGCCGACCGGCACGCCACGTGGCTGCGCGTAGACGGCCGGCCAGGTGAACGCCGCCATGATGAGGGTGGCCACGAAGGCCAGCGTCGTCCCGGTGATCAGACACCGGCTGATCCGGGTCGGCTGGTCCTGTCGCGACTGGTCCATCCGCCACCTCGACGCATCAGGGAATTCCTGGCAGAACCACCCTAAGCACTACATCACCCTCGACACGGCGGATAACCGCGAAACCGGCCGTCCCGGTGAGAGGTCACCGCGCGGCGAGCGTGGGTCCGTACAGCCGGCCGGGTCCTTTGCCGGCCAGGCAGCGGAAGGTCCGGTCTCCGTCCCGCAACGCCTCGGCGTCGGGCGGCAGCACCTCGAACTCCCAGTCCCGGGTGTCCAGTACCAGCGTGATCGTACGGAACACCTGTTCGTTGCAGACGGCTTGGATCGCCGGATCCGCGCGCACGGTCGAATGGTCCGCCGTGGTCAGATCCGACGGCAGGTCCCCGATCGCGAAGGACTCCCAGGTGTGCCGGCCGGTGCAGGCGGTGGCAGTGATGCCGGCCGACCGGTCCGGCGCGAACCGCCCCACGAAACACTCCAGGTCGTCGGGGCACCGTAGGTCCGCCAGTACGGGCAGCTGGCAGCCGGGCAGTACGCCCGTACCAGGGTCGGTGGTGTTGCCGGCCTGCACCGGATCCGGGGTGCCCGGCGATCCCGAGGCGACCGGAGGCTGGACCGGACCTCGGGGTGCACCGGTGGCCACCATCCAGGTCCCCAGACTCGTCATCGCCAGCAGCACCAGCACCCCGAGCCCACCGAGCAGGCGACGCAGCCGTGGTCGGTCCACGAGCCCGCCCGGCCGGGCATCGGGCTGGTCGGGAGCCGGCGGTGGATGCCCGGCGCTCCACGGTCCGGATGGTCCCGCTGTGCCGGCTGGCCGGCCCGGCCCGGCCGGCGGCATCGCCGCGCCGGGCGGCACGGCGTGGACAGCGGAGGGCACCCCGGACCATTCCGCGGCCGGCTGGGACGGGACCGGCGGTCCGGCCGGCTGGGACGGGACCGGCGGTCCGGCCGGCTGGGACGGGACCGGCGCGGCCCGTGACGGGGTGCGGAAGTCTCCCGTGGGAGTCGCCGACCAGGCCGGGCCCGGCGACCCGGTCGGCGGCCAGGTCGGCGGCCCGGTGGACGGCCCGCCGGACACCGGCGCGATCGAGAAGGGTGGCCGGTGCGGAGCGGCAGGGCTCCAGTGCTGGCCGAGCGGCACAGCAGCCAGCATGTCGCGCAGGGCCACGGCCGTGGGCCGGTCCTGCGGATCGTTGGCCATCCCCCGGCGCAGTACGTCGGTCAGCGCGGGATGGATGCCGGGCAGGTCCGGTACCGGCCGATCGAAAAGCTCGACCAGCATCATCAGGCTGGGATTGCGATCGTCGTCCCACCTCGGCGGTTTGCCCCGCATGATGGCGTACAGGGTGGCGCAGAGGGCGTACACGTCGGCGGCCGGGGAGGGCGGCCGGTGGTCGAAGGACTCGGGCGGGGCGTACGCGGGGGTGAGCACCTCGAGGGTGACCGAGGCGTCGCGCGCCTCCACCAGTACGGCGAGGCCGAAGTCGGCCAGGGCCGGCTCGTTGAACCGGGAGTACAGGATGTTGGCGGGTTTGACGTCGCGGTGCAGTACGCCGAGGTGGTGTGCGTCAGCCAAGGCATCGGCGATCTTGACTCCGATGTCGCGGGTTTCGAACGCGTCCAGCGGCGAGGTCTTCATCCGGTCGGCGTAGGAGCCGTCGCACATCTCCATGATGAGGTACGGGTGAAGGTCGGCGGTCACCCCGACGTCGAACAGGTCGACCACGTGCGGGTGCGACGACATCCGTCCGGCGGCTCGCGCCTCGCGCATGAAGCGACGCTGGTCCCGCTCGTTGTCCAGCGCGCGATTTTCCACCTTGACGGCGACCTCACGGCCGACCGACTCCTGGACCGCGCGGTAGACGGTGGCATAACCACCTCGGGCGAACACTGACAAATCTGACAGTCCCGGCACCGAAGGGAACGGCAGCGCGCTTGGCCGTCTGTCGTTCACACCGTAAACGGTACCCAGACCTCCGGCGGTCAGCCCAGCCCGGCCCGATCCGACGCGCCCGCCGGTTCAGCGCCGGGTACACCGACAGGCACCCCACCGGGCACACCGGCAGGCGCCCTCCAGGTCGGAGGCAGGCGCCCGCCAGGACGGATCAGCGGCGTACCGCAGCGGTCGCCCGCCGCCGCTCGACCAGCAATGCGACCCCGGTCGCCGCCGCCCCGACCGCCTCCCACAGCGCGACCCCGACGAACCGCGCCGGAGCGACGTCGGTG
Organism: Solwaraspora sp. WMMD406; assembly: GCF_029626025.1. NCBI lineage: Bacteria > Bacillati > Actinomycetota > Actinomycetes > Micromonosporales > Micromonosporaceae > Solwaraspora > Solwaraspora sp. WMMD406. The sequence continues at coordinate 6,903,322 of NZ_JARUBF010000001.1, forward strand.
AGTACCAGGACGGTGAAGACCACCGTCGTCACCAACCGGAACACCACTGTGAAGCGGAAAAACGGCCGCCAGTCGGTGACCGCCGCGAGCAGGTAGTAGACCCCCATGTTGAACGATGCCATCGACGACGCCGCCATGAAGGTACGGGTGTGGTCGCCCGGCGCCCGGTCCGCCGCCGGCACCACCTCGAATCCGAGCGACGTCAAAAGGATGTCCGGCTGCACCAGCCCGATCACGCCCATCACCAGCGCCGTGGCCCCGAAGGCGGCGACGGTCCAACCCGACATCGAACGGGGCAACTTCATAAGGGGTCCTTCCGGCCACAGTGGCACCGGCTCTGGCCCACTGTGCGCTCAGGCTAGCGAGCTGCCCACCACACCGGCATCCTCGGGTCCGGCAGGTTCGGCCCCGCCGGCCGGCCCCCGATCACCCACCGATCGCGCGATCACCGACCTGATCCGCTCGGCGGTCGTCCGTTCGCTGACCTGCTCGGTCCCGTACGCCAGGGCCACCGCCTGATCGGCCGCCTGCCGGGCGGCCACGTCCTCGTCGTTCGCCGCCAACGCGGTGGCCAGTACGCCGAATCCGACCACCGTGCTCCGAACGTCCTCGGCCGGCTCGTCCAGCGCCCGCCTCGCCCAGTGCAGCGCCTGGGTCGGCTGCCCGTCGGCCAGCAACGCCGACGCGTACCGGGCCAGGGCCTGACGCCGGGAGAACAGCAGCGAATGGCTGCCGGCGGCGGCGGCGATCGGCGCCAACAGACCCACGGCGATCCCCGGATCGCCGGCGGCCAACCGGGCCGAGGCCAGCAGAACTCGCGGTCCTACCTGGACTGCGGCCAGCGGGTTGTGCGGTTCGACCGAGGAGAGCACCGCCCGCGCGTCCTGTTCGGCCGCCGCGACGTCGTCGCGTTCGAGCGCGACGAATCCCCGCAGCGTACCGGCCATGCCGATCAGCAACGGGTGCCCGATCCGTTCACCGTGTGCCAGCGCGTCGGACAGCAGATCCGCCGCGTGTTCCGGCTCTCCCAGGCCTCGGGCCACCACCCCTCGGGCCAGCAGCGCGAACCCCCGTCCCCAGTCGTCGGCGGCGCTGTCGAAATCCCGGTACGCCCGGCGCGCCGACTGGTCCGCCTCTCCCAGATCACCGAGTTCGGCGGCGGCGAACGCCTCCACCGCGCGCAACGTTCCCACCGCCCAGACCTCCCCCACCCGCTCGCCGAACGGCAGGAAGACCTGGGCCAACCGGCGGGCCTGCGCCAACCTGCCGGAGAGCAGCCGGGCGAAGGCGGTGGTGCCTCGCAACCACGCCCGGCCCACCGGGTCGTCGAGTTCGGCGAAGAGCCGCGCCGCGCGGCTGAGTACCGCGTCGGCGCCGGCGAAGTCCCCGCGTGTCGTGGTCACCCAGGCCAGGCTCTGCAGCGACCACGCCTGGCCGCGACGGTCGCCGGCCTCCAGATTGACCTGGTACGCGGCGGCGAAGCGGCTACTCGCCTGCCCGAGCCGGCCGGCCAGGAAGTCGGCCATGCCGAGTCGCCGCATCGCCTCCGCCCGTTCGGCCGGCAGTCCCGCCTCGGTCGCGATCCGAAGAGCCTCCCGCCAGACCGCCAGCGCCCGGTCGGCGTCGCCGAGCGCGCGATGCGCGCGACCCGCCACCAGCAGCGCGCCCGAGCGGGCCCGGCTGTCGTCCCCCGCGTTGGCGAGGATCTTCTCCGCGTCGGCCAGCGCGTCGGCGGGTCGCCCGGTCTGCAACAGCGCCCGGGCGAAGACCAGCTGGTCGACCTTGGGCACCGCGTCGCCGCCGAGCGCCGTCGCCCGCTGGGCGCATTCCACCGCGAGCTCGGGTTCGCCGGAGGCGATCGCCCGGCGGGCGGCCCGGCCCAGGGCGAGGATCCCGATTCCGGCGACGGTGTGGGCGGACGAGTCGGGACGGAGCCCCACCGCTTCGGCCAGCCGGACCGCGCGCTCGGCATGTTCGGCGATGAAGGCGTCCCGCAACGCCGGACCCATCCCGCCCGCCGTGCCCGTACCCGCTGCTGAGGACACGTCGGCCGGACCGACCGGCAAGGTGCCGACCGTCACCGGACCGACCGTCACCGGGCCGACCGGCAAGGTGCCGACCGTCACCGGACCGACCGTCACCGGGCCGACCGGCAAGGTGCCGACGGTGACCGGACCGGCACGGCCGGGCTGGCCGGCGTCGATGCTCGCGGCGGCCCACCGGGCCAGGCACGCGTGCCGCTCGGCGAGGTCGGCCTTGCCGATGCCGGCGTACGCGGCCTCGCGCATCAGCGGGGTCGGGAAGGAGAAGCCGGTCCGCGTCCGGCGCAGCATCCGCCGTTGCAGCAGCTCCTCGACGGCTCGGTCCAGTTCGACCGCCACCACGGCGGCCGGCCGGCCGTCGCGGCGTTCCCGCAGCGCTTCGAGGGTGCCGTCGGGGACGTCGTCGCCGACCACGGCGGCGTCGCGCAGCACGGAACGCGCGTCGGCGGGCAAGGCGTCGATCCGGGCGGCCAGGACGGCGGCGAGGTCGCGGGAGAGCAGCCGGCTGCCGAGCGAACCGGGCGCCAGACGCCAGCTGACGTCCTCGCCGTCTGCCTGGCCGGAGCCGCCGGCCAGCGCGAACCCGCCGATGACGGTGGATCCGATGGTCACCGTGGATCCACCGGCCGGTGCCGACCGACGGGTCGGCGCGGGTCCTCCAGCTGAGATGCCACCTGTCGCCGGCACGGATCCGGTGCGGGTCAGCGCGCCCCGTTCGATCAGCAGGGTGACGAGTTCCGACAGGTAGAAGGGATTTCCCTGCGCGGTGGCCAACAACCGGTCGACGTCCGCCTGGGGCAGCCGACCACCATCCAGATAGGAGGCGAGGAGTCGGGCGGCGTCGGCACCCCGCAACGGTGGCAGCGTGTGCACCTCGGCATCGGCGACCCGGGTCAGCGCGCCGGCCGTACGGACCAGCTCCGGACGCCCGAGCAGCAACACCAGGACCGGTCCGGTGATCCGGGACAGGGTTTCGCCGAGCGCGTCGACGGTGTCCGCCGTAGCGTCGTGCAGGTCGTCGACCACGATCAGCAGTGGTGTCTCGCGAGCGAGGGCGCTGAGCAGGTCGGCCACCGCCCCGGGGATCGCCTCGGCGTCGAGGACCGGCGCGTCGGCGGTCAGATCCGCCGGGCCGGACGAAGGATGCGCGGCTGGCGGCTCGGCGTAGCCGAGGAGGGTGAGTAGCAGATCGACGGAGATCGTCGGAGGGTCGGGGTGCAGCCGGGCGAGTCGCTGGTGGAGTCGACGCAGCCGTTCCTCGACGACCGGCGTGGTGACGGCGGTGGCGGTGTCCCGGGGCAGGCCGACCGCGATACGGACCAGGTCTGCCAGGGGGGCGAGACGACGACGTTCGCCGAAGGCCACGCACCGGACCGAGAGCACCCGGGCGCCGGTGGGTGCGGCGTACCGGCCGGTGCCCACGTCGTACCCGGCCGCGTAGCGTTCCACCTCGGCGGCGAAGCGGGACTTGCCGATGCCGGCCTCCGCGGTCAGCACCAACACCCGGGGCTCGCCGTGGTCGATGACCTCGGTGAGCCGGCCGGCGAGTCGTCCCACCTCCGCTTCGCGGCCGACGAACGGCGCCTGGTCGCCGATCCCGGACCGGGTCCCGGGGGCGTCGTGCGGCCCGAGGAGTTCGTACGCCTCGACCGGGGCGCGTTTGCCTTTGAGCCGCAGGGGGCGCAGTTGCCGCCAGGCGGCGACGTGCCGGGTGGCGGAGGCGGTGCTGGCTCCGGCGTACACGGCCCCGATCGCGGCGGCGTCGGCGAGCCGGGCGGCGGTGTTCACCGTGTCCCCGATGACGGTGTATTCGATGGCGGCCTGGATCCCGGCGACGACGTCCCCGGTGTTCAGGCCGACCCGCAGGCCGAGCGGGGCGCCGCCGCCGCGTTCGTCGTCGAGTACCCGTCGGACGGCGCGTTGCATGCTCAGCGCCGCCCGCACGGCCCGCTCGGCGTCGTCCTCGTGGGCGACCGGAGCGCCGAAGACTGCCATGATCCCGTCGCCGGTGAGCTTGTCGACGTGCCCGCCGAAGGTCTTGACCGCTCCGGCGAGGGCGGCGAGGACCCGGTCGGTGACGGCACCGACCCGCTCCGGGTCGAGATCCTCCGACCAAGACGTAAAATCCGACAAATCACCAAATAGTACGGTGACTACCCGGCGCTCGGCTGCCGGCAGCGCGGCCGCCGCCGGCAGCGCCGCGCCGCAGTTGTGGCAGAACCGTGCGCCGGGCACCGCGACGGTTCCGCAGACCGGGCAGGTCACCGCTGGTCCAACCCGCTGACGCCCCCCGACGATTCCCGCTGATCGAGGTAGGCCAGCTGGGCGCGGACCGACCACTGCGCCGCCGGCCACAGCGACCGGTCGACATCGGCGTAGACGACGGCCACCACCTCGGCCGGATCCGTCACCCCGCGCGCCACCACCTGTCGGACCTGATCGAGCCGGGCCCGGCGGTGCTCCAGGTAAAAACGGGCAGCGGCTGCGCAGTCGGTCAGCGCCGGGCCGTGCCCCGGCAGCGCGACCAGTCCGTCGTACGCCGTCAGCCGCTCCAGGCTGGCCAGGTAGTCCCCGAGGTCACCGTCGGGCCAGGCCACGACGGTGGTGCCCCGACCCAGGATGGTGTCGCCGGTCAGCACGGCCCGCTGCCCGTCGGGTCCGCCGACCAGGAGACAGGCCGAATCGCTGGTGTGACCGGCGGTCGCCAGGACGGTGATCTCCAACCCGCCGGCGCGCAGCACCGTACCGTCGCCGACCGGGTCGGGCCACCGCTGGTACGTCTCGACCAGGCCGCGTACCTGCGCGCCGAACCGGTCGGCGGCGGCCGGTGCCGCCTCGACGTGATCCTCGTGACCGTGGGTGACCAGGATCAACGAGTACGGCCCGTGCTCGGCGAGCCGGTCGAGGTGCCCATCGTCCAGGGGGCCCGGATCGACCAGCACGCCGTGGCGTTCGCCGGAGGCCCGCAACACCCAGGTGTTGGTGCCGTCGAGCGTCATCGGCCCGGGGTTGGGGGCCCGCACCAGGGTCGCCCAGCCCGGCAACTGGTCGGCCGGGGCCGTGGCGGGGGCGGTGACGTGCGCGGTCATGGCTGCGATCGTACGACCGCGCGATGACATCGCCGAGACATCTTCGCCTCGGCTTCGGCCCGGCCGGGCCCGACCCACCCCGACTTCGGCCCGGCAGCGGCTGGTCAGGCGACCTCGACGACGACCTCCACCTCGACGGGGGCGCCGAGCGGCAGTTCGGCGACGCCGACGGCGCTGCGTGCGTGCCGGCCGGCTTCACCGAAGACCGCACCGAACAGCTCGGACGCCCCGTTGATCACCGCGGGCTGGCCGGTGAACCCGGCCGCCGACGCGACGAACCCGGTCACCTTCACCACCTGGGTCACCTGGGCGAGCCCGACGAGGGCGTCGATGGCGGCCAAGGCGTTGAGCGCGCACCGCTGCGCCAGCGCCCGGCCCTCGTCGGCGGTCACCTCCGCACCGACCTTGCCGACGGCGAGCAACGCACCGTCGGCCATCGGCAGCTGCCCGGAGACGTAGACGTGCCGGCCGGACCGGACGGCCGGCACGTAGGCCGCCACCGGCGGCACCACGGTCGGCAGGCTCAGCCCGAGATCGGCGAGCCGGGCGTACGGGTCGCCGCTCACGACTTCGGCCGCTTGAGGTACGCCACCAGTTGGTCCGGATTGGGGCCGGGTACCACGGCGACGAGTTCCCAGCCGTCCTCGCCCCAGTTGTCAAGAATCTGCTTGGTGGCGTGCACCAGCAGGGGCACGGTGACGTACTCCCATTTCTGCATCGCGATACGGCTCCTAGCTCAGATGGGTTACCGCGACAGCCTACGACCCGGGCCGGTGCCGTGCGGCGGGTGCGCCACGCCGACCCGCTCGGGTACGCCGGCCAGGTGGTGAATCCGGGTGCGTCGGCCCGCTACCCTGACCGTCGGGTGGCGGCTACCCTCCGCCTTCGACCAACCTGGGGATGACGATGACGCAACCGCCCAGCGGCAGCGCTCAACCGCCCAGCGGCAGCGCTCAACCGCCGGAGGATCAGCCGACGGCGGCCGAGCCGACACCCGCGCGACCACCGGCCGAGCCACCGGTGGGCCGCTGGTCGACGCCTCCCGGCGGTCCGCCGGCGTCCCCGCCGACCAGCGGCCCACCGGTGTCCCCGCCGGCCAGCGGCCCACCGGGATTCCCGTCGCCCGGCCAGCCGTCGTCGCCCCCGCCGGGCTCGCCTCCGCCCGGGTTGGGCTACCCACCACCGGGTCAGGCGTTCCCGCCACCCGGGCCCGGACAGCCGTCCTCGGGGCAACCGTTCCCCCCACCGCCCGGACAGCCGTTCGCACCACCACCCGGGCAGGGCTACCCACCACCGTCAGGTCAGGGCTACCCGCCGCCACCTGGTCAGGGCTACCCGCCGCCACCTGGTCAGGGCTACCCGCCGCCACCTGGTCAGGGCTACCCGCCGCCACCCGGTCAGCCGTTTCCGCCGCCTGGAGCACCGGGCGCGGGCACCCCGCCGGCACCCGGCGACAAGAAGCGCCGTGGGCTGCTGATCACCTCGACGGTCCTCGCGGTGGTGCTGTTGCTCTGCGGTGGCGGTGGGATCGCCGCCTTCCTGGTGATCAACAACCTGGAGACCGGTAACGGTGCGGCCGAACCGGGCACCGCCGTGGACGAGTTCCTGCAGGCGGTCTACACCGACCGCGACGTTCCCGCCGCCGCCGACCTGGTCTGCCGCGAGGCCAGAGACGAACGCGCCCTGATCGACAAGGTGGAGGAGATCGAGGGCTTGTCATCGACGTACCGCAACCCTCAGTTCGACTGGACCGCGCCGAACGTCGAGGAACAGGACGAGGAACGGGCCGTCGTGTCGGTGACCGTGACGATGGTCACCGAGGACGAGCGGAGCGCCGAACAGGAGCTCAGCTTCGTTGTGGTGCAGAAGACCGGCTGGTTCGTCTGCGACGTCAACTGACCGCGGCTGGCTAGTCTCGTTAGGCGTGGGGGTTAGCGAAGAGTCGCCCGGATCGGCGGCGGCCCGGTGGCCGTCGCGTTTGCACGTGGTCACCGGCAAGGGTGGCACCGGCAAGACGAGTGTCGCCGCCGCGCTCGCCCTGGCTCTGGCCGGGGCGGGACGGCGCACCCTGCTCGCCGAGGTGGAGGGCCGGCAGGGCATCGCGCAGCTGTTCGGCCTGGAGCCCTTGCCGTACCAGGAGCGCCGGATCGCCACCTCGGCCGCTGGCGGCGAGGTGCGGGCGCTGGCCGTCGACCCCGAAGAGGCGCTGCTCGAATACCTCGACATGTTCTACAAGCTGGGCGCGGCGGGTCGAGCGTTGCGCCGGTTCGGGGCGATCGACTTCGCCACCACGATCGCCCCCGGCCTGCGGGACGTGCTGCTGACCGGCAAGGTCAAGGAAGCCACCACCAGGATGGTGGACCGGCGTCGGGTCTACGACGCGGTGGTGTTGGACGCGCCGCCGACCGGCCGGATCGGGCGGTTCCTCAACGTGACCGCGGAAACCGCCCGGCTGGCGAAGGTCGGACCGATCAAGACGCAGAGCGAAGGTGTGGCGGCGCTGCTGCGCTCACCGATGACGGCGGTGCACGTGGTGACGCTGTTGGAGGAGATGCCGGTGCAGGAGACGATCGACGCGGTCACCGAGCTGACCGGCCTGGGCATTCCGATCGGCAACGTGATCGTCAACGCGGCCCGCCCGCCGCTGCTGGACGGGCGCCAGGTCACCCAGGCCGAACTTCGTCGAGGGCTCGCGGCGGCCGGCCTACCCACCGACCGGGAGACGGTGGCCGGTCTGCGCCTGGAGGCACAGGAGCATCTGACCCGACGGGCGTTGGAAGAGTCGTTGCAGACCGATCTGCAGGAGTTGGATCGGCCGGTCGTGACGTTGCCGCTGCTCGCCGACGGGGTGTCCCGAGCCGGTCTGGACGCGCTCGCCGACGTGTTACTCGGCCGTTCCGGGCCGGACTGACCGGCACCGGCGAACGGAGCCGGGCCCGACGGAGGTCTGCCGGGCGGGGCGAGGAATCCAGCTCACAGCCACTTGATCGGCGAATCCCCGGTCGGCCCCGATACGCTCGACAGGTGCCTCCTGATCACGCAGCGCCACCACTGGACGTCGACCGGATCCTGGCCGATCCGGGCGTACGGATTGTGGTCTGTTGCGGCGCGGGCGGAGTGGGCAAGACCACCACCGCCGCCGCGCTGGCTCTGCGCGCCGCCGAGCGGCACGGCCGGCGTACGGTGGTGCTCACCATCGATCCGGCCCGCCGGCTGGCCCAGTCGCTCGGCCTGACCGAGCTGGACAACACGCCCCGGCAGGTCAAGGGGATCGACGTGGAAGCCAGCGGTGGCGAGTTGCACGCCATGATGCTGGACATGAAGCGCACCTTCGACGAGGTGGTGCTGGAGCACACCGACGCGGCGAAGGCGGCGGAGATCTTCGCCAATCCGTTCTATCAGGCGATGAGCTCGACCTTTGCCGGTACGCAGGAGTACATGGCGATGGAGAAGCTCGGGCAGTTGCACGCCGGCGGCGAGTGGGACCTGATCGTGGTGGACACTCCGCCGTCGCGGTCGGCGTTGGATTTCCTGGACGCTCCGGCCCGGTTGTCCCGGTTCCTGGACGGCCGGATGCTGCGGCTGCTGATGGCGCCGGCCCGGGCCGGCGGTCGGAGCATGTTCAGCCTGGTCACCGCGTCATTCGGGATGTTCTCCAGAATCGTGCAGAAAGTCCTCGGCGCACAGTTGCTCAGTGATCTGTCCGGTTTCGTCGCCGCGCTCGACTCGATGTTCGGCGGTTTCCGGCAGCGCGCCGAACAGACGTACCGGATCCTGCAGGCCCGGGAGACGGCCTTCCTGCTGGTCGCGGCGCCGGAGCCGGACGCGGTCCGGGAGGCCGCCTTCTTCGCTGGTCGGCTCGGTGCCGAACGGATGCCGCTGGCCGGGCTGGTGCTCAACCGCGTGCATCGGCCGATGCCTGGTTTGTCGGCTGCGACGAGTTTGTCCGCCGCCGCCCGGCTGGACCAGTCCGGCGAACACGGCGCGACGGCCGACGCGCTCCGGGTGCACGCCGCGTTGGCACAGCAGGCGCAGCGGGAGGAGAAGGTGGCGGCCATGTTCACCGACGCCTTCCCGGACGTACCGATGACCGAGGTCCGGGCGCTGCCCGCCGACGTGCATGATGTCGACGGGCTCCGCACGATCGGTGCGGCGATCAGCCAGTCCGGATAGCCGCCGGGTGGCCGCCCGGTCCGGAACCGGACCGTTGTCGACCGGCTCAGGTGGTCGGGACGAGTACCTTTTCGCGGTCGCGCATCGCCGCCTCGAACATCTTGCGCCAGTTCTGCACCTGCGGGTGACGGCGCAGCAGCGCACGTCGCTCCCGTTCGGTCATGCCGCCCCAGACCCCGAACTCGATCCGGTTGTCCAGCGCGTCGGCCAGGCACTCGTACCGCACCGGGCAGCCTCGACAGATGCGCTTGGCCACGTTCTGCTCGGCACCCTGGACGAACAGCGCGTCCGGGTCCCCGCTCTGGCATGCCGCCAGACTGGGCCAATCAGCGATCATGCCCATCGTTCCACGTCCCCCCTAGCAAATCCGCCGCCGACCCGTGGAGTCAGTCGGCAAGCCCTTGGCGAGCAGCGCCACTTCCCCCGTAGCGCAGTGCCGTGCGATCCTCGCCGGACCATCATTATCTGTAGTCACATCATCACGCAACGTTATCGAATAAATCCATATATCCGGACACACCGCTCTTGTCGGTCACCCAGTCCGGCCGAGTACCCGAGGTGGAAACGCGGAAACCCGCCACCGAGGGCTTCTCGACCGGAAACCGGGCGACGAAGACCACAACCGCGAGCCGGACCTCCGCGTTTAACACAACGAGGCCGACGCCGGCAGGAAATGCACCAGTACGTGGCCGGCGACCCCAGCGGCCCCTCACGTACCCTGGCGGGGTGACCTGGATGCGGAAGCGAGACCACAACCTGCTGACCAACGCCGCATCGCTGCTGATCTGTGGGCTGCTGGCCGGCGTGGTGGTCGCCGCCGCCGCGTTCCCCGCAGTGGCGATGTCCGGCCTGGCGGCGAAAGCCGGCGCGGAAACGTTCGACAAGCTGCCCAGCGAGCTGACCGTCAAACGGGCGCCGCAGATCAGCTACCTGTACGCGTCGGACGGCAAGACCCCGCTGGCGACCATGTACGACGAGAACCGCCGCGACGTACCCCTCGAGGACGTCTCCGAGAACATGCGAGCGGCGATCATCGCCGCCGAGGACCACAGCTTCTACGAGCACAACGGCGTCGATGTCAAAGGCGTCGCCCGGGCCTTCGTCGCCAACCAGGGCGCCGGCGAGACCACCCAGGGCGCCTCGACACTGACCATGCAGTACGTCCGGCTGGCGATCGCCTACTCGGCGACCCACCCCGAGGACGTCATCGCCGCCACCGAGGACACCAACGCCCGCAAGCTGCGCGAGATGAAGTACGCGATGCAGCTCACCAAGGAGCTGTCCAAGGACGAGATCCTGGAGCGCTACCTCAACATCGCCCCGTTCGGCAACGGCGCGTACGGCGTCTTCGCCGCCAGCCAGGTCTACTTCAGCAAGCAGCCGGCGGACCTCACCATCGACGAGGCCGCGCTACTCGCCGGGCTGGTGAAGGCCCCGACCTCCTTCGACCCGACCACCCCGGGCGGCTACCCACTCGCGGTGGACCGGCGCAACTACGTGATCGACAACATGGTGACCACCGGCGCGATCACCCAGGAAGAGGCCGACGCCGCCAAGGCCGTCGAGCTGGTCGTCAAGGGCAAGCGCGCGCCGAACGGCTGCGTCGCGGCCAACAAGAACCACTGGGGCTTCTTCTGCGACTTCTTCTACCGCTGGTGGATGGAACAGGAAACGTTCGGCGCCACCACCTACGACCGGGAGCGGCGCCTCAAGAGTGGCGGCTACCACATCGTCACCACCCTCGACGTGCAGACCCAGGACGCCGCGAAGAAGGCCGTCGAGGACGCGCTCAAGACCGGCAGCAAGAACGCGCTGATGGTCGCCGCCGTCGAGCCGGGCTCCGGCCGGGTACGCGGCATGGCCGTCAACCGCAACTACAAGCTCGACGACCCGGACAACCCGCAGAACAAGATCTCCAGCGACCCGAAGAAGGCCGACAAGGGCATCCGGGGCACCTACCCCAACACCACCAACCCGCTGCTCAGCGGCGGCGGTGACATCACCGGCTACCAGTTCGGCTCGACGTTCAAGATCTTCCCGTTGGTGGCCGCCCTAGAAAAGGGCTACCCGCTGGAATACACGATCAACGCCAAGAGCCCGTACGAGTCGAAGTACATCGTCGAACGGGGCAGCCCGGCGGCCTGCCCGAACAGCAACAAGTACTGCCCGAAAAACGCCAGCCCCAGCATGAACGGCGTGCACAACATGTGGAGCGCCTTCGGCGCCTCGGTCAACACCTACTTCATCCCGCTGCAGGAGCAGGTGGGGGCCGCCGCCGCGATCGACGTGGCCCAGCGTCTCGGAATCACCTTCCGCTCGGCCAACGACGCCCGGTTCGCCGCCGACCCGGAGGGCGCCAACCAGTGGGGCGCCTTCACCCTGGGCGTGTCCAACACCACCCCGCTGGAGATGGCCAACGCCTACGCGACCCTCGCGGCGGACGGCAAGTACTGCACGCCGATCCCGGTGCAGGAGATCCGTGACCAGGACGGCAACAGCCTGGACATCGCCAACCCGCAGTGCAAGCAGGCGGTCTCCGTCGAGGTGGCCCGGGCCGCCATGGACGCCGCCCGCTGCCCGGTCGGCGACCGCTCCAGCACCACCCGGTGCCGCAGCGCTACCGCAGGCGGCGTCCGCAGCGCCGTCGGGCACCCGGTGGCCGGCAAGACCGGCACCACCGACGCGGAGAAGACCGCCACGATGGTGGTCACCACCAAGCAGCTCGCGGTCGCCGGGGTGCTGGCCGATCCGGACTGGGCCGACACCAACGCCGAGATGAAGCACACTATCGTGAACCCGGCCGTCTACGAGACGCTGCGCGACGCGATGAAGGGCAAGGACAAGAAGCAGTTCACCCCGCCGAGCGGCAAGCTGGTCCGGGGCGAGCAGCGGTCCATCCCCGGCGTGGCCTGCCAGTCGATCGAGAACGCCCGGTCCCGGCTGGCCGGTGCCGGTTTTCAGGTCGAGGTGGACCGTTCCGGCCCGGTCGACTCCACCTGCCCGGCCGGCACCGCCGCCGGCACCAGCCCGAGCGGCCGAACCATCAAGGGCGGCGCGGTGATCATCCGGATCAGCAACGGCCAGGGTGCCCAGCCGAGTCCCGGCGACAACCCGCCCGGCGGTGGACCGGGCAACGGGCCGGGACGCCCCGGCAACCCAGGCAACCCGGACGACTGACCGACAGTTACAGCGGACGGGCGGGCACCTGAACCACGGTGCCCGCCCGTCCGCTTTCTACCGCCGCTCGCTGGCTGACCAGCGATGAGCACGGCTATCCGGCGGGTACGAGGACTTCCGAGCCGGACCAGTTGATGTCGAGGTTGCCGAGGTCGCTCTCGGGCTGGTCGTCCTCGTCCAGGGTGCTGAAGGCAGCGTGGTAGCAGCCGAACCCGTGGCCGCCAGCGGTCAAGGTCGCGACCGCCCAGCCGCGCAGGTTCTCCCCCAGCTTCTCCGGCTGACGCGGGTCGACGGCGACCCGGATGACTCCGAGCAGGTCGTACGTCTGGTCGCGCGTGCCGGCGTTGTCGATGCGGCACAGCGAGAACCCGTACCGCTCCCCTTCCTCCTGCTGGTAGATCAACTTTCCGAATCGGTACACGGGAACCTCCTCGTCTGCGGCGGGACTGCCGACCGTGACTAGCATCAGGGAAGTCGTTCGTTATATCAACCCCCTAGTCCGTGAAGACTTCCTGAAGTAAGCTCACCCTGCTATCCGGTCCTGTAAGGAGTGAGGAACATGATCCAGTCACCGACGGGCCAAGAGGCAACCGACGGCGCAGACGTCTCGCCCACCGTGCAGGCATGGGAACTCGGCATCAGGCTGCGCCAGCGCCGCGAAGAGCTGGGCATGACAGCGGTTGCCGCCGGCAAGGCGACCGGCATCGCCCAGGCGTACATCTCGGGCGTCGAAGCCGGCCGGGTCAAACTGCCAGCCGGTCGACTTGCTCAACTCATCGAGATCTACGAGATCGACCCGGAGGACGCAGCCGAGCTGGAAGAGCTGCGGGTGGGAGCGACCCGTCGCGCCTGGTGGCACCAGTACTCCCAGCTCTTCCCCGCTGACTTCCTCCGCTTCCTCGGCTACGAAGCCGGCGCGGATCACGTCCGCAGCTACGACAACGAACTACTCCACGGACTGCTCCAGACCGAGGACTACGCCCGTGCCGTGATCCGTGGCGGCAACACCTACGTCCGGCTGACCGAGATGACCAGGCGAGTGAAGGCGCGCATGGCACGGCAGGCTCGGTTGACCGGCCCCAACCCCTTGAACGTGAGCACCGTCATCAGCGAAGCGGTCCTCCGTCAGCAGATCGGCGGCCCGGAGGTCATGCGCGACCAGCTCAACCACCTGGCCGAGCTGGTATCCACGCATCCGGATCAGATCCGGATCAGGGTCGTGCCGTTCACCGCCGGAGCACACCCCGCGCTCGGCGGGCCGTTCCAGATCCTCTCGTTCCCATCGTCCCGGCTGCCTGACCTGGTCTGGCAGGAAGTCCTGACCTCCAGCGACATCATCGACCAGTCCGCTCGCGTAGCCGACTACACGATGACCTTCGCGGAGGCTGAGGAACGCGCGTTAAGCTCGCAGGACTCACTCGCGCTGATCCGCCAGATAGCCAAGGAGATGGGATGACCCCGCAGGTCGGCACCCCTGACCGGGACTGGTTCACGTCGTCGCGCAGCTCCAACAACGCCGCCTGCGTCGAGGTCCGCTTCGCTGGCGACCAGGTGGACGTACGCGACACCAAGGACCGCACCGGCCCCACCCTCGCGTTCGACGCCACCACCTGGACCAGCTTCGTAAATCAGTTGAAGTCCGAATGAGACGGGAAGAGGTGATGGGAACTTCCTGACCCGCTTTGGTCTTCTTCAGCCGACTTCGCCTGGCGCTTGCGCTCAGGCCGGGGCGGAAAGGTGGCAGGGCACTTCCAACCGTGGATCTTCGCGGTCGGTCGGCGATCTCGGAAGCCACCATCGCGAGGTACGTCGGATCCGAGAATCGGAACACCCACGGTTAGTACTCCAGCCGCACCTGGTTAAGTCGGTGTCTTCGCTGGTAATGGGCTGTTCTGGCGCGGTATTGGTGTCGTCGTCGCCATCGTGACCATCGATGGATGTGGTCGAAGGGTCGGGTGGTGGTGATCCGGTGTGCCAGGAGACGGCGAACCTCACCGAGGGTGAGAGGGATGAGGCCGTCGTCGGATCCGCTGCCCCCTTTTTCGCATGGGCGGCGATGACGGCGAGGTAGGCGTGGGCGCACAGAACGAGTGTTATGTGGCGGTACCAGGCGTCGTACCGACGTACCTGGTAGTGATCCAGGCCGACCTCGGTCTTGGCGGTCTGGAAGCACTCCTCGATCGCCCACCGGGTCCCGGCGATACGGATGAGGTCCTCGTCGGTGGTGTCGGCGGGGCCGAAGCACAGGTAGTACGCCAGGTCCGTGGGGTCGGCGATGCCGCGTCGGATCAGCAGCCGGTGGCCGTAGCCGCCGTCACCGCCGGGCAGGGAGGCCACGGCCCAGTCGTAGAGTCGTGGTCCTTTGGCGCCGTCGCCGCAACTGCGGCGCTTCCAGGCCAGGGCTGGCGCGTCGGCGGCGAGGACGTCCGGGCGGGAGTTGCCCGTCACGGTGGGGATCCGCTGGTTGCGGGGCACGGCCAAGACGTAGCCGATGCGTCGCTGCTGAAGCCAGGTCCGGAACTTGGAGTCCTGTCCGTAGGCCTCGTCTGCGGTGACCCATTTCGCCGGCAGGCCGGCGGTGAGGGCGCGTTCGACCATCCGCAGCCCCAGCGCGGGCTTGGTGGCGAACTCGACGTCCGCACCGATGCCGGCTTCGACGCGGCGGGCGGGGTCGTCACACCAGCCGCGGGGCAGGTACAACTCCCGGTCGATCAGTGTGCGCCCGTACGGGCCGGCGTAGGCCAGGAACACCCCGAGCTGGCAGTTCTCCGTCCGCCCGGCCGTTCCGGAGTATTGGCGCTGTACCCCGGCCGACTTGATTCCCTTCTTGAGGAAGCCGGTCTCGTCGACGATCAGCACCCCGTCGTCGTGGCCGAGGTGCTCGGCCACGTAGGCGAAAACGTCGTCGCGGACCGCGTCCGGGTCCCACACGGATCTGTTGAGCAGCCGTTGCATCCGGTCCGGCGTCGTGTCGCCGGCGGCCTCGGCCAGGGTCCAGCCGTTCTTACTCGCCAACGGCGACAGCAACCCGACCAGGTAACTCAGCGCCTGCCGACGTGGCTCCGCCCGCCCGAACCGGTGCGCGAACCGCGCCAACAAATCATCCAACCCTGCCCGCCAGCCCACGATCTCGTCGATCAATACAAGCGTGGGAGCCTGCCCGCTCCTCGACCGACCACAACAGACAGGCGGTGCGACCACGCGACCCAGCAGCCAATTGCATCGACATGTGTAGCTACGCCGCCGGGTGCGACTCGGATGTCGATCATGCTGATGAGCTGCAAGAACCCCAGATCACACAGGTGCGGCTGGAGTATTAAGGGCCGCTAGCAGCCGCGCCTCGGCCCGGCCCGCCAACTTCGTGACCACTAACTTGACCTTCTGGAACAGGCGGATCGCGCGTCACTGGTAGCGCTCCAGAACTCCGAGTGTGGTCGCGAAACGTCTGTCGACCCCTCGATCGTGGGCAAAACACTGTCAAAATCCTGGACAGATGCAGGGCCAAACGAGTTAGCCGAACCGGCTTGCCAGGAATCCGGGTAGCAGCGATGGCCAGCTGCGAGGACGGTACACGCACGGGACCCGCCCGCAATCGGCAGTCAGAATTCGGTATCCGGTTTCATTTGACTTAATGATTCCATCATTAAGTCAACCCAAGATTGGACAACCGAAGTATCGACAGATGTCGACAACCAGGACAATGCATGAAAGACTATCGAAGTCCCAGTAGTTCTTGGCCCTCTCGCTCATGGCATCAACCAAGGAGCAGCTATGAAGAGGAAGACCACCATCACATCCTTACTTTTGGCTGGAAGCATGGCAATAGTTGGCAGTCTCTTGAACCCACAGCCAGCTTCAGCCGATTACTCGATCGCGGCGACGTGCTCACGAACAGTCAGAGTGGTTGGATGGTCGCACGGAACTACCGGAATCCTGATTCCATCTACCGGCGGAACCGCCGCCAGCACAAATTGCAGCATGGCACAAGGCGCACACAGCTCGGCCGTTCGACAGCTTCAAATGAGTCTCAACCACTGTTACGGTGAATCCCTGGTTGTCGATTCGGACTTCGGACCCGCCACCGCAGCCGCCCTACGACGCGCTCAAGCCAGCGAGGGAATTACAGTCGATGGCGTATATGGACCGCAAACCAGGAATGCGATCTGGTTCACAATGGGAGGAGCATGCGATACGGTTTTTCAACCCGTCACCATTACATAAGCCAACAACTCTTAAATGAGACCTACGGGTTTCAACGGCGGACTGAGTCTCAGCGCGTCGTCGACAACGGGTGACATGACCAATCAGTCACCCTGCCACTACCGTTGCAACCGGCGGAAAAACATGATCGAATCCGCTACAGAAAAGTAGGTTGGCATCGAGACGGGTAAGTAAAACGCTCCGATGGATCTTGCGTATTGCGTGGTATTTACCGGGACTGCGGGAACTACTCGCAGTCCCGGTAAACCTGCAAGTTCAAGTACCTATCGCAGCTTCCGGTCAGAGGCCGAGCTGACGGCGTACCTCGGCGGCGACCCGGCCTCCCTCGGCCTGGCCGGCCACCGCGGCCTGGGCCGCCTTCATCGCCGGGCCCATCTGGGTCTTGCCGCTGAACCCGCCCTCGGCCAGCACGGTGGCGACGATCTCGGCCAACGCCACGTCGTCGAGCTGACGCGGCAGGTAGCGGTCCAGCACCTCCCCCTCGGCCTGCTCCTTGGCTGCCTGGTCGACCCGGCCGGCGTCGGCGAAGGCGGTCGCCGCCTCCCGGCGCTTCTTGGCCTCCTTGGTCAACACGGCCAGCACCTCCTCGTCCGAGAGCTCCCGCTTGGCCTTGCCGGCGACCTCGGCGGTTCCGATCGCGGCCAGTGCCATCCGCAGGGTGGAGGTGGTCAGCTCGTCGCGGGCCTTCAACGCGGCCCGCATGTCAGCGGTCAGACGGTCCTTCACGGTGCTCATGGACGGTCAAACTACCCTGGGGAGCATGCGAAAGCGCACCGTATTCCGGCTCGCCGCCGGCACCGCCGCTCTCGGGGCGGCCACCTTGGCGTACGCCTCGCTCATCGAGCGCAACATGTTCACCCTGCGCCGGTTCGACGTACCGGTGCTCGCGCCGGACGCGGAGCCGCTGCGCATCCTGCACCTGTCCGACCTGCACATGATGCCGGACCAGCGGCGCAAGCAGGCCTGGGTGGCCGCGCTGGCCGGCCTGGATCCGGACCTGGTGGTGGTGACCGGGGACAACCTGGCCCATCCGGACGCGGTGCCCGGCGCGCTGCGCGCCCTGCAGCCGCTGCTGGATCTGCCGGGCGCGTTCGTGTTCGGCTCCAACGACTACACCGGACCGGTGTGGAAGAACCCGTTCCGCTACCTGCTGCCCAGAGGCGAACGCCTGCCCGACCACGAGCCGGAAGGTGCCGAGCTGCCGGTCGAGGACCTACGTGAGGTGCTGATCGGCGCCGGATGGCACGACCTCAACAACCGCCGGGCGTCGTTCAAGGCCGGCGGGCGGCTGATCGACGCGGTCGGCGTCGACGACCCGCACATCGACCGGGACGACTACCCGACGGTGTCCGGCGCGCCGGCGGCCGACGCCGACCTGAGTCTCGCGTTGACCCACTCGCCGGAGCCACGGGTGCTCGACGAGATGGCCGCCGACGGGTTCGACCTGCTGCTCGCCGGACACACCCACGGCGGGCAGGTCTGCGTACCGCTGGTCGGCGCCCTGGTCACCAACTGTGAGCTGCCCCGATCGATGGCCAAAGGGCTGCACCGCTGGCCCGGCACCGACTCGTGGCTACACGTCTCGGCCGGGCTGGGCACGCACCCGACCGCACCGGTCCGCTTCGCCTGCCCGCCGGAGGCGAGCCTGCTGACCCTCATCTCCCGCTGAGGAGGAGATACCGAATTTGCCCCGCCGGCACGGTGGGCTAGTATTGCCCAGCAAGCCTCGGGGTGTGGCGCAGCTTGGTAGCGCGCTTCGTTCGGGACGAAGAGGTCGTCGGTTCAAATCCGGCCACCCCGACCAGGGTAAGTGCAGCTCAGGGCCGGTCTCCTGCGATGGAGACCGGCCCTGAGTCGTCTAACAAGGACGTCTGCGGGAGAAACCTGGGAGACGATCATCAGAAACCAGGGCTCCCGGCAGCTCTACCCCTGTGCCCTCAGCAGCCGGTCGAGCGTCGCCACGGGTGAGCCAGGAGCCATCTCCCGACGTGCCGTGAGCGCAGCAGCCCACTGGTCCGTGAGTCCCATCACAAGCCGCTGCCGCATGTCGGACGTGACATGCGAGTACCGGGCCTGGATCGAGCCATCCTCATGCCCCATCCGCTCATCCATGAGCTTCGGAGGTATGCCCAGCTCGACCATGACCGTCTTGTGGGTGTGTCTGAGTCCATGCGGCGTCAGGCGTGGCGCGATGGGCAGCCAGCATGAGTCAGCACGGCCGGTGGCATTTCGGCCCCGCACGGGCACCCCAGGCCATGGGTCCGCGAGCACTGGCACCGGTCGCGCCTCCTGTGGTGCCTTCTTCGCGTACCACCCGGTAGCCGCTGGACGGAACAACCATGTCGTGAAGCTGTTACGCCGCCAATGGGCCGCCAACTCTCCCGACGACCCACCGCCACGGATATAGCCCAACTCCGCGACCGCAGCATCAACCTTGGCGCGCGTCACGTCTCGGACCGCCCCCGAATTGTTCAGGACCGCCGAGGTAGTGCCGACCGATACGCCAGCACGGCGGGCTACGTCCGAGAGCTTTGGCCCTGGCCGCTGCGGCGCACCGTTAGCAGCTCCATATCCGCGAAAGACGTATTTAATCCCGTGGCACTTACAGGGCTTCGGCTGCGTTCGGGTGATGTGCCCTGACACCAGCTCGAATAGCCACACGGGCAAGTCAAGCGTGCGGTGAGAATCATCCTTGGGCGGGCAGCGGTGAAACTCCCCTGTATCGAGTTCATATAACTGCCATTCCACCCGCAGCCCGCTCGGTCGAACATACTGAGACTCTAAACCCACTAGTTCACCCCACCTCATTCCCGTGTAACCCATGAGAACAACCGCAACAAACTCGTCATCACGGCCGGACAGAAGGGCTGCCCGCTCAGCGAGTAACAGAATTCCAAGTGGATTTGTAACCGCCTTTTCCGGGCCACGATTGCGGGAACGGCCGGCGCGCTTTCCTCGCCCACGGCGACGCGTGGCGGGGTTAGCGTCGCGCAACCCCTCGTCTACCGCATCGGCAAGAATGAGGTGGAGGGTCGCCCGCCAGGTCTTGATGCTCGACTCCGCATAGCCAAGCGCTCTCTCTTCCTTCTCCCATGCGGCAACGTCGGTCGCGGTCAGGTCGGCGATGATGGAGTGTTCGAACGTGGGTAGTAGGTGTTCCTCTATGTGGCGCTTGTAGTTTTGCAACGTGGAGGCGGCCAGATCCTGAACCGCATACCAACGGCGCACGAACTGTCCAAAGGTTGTCTGACTCTGGGCAGGATCGCGGCGGCGGCCGGCACGCACCTTCGCCTCTTCATCGTTGGCTGCACGTTCGGCCTCACGCTTGGTGCGAAAGCGAAGGGTATCACCGTAGTCATCTCGAACGGTTCCGTACTTTCCTTGCTCGATTTTGTATCGGCCGCGCCAGTAGTCCCCGCGCTTCTCGGCGTACCCCAATCGATTTCCCTTCCGTAGACAGTGATGCCGCCCGGCCTACACCGGGCGGCATCAGAAAGCGCTAGGCCGCGACGGACGGCCGTTCGGTCGAATTCCGCGCTCGTCGCGGGCGTCGGGCTTTGAGTTGACGTACGGACTTCTCGCTTTCCGGGCTGCCCGATCGGCTAGAAGTCGAGGCGGGCGTTTCCCGGCGCGATGGCGTACCGCTCGACGGGCGACGCTCGCACAGACGCACTATCTCCGTGACGTGCTCGTTGGTGAAGCGATAGCTTCCACCGATCCAGCTGAACGGAATTCGCCCCTTCCGTGCCTGCTCTTTCACCCACCATTCGGAGCAGAGAAGGATTTTGGCGACGTCTGCTGGTCGCAGCAGCCGACCAGGTCGGTCGGCCGGGTCTTGGGGGCGCGGGTTAGGGCTTTGCAGCTTCACTGGCAGAACTCCTCGCGGTCGCGGGGGAACGGCGTCGAGGTGGAACGCACGCTTAGCAGTGCCCGTTGAGGGCCACGGTGAGCCAAGATCGGCGGTGTTGGTGTGGGTGGTGGTGTCTGGGTGGCTTTGAGGGGCCGCTGTGTGGCGGGTGGTGTGGGTCGGTCGCGGTTGTCGGTTGTGGGGAGGGCTGAAACATCTCCGCATCTCCGCATCTCCGCAAACGTGCCTGTGAGCTGGGCGAATGCTTGCGGAGATCTTGAGGGATGGTGGTCGGGCATCTCCGCAATCCGGGGTGCATCTCCGCAGTGGTTGCGGAGATGCGGAGATTGACAGCCGGTGATTTCTGGGATCTCCGCAGTGTGTTTGCGCTGGTCAGTGGCGCTTTCCGGCTGTCTTGCGGAGATGCGGAGATGTTTCAGCGGGTTTCTACTCGCTGCCGTGTTCGACCCGGAACACGGACCGGTCGCCCCGGTCGGACTTCCCGGCTCTGACGACGTACGTGCCGCGCCACCGTCCGGCCTGCCCGGTGAGCAGCCGCCCCAACTGCAGCGGGTTGGGCAGTCGACCAGCGCCGGTGACGATGAACTGTCCGTCCCATGGGTCGTGATCAACCCCGCCGATCTGTACGGGCTCTGCGTCCTTGCGCAGTTCAGCGGCCGTCAGAGGTGTGCTGCCGTGGCGTTCGTGCCAGGTGGCGAGGAACGCACGCCAGCGGGTTTCGTCTTCGTCGATGTCGCGGACGGTCGCGGCGTTGGTGAGGAATCCGTCGATGCCGTGATGGGCGAGGAACCCGCCGAGGTGTTGTGCCCAGGGGGTGAACTGCCGCATCGACACCCCGCCGACCCGTGGCGCGCCTTGCCGGGTCCAGTCGAGGACCAGGACCAGGAGATGCCACAGCACGGTGAGCTGATTACGCGGAACGGTGATCCACTGGTCAAGGTGCGGGATGCCGAATCGGGACTGATCCCGCTGTTCGGGTCGGGGCATGTTCGGGTCGAGGTGCACCCGCACGGTCCGTGACGCCATGTCGCCACCTACCTGCAAGTTATTGCCCGTTGCCATCCACAGCCGGTCGTTGACCGTAGCGAGGGTGCGCGACGCGCCCAACTGCCGGTCGGACCACACCCCGGTGGTGACCAGTTGGGCGAGGATCGCCGAGTCGATGACGGTGCCTTCGGCGAGGTTGTCCCAGATGACGACGCCGACCTGTTCGGCCAACACGGCGGTGATGGACTTGCGGAGTTCTTCGTCGGCGTAGGCCCAGGGGATGATGCGCTGTCCGTAGAGCATTCCCGGTCCGGCGGTCAGGATCGTCTTCCCCGAGCTGGGCATGGTGGCGTCGATCAACGCGAACGGCGTCAGGCTGCGGGTGAAGTGCCGCAGGATCGGCGTAGCGAGTAGCGCGATGTAGTTCGCCCGGTCGGCTGGTCCGGCCCATGGGAAGTCGGACAGGAACCGGTCGAGGAGGAACGTTCGGGCGTCGGCTACCTGCTGCGGGGTGGGTTCGTCCGGGACGGTGGGTAGCGCGACTTTGGAGGCGAGGTAGAGGCCGGTTGCCGGGTCGTAGCCGGGCCGCTGTAGGAGGGTGCCGTCACGGCGTAGAACGGGCGCGCCGATGATCCCGCGTAGGGGGGCGAGTTTCGGCCAGGTCTTGCCGGCGAGGACGGATGACAGGGTGTCGCGGGGCGGGGTGACTTCGTCTTCGACGATTTCCGGGTCCCCGGTGTCGCTCTTGCGGGTCTTCAGTCGGTAGACGTAGGCGTGTTCGGCGAGCAGGGCGGCGAGTACGGCGGGGTTGATCGGGCTGGCGGACACCGGGAGTGGGCTGTCTTCGTCGGCGGCGACGCTGGGCAGGCCACCGGACACGGTTTCCATGTGGACCAGCGCGCCATCAGAGACGTAGGTGTCGGGCAGCAACCCGGAGGCGAGAGCGGCTTTGATGACGCGGATGGTTTCCGGGCCGGTGCCGACCTGCACGCGCGGCTTCTCGGTGTCGGTCACGCGGCCACGCTCCTCGGACGCTTCGCACCGGCCCGCAGCCCGGACGCGATGGTCCGGGCGATCTCCCGGTCGGTGAGCCGCTGGCGGCCGGGCAGGGACCGGGCGGCGGGTTCGAGGACGGCGTACACGTCGCCGGAGGTGATCGCGCCACCGGCCGCGAGTTGGCCGAGAGCGACCGCGGAGACGTAGAGGGCATGGTTCCGGCCGCCTTCGGGGGCGGCGGTGAGGTGGTCGACCTGGCGGCGGATCGCGGCACCGACGTAGGCGGCCCGCCGGCCGCCGCCGAGGTCGACGGCGACCGGCCGTTGCGGCGGCAACGGGGCGGGCCGCAGTAGGGCGGTGAGCCAGTCGGGCAGGCGCGTGGGGTTGGTGTCGATGGTGAGGGTGTAGGGGCGGCGGTCGACCATGCTGCCGGCGGCGACGACGTAGCCACCGGCCGCGCGGGTGTCGACCATCGGCCCGAGTCTGCCGGCGGTGTTACGCAGCGGGGTGTCGGTGTCGGGCTGGCGGTAGTAGAGGTGGGTGCCGCCGCTGCGGGTGCCGACGGTGTAGGTGTCGCACGGGTACGGCTGGTCGTGTTGGTCGGCGAGGTCGGCCAGGACGTCACCGCCATCCCGGATTCCCGGCCGCCGCCACGGGTCGGGCAGCACGGTGTCGGGTTTCGGGGTGTCGCAGTCGACGACGACCAGCCCGGACGGGCCGCACGCGATCCCGACGTTCCAGTTGCCGGCGGTCCAGCAGCGCCGGATACGGTCAGCATCGGTGGTGGCGCGGTGTTCCCAGTCGGTGACGGCGGGCCGCTTGTCGTTCGGCCGTAGCGGGAAGACGTGCCAGCCGCGCGCCGCGAACTGTAGCGCGGCGGCCAGTAACGACGTGGTGTCGGTCATGACGGTCCCTTCCAGATGGCAGGGGCGGGCGGTGGCCAGCGCATCGCGGGCACTGGCCACCAGGACGATCAGCGCGCGAAGCGCGCCTATTCGGGGTTCGGGTGGTTAGGCTGCGCGGCGGCGGTGCCGTTCGGCGGCGAGGTCGATCACCTCGGCGACCGTGTCCGGGGTGGCGCGGCAGGTGTGGCAGAGCGGCCGGCCGTGTGGTCCGTATCGGACGGTGGGTGTGTGGCAGGCGGCGCAGGGTCCGACGACGTGGCCGGCGCCGATCCGTCGGCCGGAGATCGTCCAGCCGGCGGCGCGGTAGACGGCCAGGGCGTGGTCGGTGAGGGTTGGTGCCTGTGATGCGCGGGGCCGGACCATGCCGGCGGGCATCAGACGGCCCGTCTCGGGTTCGGCCGGGCCAGTGGCAAAGCCCTGCGGACCATGGTGCGGGTGTCGGCGAGCAGGCCGGCGAGCTGCCGGCGTGCGGCCGGGTTGCTGTTGGCGAGGGGGACGCGCAGGGTGACGTCGGCGTGTTCGCGCCCGGTGGCGGTCTTGACGCGGGTGAGGACGGCGACGCCTCCGCCGTCGAGGTGGATGGTGAGTGAGGGTGCGCGGTGTTCGGCGAGGTTGCAGCGGTGGTCGCGGGCGCACCAGTCGGTGTGTGGCGTCGGCCGGCGCTTCACCGGGTCACCTGCACGGGCTGGTGCCAGAACGCGGCCGGGCAGCCGCCGGACATGTCGGCGTCGCGCCACTGGGCGGCGACGGTGTGGCGGGTGATGGCGGCTCCGCAGTGGCGGCAGGTCGACGTCTGCGTGGTGTCGCGGTTGGTGGTCATCGGGTCCCCTTGTCGCGGAGGTAGTTCAGGACGTGGCGGCCGGGGCGGATGGTGCGGCCGGTGCCGTCGCAGCGGCGGCAGAGCCGGAAGTGCTTGCCGAGGGGTGAGGGCCGGCGGCCGGTGCCGTGGCAGCGGCGGCAGTGCCCGAACGGGTAGAGCCAGCACAGCAGGCCGTAACCGAGCGTGACGACGGCGAGGGCGGTCAGGATGAGTGCGATGTGGATGGTGTCGGTGGTCGCGGTCGCGGCGAGGGTGGTCACCGGGCAGCCTCCAAGGCGGGTTTTCGGGCATGTGTGCTGGTGGGGGCGACCCGCGACCGGTGGCCGTATGCGCTGACCAGGCCGGTCGCGGGTCGGGTCGCGGTGCCGCGACCGGTCGCGGGCGGGCCGCGACCGGTCAGGCAGCCTTGCGACGCTGGATCGCGGCGTCGATGTCGTCGGTCTTGGCTCCCTTGAGCGCCTTACCGGACCGTTTGACGTCTACGCTGCGTACACCGAAGGCGCGGACCTGAGCGGAGATCGCCTCCGGGGTGGTGTCGGCGTACGCCTCGGGGATGCGGTCGGCGAGGCGGGCGGCGATCTCTTCCCACTGCGCGCCGCTCTCACCCTGTTCGATCACGGTGCGGACGTCGGCGAGGACGTCACGGGACGTGCGGGTGACGTCTTCCCCGGCGGCCATGCCGGTCAGGGTGCCGGCCCGTTCGCGCAGGGTCCGGGCTGCGGTGAGGATCTTCTCGGCGTCGTCGCCGTCGGCGAGATAGGTCCGCACGGTGGGGGTGGCGTCGGTCGCTCCGCGCAGGATGCCGACGCCCTTGTACTGCGGTAGCAGGGTGGACGAGTCGTGGCCTTCCGAGTACGCGCCGGAGCCCAACACCAGGTCGGAGACCTGCCACGATCCGGTACGCAGGGAGAACCGGACCTGGTGGTTGTCGCGGAAGCTGGTGAACTTCGCGGCGACGTCACCGGTCCCGACGCCTCCGGGTTTCTGGGTGGCGTCGAGCACGATGACCCCGGCCGCCGGGGCGACCTTGACCAGGAACACCAGCAGAGCGGCGATCTCCTTGTCGGTGTCCTTGTCGCCGGTGTCGAAGTACTCCTGGCACTCGTCGATCACGACCAGCCGCACCGGCATGCCGTAGCGCGGGTCGCGGGCGATGTCGCGGGTCAGCTTGCCTTCCGGGCACACGTCCACGGGCAGTTCCGACAGCTTCTGGTAGCGGGCCTGCACGTCGTCTTTGAGTTCGCGTAGGGCGTCGAGGAACACCTCGATCGGGTCCCCGTCGCGGGTCACCGCCAGGCCGAAGCCGCACCGGTCGGCGACCAGCCGGAACTTGCGCCAGTCGGGGGAGCCCTTGCCGTCGAAGACGGTCAGCTTCACGTACGGGTCCAACGCCGCGTAGAGGGCCAACGACCGGGCGGCGAACGTCTTACCCTGCCTCGGTTGCGCCCCGACCAGAATCGACGTCCACAGCATCGGCAGGGTGACCGGCATCCCGCGCTGGTCCAGACCGAGCGGGGCCGGTTCCCAGATGTCCGTCGGTTTGCACCGCAGCAGCGGCGTACGGCCGGCGGGCACGGCCAACGGGTCCCGGTCGGCGACCCACAGCGTGTGCCGGCGGTGCGAGGTCGGGTCACGGGTGATGAACACCTGCGACAGGGCCACATCCAGACCGGACGCGATCGCGCCGCGCGCCTTGACCGCGTCGTCGAACGTCTTGCCGTACGGCAGGTCGATCGACACCTGAGAGCCGGTGCCGGACGGGTCACGGGCCATCGTCGACCCGAACCCGACCTGCTGATGCGCCTTGTCCGGGTGGCCGAGCCCGGCGGCGTAGTAGGCGCGCAGGATGATGTCGGGGTTGACCCGCCGCAGCCGGCCCGACACGGTGGCGGGGGTGATGATCGGCCGATCGGCTGGTCGGCCGATCCGGGCCAGCCAGGCGACCGCGCAGCCGCCGACAGCCGCAGTGACCCACGAGGGGGCGGCGGTCCACAGCAGCGGACCGGCCACGCCGACGGTGACGGCTTCGACGACCAGGACCAGGCCGCGCCAGGCGCGGGTGGTCTTCACTTCCCGGTGCAGCTTCTGCCACGCCTGCCAGTCCCCGGCGTCAGCGGCACGCTGCCGCAGCCCGGTCTGTTCGGCCAGCCACCACCAGCGGATCTGCCGGCCGGTGAGGCGGGCCGCGCCGACCGACGCCCAGAACGCGGCCAACACCGCGTAACGCGGGGACCGGATCGCGTGGTATCCGACCCGGTAGGCGACCAGTCCGGCGGCGTCGCGGACGGTGGCCCGGATGTTGACCCAGTTCGACAACCGGACCGGGATGATCGGCCGCCGTCCGTCCGACCCGACCGGTGCCGGCGGGTCGACCAGGGTGCCGCCCGGTTGCGGCGACTCGTCGAGCACCACATCGAAATGGGTGCCGTCCGCAGCCGGAGGGCCGGGGCGGGGGCTACGGCGGTCCCGTGCGGCGTCCAGGTCGACGACGTCGGCGTCCGGCCCGCCAGCGTCGGGGGTCGACAGGTCGGCCTCGTCGGCGGACCGGTTGAAACGATCATCAGCCATTGGGGGTCTCCTCAGCGGTGGGTGAGAGCGGCGTCGATGAGAGCGAGGTCGGCCCGGTCCTTGGGCCGTCGGGTGGTGAGCTTCGAGCGGCGGACCTCGGTCAGGGCCGCGAAGGGGATACCGGCGTGGTGTTCGGCTGTGTCGATGAGGTGGTTGGTGTCGAATCCGGGTAGCCACCGGTCGACCGCTTCGATCTGGAGTCGGACCATTCGTCCGTGTCCGGACGGCGCGGTGACCGGGCGGGCGGCGGCGGTCAGCGCCTGCCAGGCCGCGCCACGCGCCACGATGTCCAGGTCTCCGATGTCGGTGCGGAGTCCGTGAGCCAGCATCGGCCCGGACCC
The DNA here is from genome assembly GCF_029626025.1 of Solwaraspora sp. WMMD406. Taxonomy (NCBI): domain Bacteria; kingdom Bacillati; phylum Actinomycetota; class Actinomycetes; order Micromonosporales; family Micromonosporaceae; genus Solwaraspora; species Solwaraspora sp. WMMD406. Next base: position 6,930,509 of record NZ_JARUBF010000001.1, read on the forward strand.
GAACACGACATAGTCGGAGGTGGGCAGGGCCAGCGCGGTCAGCATCCGGACCAGGGGGTGATCGTGGAGGTTCACGCGGCCACCACCACAGCGGCGGCGAACAGGAACAGGACGTGGGCGGACTGGTCGAGCGCGTACAACCCGCCGCCGCGTTCCAGCCATGCCGGGTCCTTGCCCAACCAGTCGGCCAACCGGCGCAACGGAACGCGTCGGTCGATCAGGTAGTGCGACACCCCGGACACGGCCAACCCTGCGGCGGTCTGCCCCACCGGCAGCGGCAGCGAGAGAACCACCGACACAACGACCAGCGCGGCGAGGGCGGCAAGGGTGTAGGTGCCGACATGCGCGGCGCACGCGACACGCCCCGCCCAGCCAGGCAGCCCTTTGCAGCGGGCTTGATGCTGGGTCTGGATCCAGTGATCGGCGACCTGATGCGCGGCGTAGAGAGCGACGAACACAGCGGCGAACACCGCCACCGGATCGGATGAGAACATGGGGATTCCTCCCGAGAGTCTTCGGGCTGATCGGGGATTGGGCCGGCGGCACAGCACGGTTTCCAGGCCGAGGGGCTGTGCCGCCGGGCGGGGCTACAGGTCGTCGTCGGTGGGTGGTTTGCGGATCGCGCGGTCACCGTCGGCGAGGACAGCGCCGTCGATGAGCCGTACGCCGATCAGTCGGGCTTCGTCGGGGCTGAGCGCGACGCCGTCGAGCAGGACCCGTCCGTTGTCGGTGTCGACCTCGATCCGGACCCGTGAGCCGAGGATGTCCGCGTGAAGCTGGCCGGGTGCTCCCTGCCGCCAGCGGGTGTAGTTGCGCAGCATCAGCGCTTGTCCTTCCAAGGGGTGGGGGTCAGGCGTCGGTGGTGCGTTTGCGGCTGGTGACCATGAGGGCGGCGGACGCCATGACCATGAGTCCGTCGACCGCGAGGGGGCCGATGGCGACGGTCAGCGGGTCTTCGCCGAAGTGGGCGAGCAGTCCGGACAGGTGTCGGTAGGACACGACGGCGGCGACCAGGGCGACCGGCAGTACGCCGACGACGCGGGCGAGGAACCACCAAAAGCCGTCGCCCCAGGTGATGCGGGTCAGGATCTCGACCGCGACGAACAGGGCGATGGGCCAGAACACGCTGATGGCGATGGCGAGCGGCGACGGGGACCAGTCGGCCGGGGCGGTCCATCCGTCCGGGACACCTGGCGGTGGTTTCGGCAGGTAGGTGTGGGCGACGTTCGCGGCGATCGACACCAGTCCGCCGAGGGTGACACCGACGTACGCCCAGACTCGGCCGGGGGCGGGTCGGCGTCGACGCGGCCCGCCGTCAGCAGGCATGGTTGCCGTGGTGGGGGTGATCTCCGGAACTGGTTCTACGGCAACCGTGGGCAGCGGCAACAGCGGCGGCGGGGTGTCGACGGCGGGAACCAGCGGGGCCGGGGTGATGCCGACGTCGGGCGTGGTGTCCGGGTCCGGTCCCGGCTCGCCGGGGGTGGTGTCGACGGCCGGTGGTGCCGGGTCGGCGGCAGGCGGGGCGAAGTCGGCGCGCAAGCTGTCCAGGATCACGCCGGCCTTGCGGTGACCCACCCGCAGTTCGGTCTTGATGCGGTTCTGGGAGGGCAGCGTTCCGAGTCGGGCGGTAAGGTCTCGCGCGGCCGGCATCAGGTCGGACACAGCGGGCGGGTAAACACTCGGTGGAGCGGTCATCAGGTACCTCCGATGCGGGTGTGGTCAGGCGGCGGCGAGGGCGGTCAGGGCGTCGGTGGTGTCGGTGTCGAGCGCGGTCGGCTGGGTGTGTTCGGTGGCGTGGGCGTAGATCTCCCAGCCGTGCCAGGTCGGGTAGGCGGACAGCGACCGGTAGGGCCGACCGCTGGTGAGGGTGCCGACGTGTTCGTGTCCGATCAGCTGGTCGGGGGTGTCCAGGCCGGCGGCGGTCAGCCAGGCCCGAAGATCGGCGATCGAGTCGAATTCGACGCTGAGCTTCCCGTCGCCCCGGTCGCGGATGGTGTTCGGCTCGCCGGTCAGCAGCAACGCGGCCATGACCGCGCGGCGGGAGATTCGAGTGGTCACGCGGCAACCTCCGATGGGTAGGCGCAGTCGACGCACTCGCCGAGGCTGCGCGGAATGCAGTAGGGCTTGACGTGGCGGCAGGTCGGGCAGGTCCGGCGGGCGGTCAGAGCGGCGGCGACGGCCCGCAACTGGGCGGGGGTGGCGGTACGCCGAGGGCGGGCCAGGTCGACCCGGTACAGGTAGGCGGTGCGGGTGCCGCCGACGCCGCGCCAGAGGATCTGACCGGCGACCGGCTGACGACCAGGCCGAAGGCCGGCCGCGCGTAGCTGCCGGCGGGTGGCGTAACCGGGCGGTGCGCCCTGCCACCACCAGGTAGGGATGCCGTACCGGGTGCCGTCCGGGTCCCAGTAGGCGGCGCGGATACGGGACATCAGGCGGCGCGACGCGGGCCGGCGGTGCGGGGTGCACCGGGGCAGCCGTCGGCGGTGCGGTGGATGACCTGCTCACCACCGCATTCGGGACAGCGCACGATCTCGCATCGATACACGCACCCGGTCCAGCCGACCACGGCCAACCGGTGCGGCACGCATCCGTCAGCGCTCCACGAGGGACGGGCCACCACCGCAGCGACACGGGTCAACCGGGCCTCAGCACGGCGGTGCCGTCGCCAGTCCAGATCGGTCGGGCCGCCGCTGTCAGCAGCGGCGAGCAGGGCAATCTCAGCGTCGAGCGCGTCCAGTTCGGCGGCGATCAGCGGCCATTCGGCTTCGATCGCCGCAAGGTCGACGTCGGTCGGGTCCAGGTCTTCGAGGTACACGGCGGTTCGGTTCCTTCCATACGCGGCCCGCCACCCCGGTAGAGGAGGGATGGCGAGCACCGTGGGCCGGCCCGGCGGACACCAGGCCAGAGAGCACATACAGCGCGTACAGACGGGCGAGACTCGCTCCGCTCAATCGGGACAGACCGACGTCGACCACCAAGTGGCTCAAGGCAGAGATACCGCCTCACCAGCCCATACGCGGGTATTCCAGTCACTGTGGAGTTCTCAAGGAACAGTCCGGACCCGGCGTCCGAGGCAGGCAGCAACCACGTGCCGCTGTCCCCCAGCCATCCGGCCGGAGCTGCTGGGATGGCGGATCTACCGTCACCCGCAGAAGCACTGTGACCGTAACCCGCAGAGATTCTGTGAGTCAAGGCAAACTGCGAGTGGCAGTGCCGCTGCGGGTCTGTCAAGCTGGAGTGCGACTACTACGGGAGGTGTCGTGAGCAGGGGATTTGGCCTAGTCGTCCGTCATGAGTTGCGTGACGAGACCGCCGCAGAGAGGTTCGACAAGCTCGTGGCCGAGACCGGCCCAGAGATCGAGCGGTTGGAGCCGGACACGTTGGCCTACGTGGTCCACACCGTGCCGGCTGAGCCGCTCGTGCGGGTGTTCTATGAGCTGTACACCGACCGGGCAGCCTTCGACTTCCACGAGGAGCAGGCCCACACCAAGCGCTTCCTTGCTGAGCGTGAGCAGTACCTCAGTGGTCTTCACGTGACGTTCTTGCAGGCCGAATCCGGGAAGGGGCCGTTGCGCAAGTGAATGCCGGAGACAGTCGAGCTTTCGGGCTACGAGTAGCCGAACTGCGCAAGCAGCGCGGCATGAAGCAGGAAGAGTTGGCGGCGGCACTTGGACGTACCGCGAGCTGGCTGTCGCAGGTCGAGCGTGGCGTCCAGCCGGTCAACCGGCTGGACGTCCTCCGGCTACTTGCTGACGGCCTTGGCGTGCCGCTTCAGACCCTGCGGCCGGACACGCCGATAGCAGCGGCCTCGGTGCCGGCCGAATCCATCGATGCGCCAAACGACCTGGATCAGGCTCGACTGACGATCTCGGGTTACCCGGTGCCGGATGTGCTTCTTGCTGGGGACGTAGCCGAAGCGGAAACCGACTTGGAGGCGCTGCAGACCGCTGTCGATGAGGTGTGGAAGTTGACCCACGGAAACCGATTCGCCGAGCTCAGTTCAGCTATCGGGCCGCTCATCCCGCGCCTGGAACGTGCCGCACGAACCGCTCCGGACGCGGTTCGGCCGACCCTGTGGCTTCTGCTGAGCCGGGCCTATCAGGCGCTATCTGCCGCATTCGTGCGCCAAGACGAACCAGATGCGGCATGGCTGGCAGCAGACCGATCGATCAACGCCGCTGAGCGATCCGGCGAGGTGCTGCACGTCTTTACCGGCGTCTTCCGTCTCGCGCAGGCGTTTGTCCGTCTTAAGCGGTTGGACCAGGGCGAACACGCAGCGGCGACGGCAGTCAACGCGCTGCGCCAGCACGTAAGCGGTGCGACTGCCAATCCCGAGGCGCTGTCCGTCCTAGGGTCACTTCACCTGGCGCTGGCGTTGGTCCATGCCCGAGCGGGAAACCGATCGGACGCGCGCAAGGAAGTCGAGAATGCGCGGCAGGTGGCGACTCAGGTCGGCTCCGATCGGAACGACTTCAACCTCGAATTTGGGCCGACTAACGTTGGTATCCAGGCTGTCTCGATCGCGGTCGAGTTAGGCGACGCGGGCGAAGCGATCGATGTCGGCGAGCGAATCAACGCCGAGCGGTTGTCCACCGAGCGCCGCGCGCGACTGGCGATGGACCTCGGCCGCGCGTACGCACAGCGGAGGCAGAGCGGCGAGGCGCTGGCCTACCTCCTCGAAGCCGAGGAACTCGCACCCGAGCTGATCCACACCCATGTAGCAGCCCGAAACGCGATCCGCGAACTGATCCTCGTTGCAGGGCGATCCGCGTCGCCCGAACTGAAGGCACTAGCCGATCGGGCAGACGCTCAACCGTAGGGCTGCGGATAGATGTAAGGGTTTGGTTGGCGTAGGTGCGCCTTTGTTGATTGAAAGACTGCACACTGGCATAATGGTCGGTGTGCGATACGTTGGCAAAGTCGTCGTTATTCTATCCCTATTTGTAGGGGTCGCATATGTTTCGTCCACTTTAGCCGCTGTCTCGATGTTGTATACAACGCCCGCCGGCGTTGAGCCAGCAAAAATCACAGACTGGATGCAGGGGTGGGGAAGTATTGTCGGCGTCGTGGGGGCGCTCCTTGCTGCTATTTTTACGGCGCTACTGTTGCGACACGAGATGAGAGAGGCTAGTCATGCTCGTGCGCAAGCATCCGAGGAAAGACTCGCCGCAGCGAAGGATCGCGCAGAGATTGCCGCACAAAGGGAAGAAGAGCGGAAAGTGCTTGCGCGGTCTATCATATCTGACGTCCCTCGAATTAATGCGGTGCAAGAGGATGTAGGACCAGGTAAGGTGCTGTTAAGTGGGCTCTCCGTACTCATTTGGAACGTTGGAGAGTCTCCGATGCGTGATGTTGTTGTCGAAATCTGGGCAGAGCATGGGTCGAGACTGCTCGCCCAAGAAAAATTCGGAACATTCCTGCCGGAATCGTCGTTAAAACCTCAGGGTGCAATGTTCGGCGGCGGTTCGTCGACTAGCGTCCCTACCCGTAGGGTTGATGCGCGATTCAAGGTGCTTATTGTGGTGAGTGATGAGATTCTTGGGCGCGACGGCTTGCGGGTCGAAATGCGTTTTACGGATGCGAACGGTCGGCGATGGAGGCGCATAAATAACGGCCCTCCCGAAGGAATAAAATTCGATGAGAATGATCGAGAACTGCTCTGTCCCGCAGTTCATTGGAATGATCCAAAAGATTATGCTAACCGTCAGAGGGAAAGGGGGTAGTCGGATCAAGGTGCGCCGGACGATCGGCAATCCGTTCAGGTTCAAGGTCATCGGACCGGGCCCATTAACGGGCCATTGCAGCGGGGTCACATGAGGTCGCTCCAGGCCACTCGATCTCTCGGCGAGCTGCCCGACAAGGTAATCGCTATGGACGCTTGTACGGTTCCCAAGCTGACGGTCCGGGTTCGATGTAAGCGCGCTCGGGAGAATCTTGGGAGACGAACCTTGCAAGTACGGCGTACGCGGCCCTCGGCAAACCAACGAGGCCCAACGCTCTGAGCTGGGCCTACGCCGAAACGCCGAGGTCTATCGTGCAACCGGACCTACTTCGGGACGAAGAGGTCGTCGGTTCAAATCCGGCCACCCCGACCAGGTCAAGGGCCATGTCGATCACATCGACATGGCCCTGTTCTTGCCCCTGAGTGTCTGACCGAGCGTCTCCCGCCCCTGAGTGTCTCTCCGAGTGTTCGAGCCGCTACAGTGGACCAGCCTGGACGGCGGACGGAGGGGCGCGGCCGATGACGCCAGACGCGGAGCCGACGACGCCGGAGACGGTACGAATGCCGGAGCCCGACACCCACCGAATCCCGCTCGACGGCGACTGGGCGCTGTGGCAGTGGTTCTGCCTGCGCGCCACCGGGTTCCCGTTCGAGCTGCTCGACCAGCTCGCCGATCCAGAGCTGGCGCGGCTCGCCGACGAGATCAGCACCGACGACGGCAGCGGCGGCGGCACTGACGACGGCACCGGCAGCGGCGGCGGCACTGACGACGGCACCGGCAGCGGCACCGGTCCGGCTTCCGGCAGCGCGGCCGAGGAGCGCTACCGGGCACTATTCGGCGAGTCTGGTCGCCGGGTCGGGCAGGCGCTGCACCGGCTGGCCGCCGACCCCCGGATCCGGGAAGCCGTCGCCTGGCAGAACCCACAGGCGTTGACCACCGGCTTCGACACGCTGCTACGCCGGGACCCCGACACCGTCGCCCGTACCGGCCGGCACCGGCGCACCGAGGCGCTGATCACCAGCTACCTGCACCGCTACTGCGCCAAGAACGACACGATCGGCTTCTTCGGCCCGCTGCGCTGGGGTCGGATCGACCCACGACAGGCGGCACCGATCGTCCGCACCGACGACGGCACCGGCGGAGACCGCACCCTCTACCTGGAGGGGTGGGCGGTCGCCGCGCTGGGCCGCGCGTTGGCCGCGCCGCTGCGCCCTTGGCTGGTGCCCCGGCTGCTGCCGCAGTTCGACGTACGGGCCGGGCGGCTGACCGCCCCGGGGCACGGCGCCGTACCGCTGGACCCGCTGACGGCGGCGGTCCTCGACGCCCTGGCTCCCGGCCGGACCGCCCGCGAGGTCGTCGACGTCGTCCGCACCACGCGGGCGACGCACGACGCCGGTCCGGAACAGGTCTGGGCCGTCCTGGAGAAGCTGCTGCGCGACCAGCGGATCGAGTGGACCCTGGAGGTGCCGGCCGACGAGTTGGCCGGGCTGACCGCGCTGCGGGCCGCCGTACACCGGGTGGACGACCCGGCGCTGCGGGCCGCCGCGCTGGGCCCGATCGACCACCTCGACACCGCGTTGGCCGCCGTCGCCGACGCGCGGGGCGACGCGACCGCCGTACGGCAGGCCGTCGCCCGGCTCGGTGAGACGTTCACCGAGATCACCGGGTCCGCGTCGGCCCGCCAGGCGGGTCAGCTGTACGCGGGCCGCACGCTGGTGTTCGAGGAGTGCCGCCAGCCCGACTCGGTCACGCTCGGCCCGGCCGCCCTGGATTCGCTGCGGGCGCCGTTGGCGCTGGTCCTGGCCGGCGCCCGGTGGTACACCGCCGCCGGTGCCGCCCTGTACCGGCGGGCGCTGCGGGAGGTGTTCGACGAGGTGGCCGCCGGCCACCCCGGCCGGCCGGTCCCGTTCGTCGACTTCTGGCTCGCCGCCCGGGACCTGCTGCTGAATGCTCCCGGCAGCCTGGTCGACCCCCTCGTCCGGGTCCTGGCGCAGCGGTGGAGCCGCCTGCTCGGGGTCGGTGCCGGCCACGCGGCTGGGGCGGAGGGCTCGCCGCCGCGACGGGTTCGGCGTACCGCCGCCGACCTGGCCGACGACGTCGCCGCCGCGTTTCCGGCCGGGCGGCCCGGCTGGCCGGCGGCCGTGCAGCACAGCCCGGACCTGATGATCGCGGCAGCGGACCTGGCCGCGATCGTCGCCGGTGACGTCGACTGGGTGCTCGGCGAGATCCATCCGGGCTACCACACCATGCGGTACGCCAGCTGGGTGGACTGTCATCCTGACCCGGCGGCGCTGGCCGCCACGATGCGCGCCGACCTGCCCGACGGGGTGGTACGGGTGGGGGCGACCGACGCGCAGGGCGGCACGGCCACCCGGTTCTCGCCGCTGCTGCGCGGCCCCGCCCAGCGTCGTCTGGTGCTGATCGGGGACACCAACGACGGCGGGCCCGGCCACGACGGTGCCAGCCGGGATGTGGCGGCCGGCCAGGACGGCGACCGGGATTTCGTGCTGGGCCGCTGCGATCTGGTCGACCGGGACGGCACCCTGCTGGTACGTCGTCGACTCGACGGTGCCGAGTGTGAGCTGATCGAGGTGGTGGCCGACCTGATCGCGGCCAGCCTGATGCCGCATTTCCGGCTGTTGCCGGCCGCCGCTCATCAGCCCAGGGTGAGCATCGACCGGCTGGTGGTGAGCCGGGAGACCTGGCGGATTCCGGTCGGGGAGGTCGGGTTCGCCGACCTGTCGGACGAAGCGGACCGGTTTCTCGCCGTGCGGCGGTGGGCGGCCGGTCTCGGCCTGCCTCGGCATGTCTTCGTCCGGGTGACCGGGGAGGCCAAGCCGATGCACGTGGACCTGACCAGTTTGGCGTCGGTCGAGGTGCTGTCCCGGATGGTGCGCCGCGCCGGGCGCGCCGACCCCGCCGGAACCACCAATACCACCGGCACCGCCGGGACCGCGCAGCTGGTGGTCAGCGAGATGCTGCCGGGTCCCGATCAGCTGTGGCTGACCGACCCGGACGGCCGCCGGTACAGCTGCGAGTTCCGGTTCGTGGCGGCGGACCGCAGCACGGCAGGCAACGGCAGCGCCGCGGCTTCCTAGCGGGCGGCGAGGTCGCGGGCGATCAGCTCGGCGATCTGGGCGACGTTGAGGGCCGAACCCTTGCGCAGGTTGTCACCGGTGACGAAGAAGTCGATCGCCCGGGGATCGTCCAGGGACCGCCGGATGCGGCCCACCCAGGCCGGGTCGGTGCCGACCGCGTCGATCGGCATCGGGAACTCGGCGTTGGCCGGGTCGTCGACCAGGATCACTCCGGGCGCGTCGCGCAGCACCGCGCGGGCACCGTCGGCGGTCACCTCACTACCGAAGACCGCGTGTACGGCGACCGAGTGGCCGGTCACCACCGGCACCCGTACGCAGGTCGCCGAGACCTTGAGATCGGGTAGTCCGAGGATCTTGCGGGACTCGTCGCGCAGTTTGAGTTCCTCGGTGGACCAGCCGGCGTCGGCCAGCAGGCCGGTGAACGGCACCACGTTGAGCACCAGCGGGGCCGGGAACGGGCCGAGTTCGTCGCCGACCGCCTGCCGTACGTCGCCGGGCCGCGAGCCCAGCGTCCGGTCCTCGGCGACCCTGGCGATCTGGTGGTGCAGCAGGTCGACCCCGAACCGGCCGGTGCCGGACACCGACTGGTAGCTGGCCAGGACGAGTTCCCGCAGCCCGTACTCGTGGTGCAGCGGGGCGATCGCGACGATCATCGCCAGTACGGTGCAGTTGGCGTTGGAGACGATCCCCTTCGGACGCCTGCGGACCTGGTCCCGGTTGATCTCCGGTACGACGAGGGGGACGTCCCGGTCCATCCGGAAGGCAGCGGAGTTGTCGACCACGACCGCGCCTCGGGACACCGCCACCGGCGCCCATCGCTGGGATACCTCGTCGGGTACGTCGAACACGGCGACGTCGACGCCGTCGAACGCCTCCGGGGACACCGCCTGGACGGTCAGTTCCTCGCCCCGGCAGCGGATCCGCTTGCCGGCGGACCGGGGCGAGGCGAGCAGGCGGATCTCACCCCAGACGTTGGCTCGGGCGGAGAGCAGGTCGCACATGACCATGCCGACCACCCCGGTCGCGCCGAACACCGCGAGGGTCGGCAGCGGGTGTGCCGTGGGGGCAGGCACCGGGGCTCACCGCCCGGTGCCCGCGTAGACCACCGCCTCCTGCGTACCGCCGAGGTCGAAGGCAGCGTGCACCGCGCGGACCGCGGCGTCGAGGTCGGTGTCCCGGCAGACCACGGAGACCCGGATCTCCGACGTGGAGATCATTTCGATGTTGACGCCGGCCTCGCCCAGGGCGGCGAAGAAGCTCGCCGCGACGCCGGGGTGGGAGCGCATGCCGGCGCCGATCAACGACACCTTGCCGACGTGGTCGTCGTAGAGCAGGCCCTTGAAGGCGATGTGTTCCTGCACCTTGCCGAGCGCGGCCATCGCGGTCGGCCCGTCGGCCTTGGGCAGGGTGAACGAGATGTCGGTCCGGCCGGTGCCCTCGGTCGACACGTTCTGCACGATCATGTCGATATTCGTCTCGGCGTTGGCCACCGTCTCGAAGATCCGGGCGGCGGCACCGGGTTCGTCGGGCACCCCGACGATGGTGATCTTCGCTTCGCTCCGGTCGTGGGCGACTCCGGTGATGAGTGCTTGCTCCACGGAAGGGTCCTCCATCGATCCGGTGACCATGGTGCCGGTGTTGGTTGAGTAGGACGAACGGACGTGGATCGGCAGCTTGGACCGTCGGGCGTACTCGACGCTGCGCAGATGCAGCACCTTGGCGCCGCAGGCGGCCAGCTCGAGCATCTCCTCGTAGGTGATCTGCTCGATGTGCCGGGCGTTGGGCACGATCCGGGGGTCGGCGGTGAAGACGCCGTCCACGTCGGTGTAGATCTCGCAGACGTCGGCGCGCAACGCGGCCGCGAGAGCGACCGCCGTGGTGTCGGAACCGCCCCGGCCCAGGGTGGTGATGTCCTTGGTGTCCTGGGACACGCCCTGGAAGCCGGCCACGATCGCGATCGCGCCTTCGTCGAGGGCGCTCTGCAGCCGGCCGGGGGTGACGTCGATGATCCGGGCCCGCCCGTGCACCGAGGTGGTCAGCACCCCGGCCTGCGAACCGGTGTACGACCGGGCCTCGTAGCCAAGGTTGTGGATCGCCATCGCCAGCAGCGCCATTGAGATGCGTTCACCTGAGGTGAGCAGCATGTCGAGTTCCCGTCCGGGCGGCAACGGGCTGATCTGCCCGGCGAGGTCGAGCAGTTCGTCGGTCGTGTCGCCCATCGCGGACACCACCACGACCACGTCGTCACCGGACTTGCGGGCGGCCACGATCCGCTCGGCGACCCGCTTGATGCGCTCGGCGTCGGCGACCGAGGATCCGCCGTACTTCTGCACCACCAGTGCCACGGCGGTTCACTCCTTCCACCCGGTGCCGGCTCGTCTACGGCAGTCGGTTGCCACGTGCGCCAACGCCTGGGACGCCAGGCGTGGGTTTGCCCGTCGTCGGGCGTACCAACGCCGCCGGTCGACCCGGCGGCGCCACGAATCCTCCTCAGGGTACCGGCGCGCGCGGCCCTGGCAGAGAGCCGTTCCCACGATCCGGCCGGGCCGGTCACTGCCCGTGTCCGCGTCGGTAGCGCGGTCGGCCGCCGCCGACTCACCCCGTGGGTCGACAAGCCCGCCGGCGGTGGAGCGCGGGTGCCGGGAAATCGGCGTGTCCGGGACCCCGCCGGACGGGAAAACCACACCGGGTACGCAGAATGGGCGGATGCGTTCCGCCGGCTCACCTCCGTCCCAGACGTCACCTGCCGTACTGATGTCCGTGTTGTTCGTCACCCTGTCCGCCGTGCTGCTGGCCGGCTGCGGATCGACCCCACCGGTCACCTCGTCGACGCAGTCGCCGAGTCCGGAGAGCACGGTGCCGGTGACCGATCGGACCCGGTTGGCCGCCGCCGCCGCTGCCGCGAGCGACCTGCGGATGACCGCGTTCTACCGGCTGACCACGGCGGGCCGGCCCGACCGGACGGTGGCGGTCACGATCGCCACCGACGGCAGTTGGCGGGTGGACGTTCCGGGGGGCGCGCTCGGTGGGGCGGTGGACGTCGCCATGGTGCGCGATGCCGGTGGGCTGTTCCAGTGCGTCCTGCCCTCCGCCGGACAAACGGGCCAGACCGAACCGACCGAACAGACCGAACAGACCGAACAGACCGGCCAGACCGGACAGCCGGGGCAGGCCGGTTCGTGCGTACGGCTGGGCGAGGCCGACGCCGAGATCGACCCGGCGGTCGACCCCCGGGTCCAGCACCTGTTCACCGACTGGCCGGCGGTGCTGGCCGACCGACGGGCACCGTTGGCGGTGTCGGAGGCCGAGCCCCTGTCCGGGGTCGACGGCACCTGCTTCTCAGTCGAGTCGACCACCGCTTCGCTGAGCCCGCCGCTGGACGTCGGGATCTACTGCTACCGGGCGGACGGCACGCTGACCGGTGCCCGGCTGGGTCTGGGCACCCTCGGGTTGGCCGGCGCGCCGGGGGCGGCGCCGCCGTCGATCACGCTGCCGGGACCGGTGACCGCCGGCAGCCCGGTACGGGTCGAGAGCCCGCCGGCATCTGCGACGCCCTGATCCGGCCGGTGCCGGCCGGCACCGGCCGCAGCCTGATCGCGGGCGGCGGCCCGGCCCGTCACGGCGCCCGGCACGGAACCCAACGCGAACTCACGATGAGCGCCGTAGTCGACACGCGGGGTGAGGCCCGGTGAGTGCACCAGATGCCCGATCCGGCACACTTCACGTATGGCCGAGCTACACCATCTGCTGGCAGACCGATGGAGTCCCCGATCCTTCGTAGGCACCCACACGATGAGCGAGGACGAGGTCGACTCGCTGCTCGACGCGGCCCGCTGGGCACCGTCAGCGGCTGATTCCCAACCGTGCCGGTTCGTGGTCGGCCACCGTGACGACGAGACCCACAAGCGGATCTTCGCCAATCTCGCTCCGGCCGACCAGCGGTGGGCCGGCCGCGCCGCCGTGCTGATCGTCGCCGCCCGCCTGCGCTTCGGTCGGACCGACGCGGCGCTGCCGTACGCCGACTACGACCTGGGCCAGGCGGTCGCGCATCTCACCGTGCAGGCGATGGCGCTCGGGCTGCACGTACGCCAGGTCGTCGACATCGACGCCGCTGGGCTGCGCGCCGACCTGGATCTGCCGGACGATATGACGCCGAGGACGGTGACCGCGGTCGGGATGGTCGGAGATCCCGCCCAGCTTCCGGCCGATCTGCGCGACCGCGAGGTGCGGCTACGTCGCCGACGGCCGCTGGCCGAACTGCTGCTCGGCCGAGACCGGGCCCGGCTCGCTGAACCGGATCCACAGGTCGGCGCGGCGCGCGGCGAGGACCGGGCCGACTGGTTCCGGGCTCGACTTCCGCAATTCATGATGATCACGTAGGGTGAGTTCCGTCATGTGGCATGCGCTCCTCCTTCGCTGCCGCGACGAGGCCTCCGAGGCCGGCACCTCGTCGCGGGGTTGATTCGCGCCGCCTTGCCGTCGCCCGTGATCGTCGCCCCTGCCATCGCCCGCGATCGCCGTGAGATCCATCTTCGCCGATCAGCCAGGCCCACCCGGGGCAGCACATGAGGTGGCCACCCGTTTTCCGTTCGCCTTCGTCCGCTTCCGTCCGTTTTCGTCCACGGAGCTGACCGCGAACCACGCAGCAACGAACCATCAGCCACGAAATTTCGCAGACACGCAGCAGAACCGCCCGACCGGCGGATCCGCACGTTCCGACCCAGCGGAGTACGCACAATGGCAGACACAGCCGGCCCCGACCCGATCGCTCGGCAGCAGCCGAGCCGGATGCCGTACCAGCGCTATCAGCCCTACCATCAGCAGTTCCGCGTCGATCTGCCGGACCGGCGGTGGCCGGCGCGGCGGATCGAGCAGAGCCCCCGCTGGTGCGCCGTCGACCTGCGCGACGGCAACCAGGCCCTGATCGACCCGATGTCCCCCGACCGCAAACGGCGGATGTTCCAACTCCTGGTCCAGATGGGCTACAAGGAGATCGAGGTCGGCTTCCCGGCGGCCAGCCAGACCGATTTCGAGTTCGTCCGCCAGCTGATCGAGCAGGACCTGATCCCCGACGACGTCACCATCCAGGTGCTGACCCAGTGCCGGGAGCACCTGATCGACCGGACGTTCGAGTCGCTGCGCGGAGCCAAGCGGGCGATCGTGCACTTCTACAACTCGACGTCGGCGCTGCAGCGGCGGGTGGTCTTCGGACTGGACAAGACCGGCATCACCGACATCGCCACCAGCGGTGCCCGGCTCTGCCAGAAGTACGCCGAAATCCACACCCCGGACACCGACATCTACTACGAGTACTCCCCCGAGTCGTACACCGGCACCGAGCTGGACTACGCACTGGAGGTGTGCGCGGCGGTCATCGACGTGATCGACCCCACCCCGGACCGGCCGCTGATCATCAACCTGCCGGCGACGGTGGAGATGGCCACGCCGAACGTCTACGCCGACTCGATCGAGTGGATGCACCGGCGGCTGCCCCGCCGGGACAGCGTGATCCTGTCGCTGCACCCGCACAACGACCGGGGCACCGCCGTCGCCGCCGCCGAGCTGGGTCTGCTGGCCGGCGCCGACCGGATCGAAGGCTGCCTGTTCGGCAACGGCGAACGGACCGGCAACGTCGACCTCGTCACGCTGGGGCTGAACCTGTTCAGCCAGGGCATCGACCCGCAGATCGACTTCACCCAGATCGACGAGATCAAGCGGACCGTCGAATACTGCAACCAGCTGCCCGTACACGAGCGACACCCGTACGCCGGGGATCTGGTCTACACCGCATTCTCCGGTTCCCACCAGGACGCGATCAACAAGGGCTTCGACGCGTTGGCCGCCGACGCCGCGACCGCCGGCGTCGCCGTCGACGACCACCAGTGGGGGGTGCCCTACCTGCCGATCGACCCGCGCGACGTCGGACGCACCTACGAGGCCGTCATTCGGGTCAACTCGCAGTCCGGCAAGGGCGGCGTGGCGTACGTCATGCGCCAGGAACACCATCTCGAACTGCCGCGCCGGCTGCAGATCGAGTTCTCCGGCGTGGTGCAGTCCTACACCGACACCGAGGGCGGGGAGATCGAACCGCAGCGGATGTGGGACATCTTCGCCACCGAGTATCTGAGCGGACACCAGCGCGAACCGGTCGTCACCCTCGACTCGTACGCCACGGCCACCGTCGACGGCAAGGTGGAGGGCTGCGCGGTCGTCGACGTCGAGGGCCACCGGCACACCCTCACCGCCGTGGGGAACGGCCCGATCGACGCGTACGTCAACGCCCTGCAGGAGGTCAACGTCGGCGTACGGGTGCTGGACTACCACGAGCACGCGATGTCCGCCGGCGGCGACGCCCAAGCCGCCGCGTACGTCGAATGCGAGGTCGGCGACCGTACGGTCTGGGGGGTCGGACTGGACCCGAACATCGTCACCGCCTCGGTCAAAGCGGTGACGAGCGCCATCAACCGGGGTCGGCGCACCGGCTGACCAAGCGGGCGTCCTGACCAGCCGGGTGTCGCCGCCGACCGACAGCTTGGGTCGGCGGCGGCACGCGGAACTCGGTCAGTTCGAGCCGGCGGCACGGTCCATCGTGGGTACGGCGAAACGCCGGACGGCGGCGGTGGTTGGCGGCACCGGTGCCGACCCGCGAAGCTGGACGGGTGCAGACCCCTCAGCTCCCCCACGTGCCCCACGTCCCCCAGCTCGCGCGGCGCCGCTCCTGGCGTCAGGTGGTGGCCGGGCTCGCCGCCGTGGTGGCGCTGGTCGCCACCACCGGCTGCGAGGTCGTCGACATCGAGGTGGCGTCCCCGACGTCCGCGCCCAACGACTCTGCCGGCGCTGACGCCGACGCCGACGCCGCCACCGAACTGCTCGATCAGCTGACGGTGGCCACCGCCGGCGGAATGCAGGGCTACAGCCGGGACCGGTTCCCGCACTGGAGCCGCACCGGCGACAACTGCGACGTCCGGGACACCGTGCTGGAACGCGACGGTACGGCGATCGAGCTGGACGGCTGCAACGTGGTCGGCGGGCAGTGGCTCAGCGCGTTCGACGGGCGGTCCTTCACCGATCCCGGCGACCTCGACGTCGACCACATCGTGCCGCTGGCCAACGCCTGGCGGTCCGGTGCCGACGAATGGGACACCGAGCGGCGCCGCGAGTTCGCCAACGATCTGGAACGGCCGCAGCTGATCGCGGTTTCCGCGTCGTCCAACCGGGCAAAGGGAGACCAGGATCCGTCCCAGTGGCAGCCACCGAACCGCGACTACTGGTGTCAGTACGCCCAGGACTGGATCACGGTGAAGCACTACTGGGAGTTGTCGGTGACGGCGCAGGAGAAGACCTCACTGGCGGACATGCTGGCCACGTGCCCGTGACGCCGGTCGGGGCAGGCAGGTGAGGGACGGAGACGCGATGAGCGACGCACCGGAACAGTCCCGGGTCCAGGATGTCACCGCCGGCCCGGGTGGGGTGATGACCGACGAGGTCGGTGTGGTGACCGGTGCGTTGACGCTGCGGACCGAACTCGCCGACGGGCAGGTCACCGTACGGGTGCAGTACAAGGACGCCGACGAGTGGTACGTGGTGACCGGCGGCCGGGCGCGGTTGGCGGACCCGGCCGACCTCGACGCCGTACACGCGATCGCGGTCGGTCTGCTGGACCGACCGGACGGCTAGACGTAGCTTTCCGGCTCGCTCGGCGCGGACACCCTGGCCGGGCCGGGGCCGGCCGCGGCCGGGTGGACGACGTCGGCGGTCACCTCGTGTGGGCGCAGCGCCCCGCTGGCGATCTGCTCGGCCCAGTGACAGGCCACCCGGGACACTCCGATGTCGCGCAGCACCGGCCGTTCGTCGGCGCAGCGGGTCGGCTGCGCCCACGGGCAGCGGGTGTGGAACCGGCAGCCGGTGGGTGGGTTCGCTGGTGACGGCAGGTCGCCGGAGAGCAGGATCCGCTCGCGGCGGTCCTCCACCTCCGGGTCGGGCACCGGTACGGCGGACAGCAACGCCCGGGTGTACGGGTGCAGCGGCTCCCGGTAGAGCGCGTCGCCGGGTGCCTCCTCGACCAGCGCGCCCAGATACATCACGCCGATGGTGTCCGAGATGTGCCGGACGACCGCGAGATCGTGCGCGATCACCAGGTAGGTCAGTCCTCGTTCGGCCTGCAGCTCGTCCAGCAGGTTGATCACCTGTGCCTGGATCGAGACGTCCAACGCGGACACCGGCTCGTCGGCGACGATCAGTTCGGGGCCGAGCACCAGGGCGCGGGCGATCCCGATCCGTTGGCGTTGTCCACCGGAGAACTCGTGCGGGTAGCGCGACAGCGCCCAGCGGGGCAGGCCGACCGCGTCCAGCGCCTCCGTCACGATCTGCCGGCGTTCGTCGCGGTCGGCACCGATGCCGTGTGCCTGCAGGCCCTCGACCAGGATCGACTCGACGTTCTGCCGGGGATCCAGGCTGGACATCGGATCCTGGAAGATCATCTGGAACCGGCGCCGCATGCTCCGGAGCTTGCCGGCGGGCAGGCCGTTCAGCGCGACCCCGTCGAAGATCACCTCACCGGCGGTCGGTGGGGTCAGTTGCAGGATGGCCCGGCCGAGTGTCGACTTGCCGCAGCCGGACTCACCGACCAGCCCGTACGTCTGCCCCCGGGCGATCCGCAGGTCGACCCCGTCGACCGCTTTGACGTGTCCGACCACCCGGTTGAACAGCACCCCTTTGCTGATCGGGAAGTGCACCTTGAGGTCACGTACCTCGACCAGGGTCTCGCTCATCGGTCCGTCCTTCGTCTCCGCTGGTTGCGGCATGCCACGCTCACGCACCCTCGGTCGCCGCCGTCGGCGGCGGACTCCGCCGTGACCTGGGTGGGTGCCGCCGGTGATGCCAGGTCGGCAGGTGACGGCGAATTGACGCAGCGGAAAGCGTGGCCGTCCGGGTCCCGTCGCAGGTCGGGTGCGGCACCGAGGCAGTCGTCGATCCGGCGGGCGCAGCGGGGCGCGAACGCGCAGCCGTCCGGCCAATCGAGCAGGTCGCGGACCGATCCGGGGATCGGCGTGAGTCGCCGCCCGCCGCCCGCGTCGAGCCGGGGAATCGAGCCGAGCAGACCCACCGTGTACGGATGCCGTGGGGTGGCGAACAGCGGGCGGCGGCGGGCCGTCTCCACCACCCGTCCGGCGTACAGGACGTTGATCATGTCGCACATGCCGGCCACCACCCCCAGATCGTGGGTGATCATGATCAGGGCGGTGCCGGACTCCCGTACCAGGTCCTTGAGCAGTTCGAGGATCTGCGCCTGGATGGTGACATCCAAGGCGGTGGTCGGCTCGTCGGCGATCAGCAGCCGTGGCTGGCAGGCCACCGCCATCGCGATCAACGCCCGTTGGCGCATGCCACCGGAGAGCTGATGCGGGTACTCCTTGAGGCGGCGGGTCGGATCGGGGATGCCGACCCGGTCGAGCAGATGCGCCGCTTCCTTACGCGCCGCGTCGCCGCGCATCCCCCGATGCCGGACCAGCACCTCGGTGACCTGCACACCGATCGGCACCACCGGGTTCAGCGACGACAGCGGGTCCTGGAAGATCATCGCCACGTCGCGGCCCCGGATGTCGCGCATCGCCCGGGGATCGAGGCGCAGCAGATCCGTACCGTCGAACGCGGCCTTGCCGTCGACCCGTACCCCCTTGCCGGGCGGCAGCAGCCCCATGATCGCCAGGGAGGTGACGCTCTTGCCGCAGCCAGACTCCCCGACCAGGCCGATCACCTCACCGGCGTCCACATCGAACGACACCCCGTCGACGGCGTGCACCGTACGCTGGCCGCGCCGGGCGAAGGTGACCGCCAGATCATCTACCTCGAGCAGCGTCATGGCTCACTTCCGCAGTTTTGGGTCGAGGGCTTCCCGCATCGCCTCGCCGAGCAGGGTGAAACCCAAGGCGGTGACGATGATCCCCAATGCCGGCAGGATCGCCAGCCGGGGTGCCGCGTCGAGATAACGCTGCGCGTCGGCCAGCATCACCCCCCACTCGGGGATCGACGCGTCCGGGTTACCCAGCCCCAGGAACGACAACGCCGCGACCTCGATGATCGCGGTGGCCAACGTCAACGTCGACTGGACGATCACCGGGGCGAGCGAGTTGGGCACGATGTGGGTCAGCGCGATCCGGGACCGGCGTACGCCGAGCGAGGTGGCCGCCACCACGTAGTCGCTGTTGGACTGGGCGATCATCGAGCCGCGCAGCAGCCGGGCGAAGATCGGCACCGACACCACCCCGACGGCGATCATCACCGTGGTCAGGCTGGCCCCGAGCAACGCCGCGATGCTGATCGCCAGCAGCAGACTGGGCAGCGCCAGCAGCATGTCGACGACGCGCATCAGAAACGTGTCGACCCAGCGACCCCAGCGGCCACCGAGCCCGGCGCACGCCCCGGCGATCCCGCCGATGATCGCGCCGACCGTCAGCCCGATCAGGGTGGCGACCACCCCGACCAGCAGGGTCTGCCGGGCACCGACCACCATCCGGCTGAACTGGTCGCGGCCGAGATGGTCCACCCCGAACCAGTTCTCCGCGCGAGGACCCGGATAGTAGGCCTGCGACTCGCGGATCTCGTCCTTCCACAGCTGCGCCACCGGGTCGTACGGCACCAGGAACGGCCCGACCAGGGCCACCAGCACGAAGACCCCGAGGATCACGGCACCGACGATCGCCGCCGGGTTTCGCCGCAGCCGCCGGAATGCCTCCTGCCACAGGCTGACACCGCGCTCGTCGTCGCGCACCGCCGACAGTTCGGCGAGCCGGTCGAGTTTTTCCTTCTTGCGCCCAGGACTCAGGACGTTACTCACCGCCGGGCCTCCCACTCGCGCACGGACACTCGCTCACCGGACCCGGACTCTCGGGTCGATGAAGGTGTACGAGATGTCGACGATCAGGTTCACCAACACGTAGACCAGGGCGATGATCAGGATGAACCCCTGCAGGACCGGGTAGTCCCGGTTGCTGATCGAGTCGGCGACGAACGCCCCGATGCCGCCGAAGGCGAACACCGTCTCGGTGAGCACCGCGCCGGAGAGCAGACCGCCGGTCAGCAGGCCGATGCTGGTGGCCACCGGCAACATCGCGTTGCGCAGCACATGCCGACGCCGTACCACTCGCTCGGTGAGTCCCTTGGCCTTGGCGGTCCGGACGAAGTCCTCGCCCAGCACCTCCAGCACGCTCGCCCGGGTGATCCGGACGATGATCGCCAGCGGGATGCTGGCCAGCGCCAGACCGGGCAGGACCAGGTGCCAGAGCGCGTTCAACGACGCGTCCCACTCCTGGGTCATCAGCCCGTCGAGGACGAAGAAGTTGGTCACCCGGGTCGCGTCGATGCGGGGGTCCTGCCGACCGCTGGACGGAAACCAGCCGAGGTTCTCCGCGAAGATCGCCTTCAGCACGTACGCCAGGAAGAAGACCGGGATGCAGATGCCGATCAGGGAACCGGCCACCGAGCCGTGGTCGAGCAGCGTGCCCCGGCGGCGGGCGGCGAGGTAGCCGAGCGGGATGCCCACCCCGATGGCGATCACCATCGCCGCGATGGTCAACTCGACCGTACCGGGGAACCGCTGCACGAACTCGGTGGTGACCTCACGCTTGGTGGAGATCGACGTACCGAGGTCGAACTGCAGCAGCCGTTTCATGAACCGGCCGTACTGGATCAGGATCGGCTCGTCGAGGCCGAGGTTACGGCGGATGGCCGCGCGCATCTCCGGCGTGCCGCGTTCGCCGAGGATCGCGGTCTCCGGGCCGCCCGGCAGGCGGTGCAGCCAGATGAACAGCAGCAGGGAGAGCCCGAACAGCGTGGGTACGAGCTGCAGCAGGCGTCTGACGATGAAGCGGAACACGGTGCCTCGGCAGGGGTGTGGAGGGTCATGTGGGCGGGCACCGCCGCTGCCCCGGCTGATGGCCGGGGCAGCAGGTCGATGCCCGCCCGCGTTCCGTTCGGTGGGCCCGGTCGTGAGCTGTCACCAGCTCGCGACCGGGACTCCGGGGCTAGCTCCTCAGGACGTGAACTCGGCCGTGGCGAACCGTTCGTCGGTGAGCGGGCTCGCCTGGACGCCGATCACGTTCTCGGCGAAGACGATCGCCGGCGGCGAGTGCGACACCGGCACACCCGGCAGGAACTCCATGATGTCGGCGTTGAGCTCCTGGTAGAGCTGGTACCGGGCGTCCGCGTCGGCGGTGCCGTCAGCGGCGGCGAACTTGGCGAACAGCTCCGGGTTGTCGTAACCCCACTCGTCCTTCGGCCGGTCGAAGAAGGTGCCGATGAAGTTGTACGCGTCGCCGTAGTCACCGGTCCAGCCCAGCAGGTGCAGGTCGTGGGCGTTGCCGGAGGTGGTGGCGTTGAGGTAGTCCGGCGACCACTTCAGCGGGATCGGCTCCACCGTGATGCCGGCGGCCCGCAGGTCGGCGGCGAGCAACTCGAAGATGTCCTTCGGGTTGGGCATGTACGGCCGGGTGACCTCGGTCGGGTAGTGGAACCGCAGGGTCAGGTTGGCGTGGCCGGCCTCGGCGAGCAGCTCCTTGGCCTTCTCCACGTCGTAGTCGTAGGTGGTGACCGACGGGTTGTGGCCGTCCACCGTCGGCGGGACGAACTGGGTGGCGACCTCGGCGCCCGGCGGCATCTTGGAGTCGACCAGGGCCTGCCGGTTCAGCGCGTGGGCGATCGCCTGACGGACCCGGATGTCGGCCAGCGCCGGGTTGCCCTGCTGGTTCATCGCCAGGTAGAGGATGTTGAACGCCGGGCGGGTGAGCACGTTGAATCCGTCGGACTTGAGCGGCTCGACGTCGGCCGGACCGACCAGGTCGTAACCCTGGATTCCGCCGGTACGCAGCTCCTGCTTGCGGGCGTTCTCGTCGGAGATCGTCCGGAAGATCACACTTCCGACCTTCGCCTTTTCACCGGCGTAGTCGTCGTTGCGGACCAGGGTGAGGGTCTTGTTGGCGATGTCCCAGCTGTCGAACTTGAACGGTCCGGTGCCCGTCGGGTGCTCCATCGCGTACGCCGGGTAAGCGATGTCGTCGGCGCTGCCGCCGACGTCGCTGGCGTTGTACTCCTCCAGCGCGGCCGGCGAGTGGATGGAGAACGAGGGCAGCATCAGCGCGGCCGGGATCTTGCTGGAGACCCGGGTGAAGGCGAGTTCGACGGTGTCGGCGTCGACGGCGGTGCAGGACTCGAAGAGGCTCTCCGGCAGGTCTTCGCTCTCGTTGGCGGCGAAGCCACCCATCACGTCCTGCCAGTAGGCGGTGACGTCGGGGCTCTGCATCAGGCCGGTCGCGTTGTACCAGCGGTCGAAGTTGACGCAGACGGCCTCGGCGTTGAAGTCGGTGCCGTCGTGGAACTTCACTCCGGACTTGAGCTCGAAGGTCCACACCTTGCCGGTCTCGTCCGGGGTCCAGGTCTCGGCGAGGCCGGGCGACACGGCGGTCCCGCCCTCTTCCGGGCGGACCAGGGTCTCGAAGATCTGCCGGGCCACCCGCAGCGATTCGCCGTCGCTGGCGAAGCTCGGGTCGAGAACCTTGGGGTCGCCGGCTACGCCGAAGACCAAAGTGGCATCAGTGGATTCGCCGGTATCTCCGCGTTCGCTCTCGGCGCAGCCGGCTAGGGCCAGCGCCGCGACCGCGACAGCCGCGATGGCGGCCTTCGGCCTGGGTGCACGCATAGGTGCTTCACCTCGTCCTTTGGGTACGGACAACGTAGTGACGGGGGTCACCGATGGCGAGACCTTAGCCGGCGTTCGGCGCGGCCGGAAACCAGCCGGAACGGGGTTGGTACCGGATCGTGTCTTAACTGTCCCGACAGCGGTGATCGGACCCTACAACGAGGATGATAGGCCAGATTTGCCCGGGTTTGGGCTATACCAAGTTGTTACATGTTTCGAGTGTTTCGTCGTCCAGGTGTCAGAGCCCGCACACCACCCGCCGACCGCCCACGGTAGATCACACCGAACGACGACCTTCGAAGGCTCGACCGAGGGTGATCTCGTCGGCGTACTCGAGATCCCCGCCGACCGGCAGGCCGCTGGCCAGGCGGGTCACCGCGATCCCCATCGGCTTGACCATCAGCGCGAGGTACGTCGCGGTCGCCTCCCCCTCGGTGTTGGGGTCGGTCGCCAGGATCAGCTCCCGGACCTCACCCGAACCGAGCCGCAGCATCAGTTCCCGGATTCGCAGATTGTCCGGTCCGACGCCTTCGAGCGGATTGATCGCCCCGCCCAGCACGTGGTAGCGACCCCGGAACTCGCCGGTCCGCTCGATCGCCACGACGTCCTTCGGCTCCTCGACCACACAGAGCACATCATCGGTACGGCGAGAATCCCGACAGATCCGGCACTGCTCGGTCTCCGCCACGTTGAAGCAACTCGTACAGAACCGCACCAGTTCCTTGACCCGGCGCAGCGCGGTGGCGAGGCGGGTGACGTCCGCCGCGTCGGCGGACAGCACATGAAACGCGATCCGCTGGGCACTCTTCGGCCCGACGCCCGGCAGCCGGCCCAACTCGTCGATCAGATCCTGGATGGCGCCTTCGTACATGAGGGGCGGCTCAGAAACCAGGCAGGCCGAGGCCGCCAAGTCCACCCGTGACCGGGCCCATCTTCTCCTCGGTCAGCTTCCGAACCTCGTCGTTGGCGCTGCGTACGGCCGCGAGCACCAGGTCCTCCAGCGTCTCCACGTCGTCCGGGTCGACCGCCTTGGGATCGATCTTCACCGACCTGATCTCACCGGCACCGGACAAGGTCACGGTGACCAGCCCGCCACCGGCGGTCCCGGTCACCTCAGCCTCGGCGAGCTCAGCCTGGGCGGTGGCCATCTGCTGCTGCATCTTTTGGGCCTGCTTCATCATCTGCTGCAGGTTGGGCTGTCCACCGGGGCGCACGGCACCGCTCCTTCGATCAGGCTGGCTCGACTCAGACTCGACTCGGTCGGTCAGGGTTGCTGGACCGCCGCCCAGCCTAGCCGTTGCGACCGTCCCGACGCCGGTACGGTCCGCCCCGGGTCGACCGGTCGACCGCCGCCGGTCACCGGGCGTCCGTCTCGCCGATCTTCTCCGCGCCGAGGGCCTGCCGGAGCAACTGCACCGCCTGCTCCTCGCTGGTCTGCCGAGCGGTCCGCTCGTCCACCACCTCGTCCAGTGGCTCGTCACCGGGGTCGAAACCCTCGTACGCCGCCGTCTGTGGCGGCGACGCGGCGGCGGCACCGGACCCGGCACCGGGGCGGACCGGGCCGTCGTAGTCCGGATCGTACGGTGGCTCCTCGGCCGGCGACCCGTCCGACCAGGTGCCGGCCGCCGACCGGCCGCCGTCGGCACCGGGCCGCGCCGCGCCGGCCGGACCGCGTCCCGCCGCACCCGGCGTCGCGACCGCCGTACCGGCCCGAGTCGCCGTACCGGCGCGACCAGCCGCTGCAGCGCGGGCGGCGGCCAGGCCGCTGCCGACCGGTGCGGACGGTCGACCGGCACCGGTGAGACCGCCGGTGCCGGTGCTGGTGTGGTTGCTGGTACCGGTGCTGGCGCGGTTGCCGTTGCTCGTGTCGTTCGCGGCTGCAGGTCCACCGGCTCCACTCGACGATCCGCCGCCGGGACGGGCCGGCTCAGGCCAGTCCGATCCGTCGTCGTCGCTGGCCGGTCGACGGGCACCGGCTCGGCTCGCCCCCGGCTGCCCGACCGGGCCGCCGTTCGATCTCGGCTGGCCGGCGACGTGGGAGCCGGCTCCACCGGTCGATGCCGGCGAGGCTGACGGGGCCGGCGGCGGCTGAGCCGGACCGGAACGCGGCGGTCCGCCCCGCGCCGGGCCGGCCGGGCCGCCGGCGACCTCGCAGCGGATCTGCCACCGTACGCCGAGGACCTCGTAGATCGCCTCCAGCAGCAAATCAGGCGAGGCGGACAGCATCGTGGCGTGCACACTGTGCCGGAAGGTCAGCACCAGTACGTCGCCGTCGACATCGCGTACGGTCGCTTCGCGGACCACGGCGGCGGCCCGTTTGCTCTTGTGGCTGACCATGCCGAGGACGTCGTCCCAGACACGCCGTACGCCGGCGGCGTCGATGGTTCCCGACGCGGCCGGGACCGGGTCCGGAGCCGGATCCGGGGTGGCCGGGTCCGGCATGACCGCTTCGGCCGGCACGGGTCGCCGTACAGGCTGGGGTGCCGGCTCGGACGACGGCGCGGGAGACACCGGCGACGCTGACATCGGCGCGGCCGGCGGGATAGGCGCTGACATCGGCGCAGCCGGCGCGGCAGCAATCGGTGCCGCAGCCGGCGGCGGGGCGGGCGGGCCCGACGGCGCCGGCGCGACGGCCACACCGGCGGCGAGCCGGCGTTCCATCCGCTCCAGGCGTTGCAGCAACGCGCCGGTCGAGTCCTCCGCGCCGGGCAGCAGCATCCGGGCGCAGACCAGCTCCAACAGCAGCCGGGGGGCGGTGGTGCCGCGCATCTCCACCAGCCCGTTGTGCACGATGTCGGCGCAGCGCGACAGGGTGGCCGGGCCGAGCCGTTCGGCCTGGGCGGACATCCGCTCGATCTGGTCGGTCGGGCCGTCGATCAGGCCCTTGGTCACGGCGTCGGGCACCTGCTGCAGCACGATCAGGTCCCGCAGCCGTTCGAGGAGGTCGGAGGCGAACCGCCGCGAGTCGTGGCCGGCGTCGGCGACCCGGTCGATGGTGGCGTACGCGGCGGCACCGTCACCGGCGGCGAGCGCGTCACACATCTCGTCGAGCAGCGCGCTGTCGGTGACTCCGAGCAGCGCGACGGCACGCTGATAGCTGACCCCTTCCTGGCCGGCCCCGGCGATCAGCTGGTCGAGCACCGACAGGCTGTCCCGGGCGCTGCCGCCGCCGGCCCGGACGACCAGCGGGAAGACCGCCGGGTCGACCTTGACGCCTTCGGCGGAGCAGAGCTGCTCCAGGTACGGCCGCAGAATGCCCGGTGGGATCAGCCGGAACGGGTAGTGGTGGGTCCTGGACTTGATGGTGCCGAGGACCTTTTCCGGCTCGGTGGTGGCGAAGATGAACTTGACATACTCGGGTGGCTCCTCGACCAGCTTGAGCAGGGCGTTGAAGCCGGCCGACGAGACCATGTGCGCCTCGTCGATGACGTAGATCTTGAATCGGCTGCTGGCCGGGGCGAAGAAGGCTCGTTCGCGCAGTTCGCGGGCGTCGTCGACACCGCCGTGGCTGGCCGCGTCGATCTCGATGACGTCGATCGACCCGGTGCCGTCGGCGGCTAGGGCACGGCAGGAGTCACACTTGCCGCACGGCTCGGGCGTGGGGCCTTGCTCGCAGTTGAGGGAGCGGGCCAGGATCCGGGCGCTGGAGGTCTTGCCGCATCCCCGCGGCCCGGAGAAGAGGTACGCGTGGTTGAGCCGACCGGTGCGCAGCGCCTGCGACAGCGGCTCGGTGACGTGTTCCTGGCCGATGACCTCCGCGAACGTCCTCGGCCGGTACTTGCGGTAGAGCGCCAGGGCCACTCTCCCCGCCTCCTTTCGACCGAGCGATTCTGCGCCGGGGGCCATTTTGCGCGGACGGTAGGGTCGCCGCCACCCCGGACCGGGCCGGCGGCTGAGCCGGCGGTCCTGGTGCCGGGTCCCGGCGGCCGGGATGCTTGGTGCCGGGCCGTCTGCCAGGCTGTCACGCCGGACCGACGATTTCCAGGCCGAACCCGGTCAGGCCGCAGGCTACTTGGCCGGGATCAGGCCGGATCAGGCCGTACGGTCGGCTCGGCTCGGCTCGGAGACGAAAGGGCCCCCCGTGCACCCGCCAGAGCTCGCTTATCCTTGCTGCCTTCCGGCCCTGGGGAGGTTCACGAGATGCACGCCGCACGAGGGGTTGGCCTCACTCTACCCCGGCCTGTCCGGGCTTGCCGGCGGCCCCGGCCCGCTGTGGCTGTAGCGATCGTGGCCTGTATCCTGTCGGACGGAGGATTCGCCTAGAGGCCTAGGGCGCACGCTTGGAAAGCGTGTTGGGTTCACACCCTCACGAGTTCGAATCTCGTATCCTCCGCTCTCTGCAGAGCAGCCACGACGACAGGGCCGGCCCCACCGGGGACCGGCCCTGATTCGTCGCGTTCACAGGTGCGCTTCGTCGGGGCGTCCGCCCCAGGATCAGCCTGTCCCAGCTGGTTCCACCTGGGCCTGCGGGTCAGCCGACGGCGACGCCTCGATCACCACTTCAGGCGATGCGGAGGCTGGCACGGGGGGCGCCACGGGCGGCGCGGAGCCCTCGATCGGCGGAGTGTCCAGCGCGGGTGTGGGCGTGGGTGCCGGGCTCGGAGTCGGGCTCGGGACGGGTGGCGGCTCCGGCGAGACGATGGGTGACGAGTGGCCTGGATCGATCGGAGCCGGCTGCTGGCTGGATGACGACGCGCTGACCACACCGATGCCCAACGTCACGACCACGAGTACGGCCAGCCCGCTGCCGGCCGTCGCGGCGATCCGACGGCGACGGCGTGCCCGCCGGCCGGCCGCGATCATGGCGTACGGGGTCAGCTGGTGCGGTGGCGCGCCGGTCGCCCTGATCTCGGCAAACGCCGAAGTCAAGTCGGACTCGTTCACCGGTCTCGCCCCCCTATCGCCACGTCGTCGGGCAGAAGTTCGCGCATCCGTTGCAGGCCACGGGCGCATTGGCTCTTCACGGTAGTCAGTGAGCGTAAGAAGCCAGAAGAATCTGGGATCTACCGAAACCGGTCCTGACCAGCGGCATCCTGCCTGGTGCGACCGCACCCGATGCACAGCTGATGCGGCTGCGCTGTCCGGCAAGGGCTACCGCCCCGGTGCCGCAGGGCGGCACCGGTCGGCACCGGTCCGTCTCGATCTGACCACAGCGATAGCCCTCGCGCCGCAGGCCGGGGAGGCGTATCTGACGCAGGCTCTCGCCCCGTGGCCCTGCGAGACCTATCTCCACATCCAGCACGGTGACAGCGACATCGCGATGACGGTGAGGAACGCGTCGCCGTTGTTGTCCGCGCTGCGGCTGCTCACGACCGAAGCCGAGGCCGAAAGTGGGTGGTCGTGGTGAGGAGCCGTACGGATCGAATCCTGACGGCCGTGACCGTGGTGTGTGTCGCGGGGCTGGCCGTCGTCGCGGGAACGATCTCGTTCGCGCACATGCACGAGCTGGCGACCGAGCACGACCAGCACGGATGGAAGGCGTTCGCGTTCCCGATCAGCGTCGACGGGCTGGAGATCGTCGCCGCTCTGTACATGGTGGTGCAGCGTCGCGCGGGACGGCGGACGGGATGGTTGCCGTGGATCGCCTTGGTGGTCGGCACCGCCGCGAGCCTGGCCGCGAACATCGCGGTCGGCGGTGAAAGCGTGATCGGCAAGATCCTGGCCGGCTGGCCCGCGCTGTCGATGCTCATCGCAGTGAAGCTGCTGTTCAGCATGATCGACCACGGCGAGAAGGATCAGCGGACCGTCCCGGACGATCAGCGGACGTCCGCCGGCCGTCCCGCCGCGCCGGGGACGGTCCCACCAGTCTCCTCGGACACCAGACCGCCGTCGGTGCCGACACCGGACAAGCCTGCCGCTCTCTCCGACGTGCCCCCGAGCGGCGAGATACATGAGTCCGCGAAACTGACCGCAGGACAGTCGGAGGACTTGGCCCCCAACCTTGTCCCGACCGACTCACGCGCCGTCGCCCACCTACTTCCGGACGCACGGGCCGCCTACACGGCGTTAACGATCAAGGGCCGTGCGGTGTCGCGGGACAAACTGGCCGAGGCGATGCGCGACGACGGGCACGGGGTGTCCAACGAACGCGCATCGCTGCTACTGCGGATCATCAGAGCCGAGCAGGAAGTCTCCGTCACCTCGCCTGCTGGGGCGGGAGAACGGACCCAACGATGACAGGCTTGCAGTCCATCAAGGAGCCGCCACCACCGCTGTGCTTGCAGCAAAGCCACACATCGGCAGGCATGCCAAGCGGTGGAGAGTCGCATCGAATCACATAGTCGCATGATTCGGCGACCTGTTGTCGCCCTCCTGACGGATCTACGTCGGATTCAGGTCTGAAAGATCGCCAGGTTCGTCGTCATCTCGCTGCTCCCGCCGAACTACCCGAATGGTCCCGTTCGGCCAATCCAGGCCGGCTACCCTGACTTTCTTCTGCCGATATCGGCGTTTGGGTAGCGCGTACAGTACGAGCACCACTAGGAGCACCACAAGGACACCGATATAGCCAGCAAGGGAAGTTGCTGCACCAAACTGCGTCACGGTTTGCAGTGGAGACGCAAGCAATCCCGCGACGCCACCGTCGGGCACGGCGTCGATCAGCTTCACGGTCTGATCGATGGCGGGTAGCCCGAACGCAATTGCTGCAGCGAAAGCTGCTGCAGCCACAGCCGTCGATCGAGCGGCCGCCCGCTCTGCCCGTTCGGCTGCAACAATCGAACCAAGTTGGTCTAGGCGCTCTCCTAGTAACGCTCGCATGCGTTCGGCACCCGACCGCGCCAGGAGGTCCCTGACTACGTCCTGAGCATCTCCGTATGCAAGCGCAGATCGATAGAACTCCTGCAATTCAAAGATGATCCTTCGTTGAAGATCTCGCGCGACTGCAGCCGTCGGACTGTTGACGGCCGCTTCCAGTGAGGCGCTCACGGCTCGCAGTTGCCAGTGCTGCAAAAGGAAATTTTCGACAAGCAAGAGTGTCCAAAGATGATCGTCGAACCTCTTTCGTTCCCGATTCCAGGAGATCCGCGTAGTGGACGCATAGGCATGCCAGACTGAGTGGTTCAGGTCGTAAGTCCTTCGGGGTTACGCGGCCTGGGCGTGTGCGGCGGGCTGGTGTTGGCAGTCGGCGTGTTGCTCGGGGTGTGGGTCTTTCCGTTCGTGTCGTTCGATCCGGGCCAGTAGGTCGGTGAGGTCGGTCGGGGTGAACTTCCATCTGAAGGGCCGGGCGGTCGCGTTGTAGCGCTGTTCGAAGGCGGCGAGGCGGTATTGCACCTGGTCGAGGCTGGTGAAGTCGTTGGGGGTGACGACTTTGCGTTGCACGATGGAGAAGTAGATCTCGATTTGGTTGAGCCAGGAGGCGTGGACCGGGGTGTGGATCATGACGGCGTTGGGGTAGCGCCTGCGCAGGCGGTCGATCGCGGTCTGGCCCCGGTGGGAGGAGCCGTTGTCGACGATCCAGAACACGCGGCGGGCGGAGGCGTACGGTTCCCGGGTCATGACCTCGTCGACGAGGTCGGTGAACGGGGTGATGCCGGTGGTGTCGTGGCAGAGTCCGATGACGTGGGCGCGGTGCACGTCGTAGGCGGCGAGGTAGGCGAGGGCGCCGCCGCGGTCGTACTCGTGGTTGACCCGCATGGCGCGGCCGGTGCCGGGGGGCAGTGTGGGGTGGCAGCGGCAGCGGGCCTGGATGGAGGTCTTCTCGTCGGCGCTGATGACGTACTCGTCGTCGCCCAGTGGCCGACCGTCGAAGACGCGCTGGTAGAGGTTCAGGACGCGGGTGGCGCGGGTGGCGAAGTCCGGGTCCCGGATGAAGATCCACGACTGGTGTCGCCAGGGTTTGATCGTGTCGGCGGCCAGGATTCTGCGGATCGTGGCCGGTGAGATCGTCTCGGCGATTCCCCGGGCGGCGACCTCTCTGGCGAGGTCGGGGC
The DNA here is from genome assembly GCF_029626025.1 of Solwaraspora sp. WMMD406. NCBI lineage: Bacteria > Bacillati > Actinomycetota > Actinomycetes > Micromonosporales > Micromonosporaceae > Solwaraspora > Solwaraspora sp. WMMD406. Next base: position 6,960,954 of record NZ_JARUBF010000001.1, read on the forward strand.
AGTTCCACTTCGACAGCGGTGTGCCGGTCTCGGCCGGTAGTTGACAGGCCAGGGCTTTGACCTCGGCGATCTGGACCGGGGTGAGACGGGGCGGTCGTCCGCTGCGGGGTCGGTCTGTCAGCCCGGCCATGCCCTCGTCGGCGTACCGACCGCGCCAGCGTCGTACCGTGTCGACGGTGACCTGATGCCGGCGGGCGATCGCCGCGTTGGAGTGGCCACGGGCGGCGTCGCGGACGATCCGGGCGCGGATGACCTGCTGGTAGCCGGCGGCATGTGAGCGGGCCAGGGTTTCGAGCCGGTGCCGGTCGGCGGCGGACACGGTGATCTGGCGGGCGTGGCAGGCGGGCACTGGAGGACTCCACGGTCGATCGACGGCCCCCGTGGCGGATCACGATCCTTGCCGGATGACGGCTCGACAGCGGCACGTGACACGCCGCGAACGGGGAGGATGAGGCCATGCCCACGATCCCCGCGTCGACCAAGGCGTCCTTGATCCAGCGGCTGAGCGGGCACGCCCGCCGGAACTGGCCACAGGTGGCGGGCGTGCACGTGCGGTACCACGGCCAGTTCGCCTACGTCACCGTCGAGCTGACCGACGGTGAACGGCTCCCCCTGATGCGACTGCGTTACGGCGGTTCCGCCCACCGGTGGGGTACCGCCATCCACACCGCCAGCACGAACGACTACGAGAACCAGGTCTGGTTCACCGGCACCACCGAGGAAGCCTTCGACCTGGTCTGCGACCTCAAGCTCAGCCCCAGGACCTCTTGATCACCAACCGCGCCAGGTCCGGACCGTCAACCCCCGAAGGACTTACGACCTGAACCACTGAGTCTTGGCCCCGGATCGAGCTGTCCGACGGCAACTTGCGTCTCGCCGACTCACGGAGTTCACGATATCCTTCATAGCGCATCAATATCCCACCCAGCTCGTCTCGATGGCAGCGAGTCCACGAGGCCTCATTTCCGCAGCACCCCAGCCGGTCGACACACACTACCGCGTGACAAAACCATTCGATGCCCGGATCGATTCCCGAAGCCTCCCCGATCGCATCCTGATAGAGGCGAAATAGATCTACAAGCGATGCCGGATCTGCATGGGCGATGCGTCGCCAGCGAGTTCCCTCTTCAATCCCCTCTAGCCATTCACCAGGCCATCGCCGTGGATCGTATCCTCCTCTCCGGGAAGCGGCCTTTAATACAGGCTCGGCCACTTCGGTCCAGCCGAGCTTGACGCCCGCAGCCAGTGTCTGCGGAATCAGCTGGTCAGTGTCTACTCCTTGTGGCATGCGGACCGCTACCGTCAACTGAAACACGCCAGACCGATGCACTAATAGCAGCACGTCGCCTCGCTGCCCCTGGGCTATCTCATCCCGATCCGGCACCCCTAAAAGCCCGAAGTTTACGTTGCGCAGAGTTAAGCGTAGGTACGGCTCCGATTCGAGGTAGGCAGCTTGGTACATCTCCCGCTCTCGGGCATGCTGGATAGCATTCAGCGCCTGACGGTGCGACACGGAAGAGTTGACGTCATCGATAACACCGAGCATCCTGGCTTCGAGATCATCGTCGCTGCCAGATTCCTCCTCGCCGTTGCCTCCGACGAGCCGTCTACTAAGCCTTCCCACTTTCCGGCTTAGCGCCGATGTTACGATCTTGGTCGCCAATAGGGGGTGCTTGCGTGCCCATCCCGCCAACCGCCCGTCGGCGATCGCGCGACCGGCATCGGCGATCCCTTGAGCGTCACGGATCACCCGAACGAGATCCCTGTACCGGGGTGCCATCCGCACCTCACCGTCGACCGGCGACGTGACCGTCTCCGCAATCTCGGCCGCGAGCAACCGCTCGGCGACGATGTGTGGAGACACAGGCACCGACCCAAACGCAAACGTGAAGTAGACAACGACCTCGTCGTACGTGGCAACATGCGGTCGACCAGCATCTCCCAACGCAGGCTGCAATCGGTCGCGTACCTTACGTAGCGCATCAGCTGCGCGTCGGAGACTCATGGCCGGATGTTACAAGGGTCGACCAAGCCTTTCACCATGGCGCGTGGCAGGCTCCAACCTAATGGACCACAAGATGGCCGCCTACCTTCCGGTGGAACCCTTCGAGCCATTGGCGTGAGTTGTCTTCGTCCGCTTGAGGCGCGGGCGACAGGCAGGAGGAGCCTATCAACGAGAGTGGCCAGTGCTGCTACCTGTAAGGGCTCCAGACTGCCGCCATGTCGCCCACACGGAACGTTGCAAAACGGTGGCTCCATTGGTCCACAAGGCCGGGGTTGCTGTCCAACACCGGCAGGACGCTGGTTACGAGTTGAAGTTCGCGGAGCTTGCGCATCACCACAAACCCTGGCCAACCGAGCACATCTACACCGTAGGATTCGACTACATCTCGATGTGCGTCAGGGGTGTAGTTGAACCGAAGTTTTCCGACAGCGACTGGCGTCAGGTCCCACTCCCGAGGGCCAGATGCGGCGGAGTCGAAGTCGCATATTACAGGACCACGCGGGCTAGGGATAAGGTTGCCGAGGAAGCTGTCTCCGTGAATCGGTCCAGATGGAAGGAAGAACTCCAGGGCGTCGAGCCGCTCCTCCATATCATCGCAGCATTGTTCGAGGAAAGTGCGATCGGTCGACGACAGGCGATCGGCCTCCAGGATCCGTTGTCTAATTGCAGCCATGGGCCGCCATTGAGGAAGGCTGAATCGAGGACCGGGAAGCGAGTGGTAGCGGCGTAGTATTCGACCAAGGTCACGGCCGGTTGGGGTGGAGCCTTCACCGGACACTCGCTGCCAGAGAGTCGCTTTGCGATCTCCCGCCCTCACCGGCTGGTCAATATCATTCAGCAGTCGAACCGACGGCATCTCATGCTCAGCGAGCCATCGTGCGACCGCAATAACCTTCTCGACTCGATCCTGGACCGCTTTTGATCCCGGTATTCGTACGACGACAGGTTCGTTGGCCAACTCGAAGACAGCGTTGTTCGTGAACTTTATGAGCCTGGCCCCTGCCGGGTTCAAACCGGCAAGTGCGCAGACATCGGCGAATATCGACCAGTGCCAGCCCGCCGCCTCACTGGTGCCAGGAGGCGACGCTTCTCTGATTTTCCTCATGTCGCAATTCTTAGCGTCTTGATGTCGTTCGCAATGGCCTGGATGTCGGAGTCGGCGGGATATCTTGTTGCGATCTCCTGCAGGGGTTGCAGCCTGTCAAGTGTGCGAATGGATCGTACAGTCGCCGCCGATGCTACGGCGTCACGGGCCGCCCGCTTTCCGGCCTTGTCGTCTCCTCCGCGCAGGTGTGCGACGGCAAGGGCGGTTGCTTCGAAGATCCGACTTCGGGTCATGTCAGCTCCACGGTGGTCGAGTGCTTGGTTCAGAAATCTGATTGCGTCGGACACGTCGGCGTCGTTGGCGTCAGTCAAGGACGCCATCGCCACTCCGATCGAAGCGTACAAGTCCGCCTCACCGAAGAAGCGCACCCATGCCTGCGCGGTCCCGTGGTCGGCGCGGATGAACTCGTCTTTGGCACGCCCTATTGATCGATCCATCTGCTTGCGGTCGCCGACGAGAGCGTACGCCCAGGCTTCGTTGGCGCATAACATGGAGACGGTAAGTCCGCAGCCAGAGTCCTGGGCGGTGATCTGGCCGAGTTGGAAGAAGCGTAGCGCGTCGCGGTGCATTCCGCGGTGAAGGTGGAGTCGGCCCATCCGGTAGAGGATGTTGGCGGCGAGGGACAGGTCGTTCACTGCTTTGGCTTGTTCGAGGGCGCGAGCGAAGTGCCTGCGGGCTGTGGAGTACATCCCGACGTCGAAGGATGTCCATCCGGCCAGGTTGTGAAGGTCTGCGAGCGCGAGCAGCAGGCGGGTCCGGGTTTCCTGAGAGCAGGTGGCTTCTAACAGCTGTTGTACCCAGCGGACCTGCGCTGCTACCGCGTCACGGCAGGCCCCGCCACCGTGTCGGTAGTCGAGTGCGCGCATCGCGGCAGTCAGCGCTCGGACGTGTTCCACGTCGCATAGGCCGATGCGCGATGGCGCCGGAGCGACTTCCCTGTCGACTGGTTGCCACCATCGGGCGACCTCGCTGACGGAGGTCCCCATGGTGATGTTGGCCGCGTGGGATAGGAGTGCGCGGACTTGGTCCCGCTCGCTTTCCCGCGAGGAGAAGGTTGCTGTGGCCAGGTCGAGGGCGGCTTCTGTCGACTCGTCGTAGGCAAGTCCCATGTAGCCACGTGGCACGCCGAGTCCATCCGCGATCCGGATCAGTAGGTCGTGCGCCATGACGCGGCGGCCTCGGAGGACTTCGTAGATCTCGGACGCGCTCTGACCGGTGAGCCGGGCGATCTGACGCTGGGAGACGCCGACTCGCTGGAGTCGTTCGTACACCGTCTTCAGGTCGCGTGCGGCCAGGGCGCGTCGCATGTCGCGCTGCTCCCACGTCGCAGGAGCGATCCGGTCCGCCGGGTGCTGGTCCAGGTTCACGCTGACGACCCCCGCCTTCGTCTGGGCCCTTTTGGGCAGGCTAGCTGGCCTGACCGGGGTGCGGAATCCTCGACAGGTCAAGGGGACTAGCGCAACTAGTCACCGAGCCGTACATCCAAACCTATTAGTGACGGCGCTTAGACCGTGTGTCAGTAGGGGTTGTTGCTGGTCAACAGGTTGAGTCGGTCGGCGCGGCGGTAGCAGATCAGAGCGCATGCCAGGTGGAGGAATCCGAGGTAGTGGGAAGCCTTGCGGTCGTAGCGGCGGACCAGCCGTCGGAACCGGGTCATCCACTCGAGGCAGCGTTCGATGACGTAGCGGTGCCGGCCCAGCCGCTTCGACGACTCGACGCCCTTGCGCGCGATCCGTGCGACGATGCCGCGTGCGCGCAGCAGGTCGCGGCATTCGGGGTAGTCGTAGCCCTTGTCGCCGTGGAGTTTGGCCGGTCGTCGACGCGGCCGGCCGACCGGTTGACGCACTGGTGTGACGCCGTCGACCATGTCCTCGAGCATCCGGTGGTCGTTGAGGTTCGCGGCGGAGACGCCCACGTGCAGCGGCAACCCGCCCCGGTCGCTCATGGCGTGGATCTTGGAGCCGGGCTTGCCCCGGTCCACCGGGCTGGGCCCGGTCAGGTCCCCCTTTTCACCGCGCGTACGTGCATGCTGTCGACACTCACCCTCGACCAGTCGATCCGCCCGGCCGCGCCGAGGACATCGAGCGTCGCCCGGTGCAGGGCGGTCATCACCCCGGCCTCGACCCATTCGGCGAACCGGCGGTGCGCGGTGCGCCAGTGGACCGGGAACGAGGCGGGCAGCTTGCGCCACGAGCAGCCGGACTCCAGTACGTACAGGATCGCCGCGAGCATCGCCCGGTCATCGGTCCGCCGCCGGCCGCCGCCCTGGTGCCTTTCCGGGTGCGGCGGCAGCAACGGCCGCGCGAGGTGCCACAACGCGTCGGGGCAGTACTTCTCCACGTCATCCACACCACGTCAACGAATGACCTTGAACTTCAACAACCCCAAACGACACACGGTCTTACACGATCAGTAGCTGTCGGTGATGCTGTACCCGTAGCGGCGCACGGTGCCGCCACGGAGGTGGCGGCCTGCTGCGTTGGCGGGTCGGAGCATCGGATGGGGGAGGGAAGATGGTCTCCACTGCCGGCACGGTGAGGGTGTTCCGTGCGGAACCAGGCAGCCGCGCCGATCCGGCCCCCTGTCTCGCACCATTCGGAACTCCGGACCGCGTCCTTGACCGCCGGTCGCGGCCGTTCCCCGTCGGCCGCGACCGGTCCGGAGAGGGCAAGGGGGAAGGCCGGCAGCAGACTCGGCTTTCGGCGTTCCCCGCCGATCTGGCCGACGCCTACCCGCTGTGGGGTCTGCTGCGCTGCGTCTGCGGACGACCCTGTGATCCAGTGCTTCTGGTCAACGGCTCGCGTGCGTACCGCAGCGTGTGTGGGTGCCGCCTGTCCGCCATAGACGCCACGACCGTCGAGTGCCTGGTCTACAACGCTGCCCAGCAGCAGATCGGTGCGCCGCTTGCCGAAACGTCGGCGATGAAGAATTCCGACCTGGCCCACCGGGCATTCGGAGCGATCGTCGTGGCCGGGACGGTCGACGACCTGTCGTTCGTGCTGGCCGGCTGACAGGCACGACCACGATGAGCCAGCCACGACCACGCTCGGTCTGTCCAATATCGATGATCCTGCTGTGTTTCGGGGAGATGAAGTCTCATGCAACTCGCTGACGACTTCTGGAGGCTGGCGCACCACGACGTGACCGGGAAACCGCGCCTGAACGAACGTGCGGCAGGGCTCGGCCTGGCAGCAGCACTCCTGGGCGAGTTGCTGTGGATCGGGAGGATCAATGTTCGCGACGGACGCCTGTGGGTGGTCGACAAAACTCCCCCGGATGATGTCCTCGAACACACCGTGTTGGAGCAGATCATCGCTCAGCCCCAGCACGGCACGATCGGGATCTGGCTCGACTTCCTCGCTCACGATGCGGCCCAGCTCGTCGCTCAGCGACTGTGGCGTGCCGGTCACCTTCGCCGTGAGACCAGCCGCCGGCTGCTGAGGTCGGACGAGGTCCGCTGGGTACCGGTCGACTGGAACGTAGCGCACTGGCCCACCGCGCGGCTGTCGATCTACCTGCGGGATCGAGCCCAGATGAGTACGACAGACGCTTTCCTCGCCGGCCTGGTCGCCACGACGGGCCTCGATGAAGGTCTGCTGCGCACAGCGCCGGCCGCCAGCCACGACTACCTCCGGCACCTGGTCGCCACCGCACCACCGCCCGTGCATGAGCTCCTCACATACACACACATCGCCATAGGGCAATCGGTGCTGTCGTACCGCACCTGAACCCGAACGACATGGACTCCCCACCCCCTTGACTACGGAGGCCCCCTCAATGCCCCTGTCCCCCGCGCCTACCCGCACCAGCCCGGTCACGGCCACCCTCGCGGCTGACCGGCTCGGAGTCGCGGCGGTCGTCTTCTTCGTCATGTCCGCCGCTACCCCGCTCACCGTCGTCGCGGGTGTTATCACCACCGGATACGCGACGACCGGCCTCACCGGTATCCCACTCGCCTTCGTGCTCGTGGGGCTTCTGCTCGGGCTCTTCTCAGTCGGCTACGTGACCATGGCCCGCCACACCGCCAACGCCGGAGCTTTCTACTCCTACATCGCCCAAGGCATCGGCCGGCCGGCCGGAGTCGGTGCCGCCTGGGTCGCGCTGCTCGCCTACAACGCACTCCAGGTCGGCCTCTACGGTGCCATCGGCGCGGCAGCCCAACCGCTACTGCACCAATGGTTCGGCGTCACGCCCCCGTGGTGGTGCATCGCTCTCATCGCATGGGCGATCACCGCTGGCCTCGGTCTGCGGCGAATCGACGTCAACGGCAAGGTCCTCGCCGTACTCCTCCTGGCCGAAGTCGCCATCATCGCGATCTACAGCCTGAGTAGTCTCGCAAGCCCTGCCGACGGCCGAATTGCCCTGGACACCCTCGCTCCCGGCAACCTGTTCGGCCCCGGCATCGGCGCGGTACTCGTCCTGGCAGTGCTCGGTTTCGTCGGCTTCGAAGCCGCCGTCGTGTTCTCCGAAGAGTCCCGGGACCCGCATCGCACCGTCCGGACCGCCACCTACCTGTCCGTCGCGCTCATCGCCGGCCTCTACGCCCTGTCGGCCTGGGCGATGACCGTCGCTACCGGGCCCGGACGGATCGTGGAGGTTTCCAGGAACGAAGGAACCGAGGTCATTTTCAACCTCGCCGCCGCGAACCTCGGCCGGACGATGGTCGACATCGGCCACGCCCTCTTCGTGACCAGCATCCTGGCGGCGATGATCGCCTTCCACAACACCACCGCCCGCTACATGTTCGCTCTCGGCCGCGAACGAGTCCTGCCCGCAACGCTCGGCCGCGCATCCCGGCGCAGCGGCGCGCCCCGCGCTGCCTCCCTCTGGCAGAGTGGCATCGGCCTGACCGTGATCGTCACCTTCGCGATCGCCGGTTGGGACCCGCTCATCCAGCTCTTCTTCTGGGCCGGAACCTCGGGCGGGCTCGGCATCCTGTTCCTCATCACCGCCACCAGCGTCGCCGTCATCGCCTTCTTCAACCAGCACCCCCACGGTGAGACGGCATGGCGTCGCCTGGTCGCGCCAGCCTCCGCCGCCATCGCCCTGGGAATCGTCGTCTGCCTGGCCGTGGCCAACTTCGCTGCCCTCCTGGGAGTGCCAGGCAATCATCCCCTCGCCATTGCGGTCCCCATCGGCTACGTGGTCGCCGCAGTCCTTGGCGCCGCTTGGGGGCTGATCCTGCAACGAGCCCGGCCCGACGTGTACGCCGCGATCGGGCTCGGTGCCCGAAGCACCACAGCCACCAGCCCTCTCACCCAAGCGGACGACTACACCCGCGTTGGTCGGGAGACCTGGCGATGACCAAGCCCTCATCAATCAGCAAGCCCACCTACCGAGACGCCGGACCGATCGCCGAACTCATCGCCGAGGCATTCCAGCCACTTGACCAGGTCGCCTGGCTCGTACCCGACCCTGAGCGACGGCGCGAAGTCCTGGCAGCGAACTTCCGCATCCTCGTGGAACACGCGCTCTTCTTCGGCGAAGTCGACCTCATGCACGACCGCAGCGCGGTCGCCGTCTGGTTTAACCGAACCCGAACCGTGCCGCCTCCGGTCGACTACGAACGCCGGCTCGCCGACGCCTGCCATCCGTACACCGACAGATTCCAACTCCTCGACAAGCTCTTCGACGCCCACCACCCCACGGAACCCCACCATCACCTGGCGTTCCTCGCCGTCTCGCCGAACAAGCAGTGCGCCGGCCGTGGTACAGCCCTGCTCAACCACCACCATGCCCAGCTCGACCACATCGGACTACCCGCCTATTTGGAGGCCAGCAGCAGCGGCAGCCGCGACCTCTACGCGCGGCACGGGTACCAGCAGCGGGACCAGTTCCACCTACCTGACGGAAGCGCCTTCTACCCGATGTGGCGACCGGCCGAATCGTCGGCCACGAACGCCAGCCGACATCCGACCCAACTTCCTGGCCCGGGGCATTCCAGCGTCCAGGGAGCCACATGAATCCTGCCGCCACCACCATGTCGTCTGGACCCGCCGAGGAGAGCGGATCGAGGCTCTCCGTAGACGCCCACGAGCGCTTCGCTGATCAGGTAGAGCGGATCTGCGCCACCCATGTTGCCCTTGGTGACGGATCCTGTGCCGGGTGCCTCACCTTCTGGCACCGGTGGGTACCTCACCCGTGCACGCAGGCGGAGTGGGCAGCTGCGAACCGAAAGAGATGACCGGCCTTGGAGGTCCCGCGTCCATGTCCATCCACACCACGGCAAGCCCGCCGGTCCCGTCGACCAACCCAGAACCTTGCTTGGCATTGCCCACATCGAGTCTGATTCTCGATGTATTCCGAGGCCGGCCTGCCGACGTGCATCCGGCCCTGGCGGTTCCCCTAGGCGCTGCAACCCAGATGGTCGTTCACCATGGCGACCAGTGGGCTGCGGAGATGGTCTCCCGTGACGCAGCCGCAGACGATCACGTCGTGGCTGCGGCGAAGAGGACGATCGACGTCCTCAACGGACTCCGCGTGAACCTGATCGGCCAGATCGATTCGTGGGTCGAGGGTGTTGTACACGTCGGCGAGGAGGTACCGCTACACACCGAGACCGTTGGCTCCGTCATTGATCGACTGGCTATCGCCTGGGTGCGTTGGAAACGTCTGGACAGCAATGACCGGCGGGAAAGCCTCGTGGTTGCTCCATCGCCGGCTCTCCGGCAACTGACCGAACTCGCTGCCGCCTACGACAACCTCGTCCTCGACGTGCACGAAGGAAGGCGACGGCTCCCGAATTGGCGTTCACTCAAGAGCTACCGGGAGCGCCGATGAACATCGCCGTGACCCTCAATGGGGCAGACAACGTCGGCAAGACCACCAACGCACGCTGGCTGGCATCTGCGATACCGGGCGTGCGCTTCACCGGGACGATCGACAGATGGGACCAGCGCTGGGCCCTCGTGTCACAGGGCGACTTCGGCCAATGGTGGTTCATCGACAGCACCACGGCCGAACACGTAGACCTCGTGTTCAGTTCCCACCTCGCGCGGGCCCAGGGCGGAGGGCCACTGGCGCTGGAGGACCGAGGCTGGCCAATGCTCATAGCGACGTGCGCCGCAACCGCAGCGGTCAAGGACGGGATGCCCGCCGCCGACGCCCTGGCGGGGGTGGAGGCCATCGCGGGCGGTTACGCCGTTTCGCGCCGACGGGAACTGCATCTCCTGCTGCGTCACGCCGACCAGCCAGCCGCAGAGGCTAGGCATGCTCTCGCCCGAGAACGAGCTCCCGCCACCGACAGATACGCCGAGTACCAGCAACGATTGGCCGAAGTCATCGAAATCCAGGTCGGCCGCGGAGACTACCAAGCGGTCATCGTGCGTGGCCACCGGCCGCTACTTGATGTTCAACGTCATATCCGCGAACAGCTGGCACAACTTGACGTACCGGTTACCCTTCTTCCGCGCGACGAGGTTGAGCGGCTCTGGATCCTCGCAGGCATGTCCGAGAGCGGCAAAAGCACCGTCGGCGAACTACTCCGCACCGAGCACGCGGTGACCCGGCTGAAGATCGGTTACCTTCTTCAACTCGCCGCCGAGCGGTTCAGAGTGGACGACCCGTACCAGGTATGGGACGAGACCACCCAAGCGCAGATACTCTCGGAGGAGATCCTGCGCTTCGCCGCGCAGAATCCCGGATCTCGCCGTGTCAGCGTGGAGAGCGCCCATCGCTTTGACTCTACGGCGCATCTGCGGCGGATCTGGGGCGATCGTTGCGAGGTCGTATACCTCGACGCGCCGAGTGAGATCCGGATGCGGCGTACCAGCGAACCGGACGCGTCGGTGCGGGAGCGCGACACCATCAAACAGAGCCGTGGCGCGGATGACATCGTGTCGATCGCGGACACGGTGATCGACAACCGTGGCAGTCTTGCTGCCTTGAAGCGGGCTGTGACGGAGGTGGTGAGTCGACACTCGGAGGTCCTGGTTCCGCCGCAGCCAGACGCGGTAGTACCGGCGTCTCTGCAGCCGGTCCTCGCGGACTGCACCGCCGATCTGGTTGATTCCCAGACAGCTCTGGTAGCCGTGACGGGCAGCCTCGCCTACAACGGCTGGCAGCAAGGGTGGAGCGACATCGACCTGCTCGTCGTTCGTGACACGCTGCCGCTGGACTGGCTCAGAAACCGGTCTGTACCCGATCACGGTCCAGCCGGCGAAAAGATCGCTTTGTCCGCGTTCACGACACACGAGGTCCGCACCGGCCAACTGCCACCACGGCTGGTGCACGCCCTACGCCAGATCGCACGCGACGGCAGCGGCCTGCTCTACCGCCGTGACGGTCTCGCGGTCAACGCTCCGGCCCCGGACGTCGACGATCGCGCGGCCCGCGCCGATTTACCGCTTGTCGTCATGGTGCTCCGCCGGCTGGCAGCCAAGCCCGCCTTCGACGTCCGCGCCGTCTACAAGCACATCGTCTTGATCATGAAGACCATCCTGCGGGCGGACGGGGTCGACGCCGACTCCAGCGACGACGTCCGGCGCGCCTTCGTCGCCAACCACCCGACCGCCGCGATCGACCTCCCGACCCTGACCGGCGTCAGCAACCGAAGTTGGCGCCAGGACGAAACCTTCGCCCACCGCGTCCGTGACGCCGCCGCCGACATCCTGCGCTACCACGACACGATTGGCCACCAGCTGACCATCCGCCCAACGCCCTGCACTCGGAAGGATCCAGACGCGCGATGACCACCACCTACGACGAGGTCCTCAACGCCGATCGCATCACTCGGCTGGGTGTCGGAGACACCACCCGCCCGCTCCGCGTCGTGCACGGGCTCGACGGGATCCGAACCGAGGTGTCGGCGGATCAGGTCCTGGCCGCCGGCCACAGCCTGTGGCAACTCTGGCAGGAGCACCCCGCCTACCAGCCGCATGACCTCCTGCTCGGACTGGACGCAGGCGGCATCGTTCCGACGATCGGGCTCGCCTGGGCCAGCCGAAGCCAGTACCGCCTGGCCTGGAAAGTCAACCTCGACCTGCCCGACAAGCTCGTCTTCCACGAGCCACACGCTCGACGGCTGGAAGTGTTCGCCTACGGCGACTTCCAGGGCCAGCGGGTCCTCATAGTCGACGACGAGATCACGACCGGACTCACCCTGACCAATCTCGTCGGCGCTCTCCGTGACGCCGGAGCTGACATCGTCGGCGCACTCTGCCTCGTCGAGGACACGACCGGAGGCGGGCGACACCTCCTCGAACGCAACGAGGTCCCGCTATGCGCGTTGACCACCCTATAGGCGTCGGCGTCGGACCGATCCTCCAGAACGGCGGTCCGACACTCGTACCACGCGAACAGGCTCCGCTCGGTCGGCTCCTCCCGTACCGCCGGGCCAGAGGGCAGCATCCGGCCCCACAGCCAGCGAGCGACGCGGTACGCCAAAACGGCTGGCGCGTCGACTTTGGCTCACGAGGCCTGGGTGACCTGCTGCTCGGCCTCGGCATGGCGCAAGCTCTCCACGACGCCACCCGCGAGCAGTTCACCCGTCTGGAGTACCGCGGCGCCCGAGCAGAGTTGATCTCGCGCTGCACCCTGCCGGTCACCACCACGCCCGGAAGCGGCCATCAACTGGGCACCACCATCAGCGGCAGCGCCCCTGCCTTCAGCGCCATACCGGAGACCCCTCCGACGCTGCTCGACCTCGTCGATGCAGACGTCGTCCAGGTCCACGCGGCGCTGCCGATGCGCTACTACCTCGACATCGAACAAACCCTCGGCGTACGGCTGCCTGCTGAGGCCGACCCGTGCCCACGGTTCCGTTCGGCGGTACCCGTACCGGAGCCTCTCCACGTGGTGTTCGTCTCCACGACCAGCCGTCCGGATCGTAAGGACTACGGAATCGACAACTTCAGCGCTATCGCCCAACTCCTGGTCGCCCGCCACCCCGGCACCTGGCGGTTCACCCTCGTCGCACCGCCGGGTCAACCGCCGCCGGCTCCCTCCACACACATCAGGGTTGTGCCCGGCCTACCGGCAGCGGACTGTATCGACCTGTTCGCCACCGCCGAACTCGTCGTCGGCAACGACACCGGCTTGACCCACCTCGCCGCCCTCACGTCGCGACCGGACGGCAGCGGGCCACAGGTCGTCGGCCTCTACGGACGACACGGCCACGCCAAGTGGATCACCGGCTCGTCAGCCCATCACGCGGTCGCTACCCCCTTCTCCCACCTGATGTCGATCGCCGACGCCTGCCCCGTACGTGACGGCTACGACGACACAATCTGGTCCGCCGCGAGCAACCTACGCGCTCTGCCCGCCGACGTGATAGCTGACTTCGCGGGCCAATGCGCTGGCTGGTGGCCTCAATGATCCGCATAGGCCGCTACCGGCGGTTCACCGCGAACCGTACGCTGCACCTCGACATCGGTGGACGCCGGCTCTTCGTCAAGATCAATCCGAACGTCGCAGAGGCAGCAGCCGAAGCCACGGGCTATCAGCGGATCCGCGACCACTACCGGTTGCCGCACCTGCATGCACATCGCAGGATCGGTCGATGGACCGTCAGCCTGTATCAACGCCACCAACCGGACCTGCCTGACACCGGACTGCTTCTTGACGCCCTCACCGCCTACGACGCCGGCGAGGCATCCCGCCTCCACCACCGCCTCGACGCGATCTTCCAGCACTACAACCTGACCATCGGCGCGACGATCCAACGAACTCCCGCCTCCGACACGATCAGCAAGCTCTACCGCGACCGGACCCGGCCCGGCGGCAGACTCGATCAGTACTACGGCGACAACCCGATCCTGTTCAAGCTCGGTGTCAACGATGGCATCCGATGCACGGACCTACGCGAGACAACCCTCGTGGTCAACGGCCAACCCCAACGGCTGGACTTCTACGCCATCCTCGCCGGGCTCCGCGCAGATTTAGACGCAGGTGGACCCGTATGGGCGGCAATCACCCAAGGCGACCCCACCGATTTCAACATCGGCCTCGACACCTCGGACCGACCCGTCTGGTTCGACTACGACACCGGCGGACTCAACGCGCTACCGGGCGAGGTCGCCTGCTTCCTCTGGTACCAGCGGCTACACGGAGCCTGGCTTGTCCCGCGCTACAACCCGGAAGCCTTCGCTGATCACAGAAAGTCACTCACGGACGCCGCCGAACCCCGGGTGCGACTCAAGAGACTCTCCCCCCGAAGCGTCGCGATCGACTACCGGCACCGACCCTCAGCACCCCGGCGAACGGCGATCGCCCGGTACCTCACGCAAATCGCCAGGCCGCTCGCCGCCAGTACAGGCACTGACCTGCTCACCTGGTTACGTCCCTACCTCGCCATGCGCATTCTCGCCGTCTACCCCGTACATCGCCTCGAACCCCGCGACGCAGCGCTGTCGCTGGGTTTGCTCGCCGAGCTCTACTCGCGAGACACCAACCTGGAACATCTACTCGGCCTTCCCGACCAGCCGTCAGCGGAGACCGTCGCATGAATCGCCCAATCGCCATCGTCACCGGTGCCGGAGGCGGCATCGGAGCCGCTATCGCGACCCGCCTCGCCGCCGACTTCGACCTCGTACTTACCCATCAGCACGACGACAGCGACCTCGCGGCTGCCGCCGACGCCGCCCGCCGTCACGGAGCGCAGATCGACACCATCACCGGGGACCTGACCCTCCCCAACACGCAGGGCGCCCTGCGCGCAGCAATCGAGGTCCGCGCCGCACGGACGGTAGCCCTCATCAGCAACGCCGGAGCATACCCACGCATCCCCTGGCATCGGACGGACCCGAGTACGCTTCGCGGCCAGCTCGAACTCAACCTTGTCACCCACGCCGCCGCTATCCACGCCGCAACGCCCGGAATGATCGCCAACGGATACGGACGCGTCGTCGCCATCTCATCGGTGCTGACCCAGATCGGCCGCGTAGACCTCGCCGGCTACATCGCCGCGAAGAGCGGACTGGAAGGACTCGTCCGCGCCCTCGCCCGAGAACTCGGTCCACACAACATCACCATCAACACCGTACGGCCCGGCTCGATCGAGGTTCCTGCCGAGCGCACCGTGGTTCCCGACCACGCCGCTATGGTCAGACGACAGCTCGATCGCCAGTGCATCAAACGTCGTGGCCAGCCTTCGGACATCGCCGCAGCCGTCGCGTTCCTGGTATCGCCCGCTGCGGGATTCATCACCGGTCAAGCAGTGAATGTCGACGGCGGGTGGGACCTGTCGTGACATACGCGGTTCTCTGGATACGCCACGGCACCAGCCTCGATGGAGCACTCCGGCCCACCGCTCACGCCCGCCCAGACACCCCACTCGCTCCGCACGGCGTCACCCAGATCGCCGCCACCGCACGCCACCTGCAAGCCAAGGGAATCCAGCCAGCCATCGTGCTGACCAGCCCACACCCCCGAGCGGCTGGAAGCGCCGCGATCCTTGCCGAACTGCTCGGTGCACCACTGGCCCCACCGGATCCGATCTATGCCGAATGGCGCGCCCCCGACTGCGTCCTCGGCATCACCCCCGACGACTACCCGCCTGAGTACCGAAGGTGGCGAACGACCCGACTGAACGACCCAGACTCGGCGCTACCCGGCGGCGAAAGCCTGACAGCCTTCCGCGACCGCGCGACGCACGCATCATCCGCCCACCAACGATTCGCGGCCACTGGAGTCACGTTGATTGTGTCTCACCGGGTGCTGATCGGTGCTGTTGCAGCGATCAGCACCGGCCTCCACAGCCCTGCCGATGTCTTCCGACAAGCGTGTGCCTTTCCGCTTGATCCGGCACAGGTCTGGCGACCACACAGCATCACGCAGAAATCAAGGCCTCCGCATTTGAAACGATGAAGTCCTTGAGCGCAGCCGGTTTCAGATCAACGTCAGGGATCCGATCGACGGGCACCCGGTCAAGCAGATAACCGCCACGGGATTGATCAGAAAACTCTGGCCCGCTGCGCTGATTTTCGTCCAACCGCGTCAGGCGACACGAGAAAAAGTGCTGAACTGACACGCCCTCACCTGCAGGTGAACTGAACAGGAACACCTGGCTGAACTGTTCTGCTTCAGCGCCCAATTCTTCGCGCAGCTCGCGGCGCAACGCAGTTTCTAGCGAGGAATCTGTTGACTCGAGGCCACCGCCGGGTGCAGTCCAATAGGGCTCCTGACCAGGTTTAATTCGCTTGATCAGAACCACTTGGTCGTGCTCATCAAGAAGGATCGCCCGCACAGACCTACGCACGATCTCACGCATCCCGACCCCAATCGCAAACCACCACAGGCGAACTAAAGTTACACCGGGCGACGCCCGCGCACAAACTGCCTTCGGACGCGCTCTCCGGACGTCACCGAACAGTCCGAAGCCGGTTCCGGTCGACAAGCGCACGCAACACGGGTGTCGGCCCTCCCGGGGCTGCTGGTTACCCGTGAGCGTCGAGTCGCAGTGGCTGGCGGCGAGCTCAGGTGGTCGCGACCACAACGGGCCGAGCCCTGACGGACAGGTCCACGGGACAGATCGTCGACCGGCCCGCCGACATGACGCCGCAGGTACGTGCGCGTGAGGCTCTGCCAGCGGTCACGGTTGTGCCGCGAAGGCGTCGCGAACCTGAACCTGGTTTGCCGTCCACCAGTGCAGGAACGTCTCACCGGAGAAGAACAGGTGGTCACAGGAGTGGTCGCCTCGGTCGTAATGGAGCACCAGATGCCAGAAGTCCGAGGCCCGCTTCCACCATAGACGGTCCCCCGGCACATCCTCCTTCGGCACCGGAGACGCCAGCGGCGGGGCCGGGGCCGGGGCCGTGTCGGATGGTGTGGGCTCGCTCGGTGGCTCGTCGGAGGACATCGCGGCGATCGCCGGCACCGCGAAGGCCAGCGCGACCGCTACCCCCAGCAGCGCGAACACGACAGGCTTTTCGACAACGTGACCTCCTTGGCGGTCGGACCGGCGGTTGCCGGTCCCTTTCCACCTGTTCCCCACACCGGTCAGCGCTGGGAGGTTGCACGCCGGACGCCACGATCGTCGTGGGTCGCGGTCTGCCGCCGCCCCGGCCGGCCGGCGTCCGTCCCGGCCGGCGGGTCAGATCACAATCCCGCCGGTACGCGATAGCCGAGCAGTTGGCCGTACGTCAGCAGCGGACGCAGGGTCGGTACGAGTGTCGTCGGCTGCGACGACCAGCGATGCCCACGGTTGCCGTCCAACCGCCGATGCCGTGCGGCTGACCGCTCCTGGTCGAGCCGGGCCAGCCGCTTCGACGCCGCCGACCGCCCGTCGCGCCACTCCCGCCACCGCAACACCAGTTCACGAACCATCTCGACGATCATTGTTCTCGCTCCTCTTCACAGTCGTTTGTCGCGCCGGGGCAGCCGATACAGCCCACGACGGCGGACGAATATCTCCCGCCGCTCGGCGGCGTCCCCGGAACTGTCGATCACATACCCCGTCAACCAGACCCAGCCCTCGTACGTCGGCTTGGGATCCACCGAAATCACCCGGAACGTCAGCCGACGCTCACCGGCGAACTGGACACTGGCCGCCCGGCCGACCACCAGGACATCGCCCGGCTTCGGCTCCGGCGTGTGCAGCAGCCGGCTACCCACCACGCCGATCCGCCAACGGGTACGTTGTCCGCCCGCACGCCGGACACCAGCGCGACTTCACCTTGAACGACCACAGCCCGGCGCAGAAGCCAAGCAACGCCGCCCCACACAACGCCCCGATACTCCACATCGATGTACTCCTCTCAGATAGGACGAGGGTTCCGGGCGGTCACGGATCGTCGAGCGACACCGGCTCACCACCGTTGGCCTCCCACCGGGCCAGGATCTCGGCGAGAATCCGCCGCGCACCCGCCTCACCGTGCTCAGCCTTCAAGTCCTCGAAGCTCCACCGCAGCGTGAGCACCATGTCGCCCGCCTCGTCGGTCGCACACTCCCGGGTCACGTCGGCGTCGCCGGTCTCGCCTGCACTCGGCTCCGACTCGGCCCAGCAGTCCTCATCCATCGACATCACGCCTCAAGGTTGACCCAGGATCATCAAATCTGTCAACGGCAGCAACGGGCGCAACTTGCTACTGTTGCTAACCCTGACACCGTAGCGTTCGCTCCATGAGACTGGTGGCTTTGAGCGAGATCCAAGCGCTCATGGGTGGCATCAGCCGTCAACGCACCCAGACCATCGTCAACCGGCCGGGCTTCCCGAAACCGCTCGATACGCTCACCGTCGGCCGGATCTGGGCACGCGAAGAGGTCGTCGCCTGGATCAAGCAGAACCGGCCGTTTCAAGAGGAAGCGCTCTAGCGCTCCCCGACGTACCTGGTCGGTAACGTGACGGACCTGCGCGATCGAGCAGACCGCCACGCCAGCACGCGCCAGGTATGCGATCACGCCGCGCCGACAGTGCAACGGCGTGCCGACCAAGTCCGGCTGCGAGCGGACGGGCCACACCGAGTCGGCCGATCGGCGCGACCGTTGGACCAGCCACGCCCGCAGGTAGTCAACCATCTCGGTGCCGACACGCACCAATGGCACTTCGACGACCATCTCGTGCTCACCTCCCATGCCACAAGCTCTACTTGCAGTGAACGGGCTATGTCTGACGTCCGCTAGCCTTATAGGACACTGCACATGTTGAACGCGTTGAACGCGTTGGACACAGCCTCCATAGGAAGGCCGGCGGATGGCGCGGGCACTCAGACAACGCAACGAGAAGTTGCTGACGGCAATCAAGGCATGCCAATGGTCGTATGACGCCTGCGCTGCGGCGGTCCGCGCCGTGGCACGCGAGCACAACGACGACCTGCCGTCCTGCGATCGATCTCATGTAGGGCATTGGATCGCTGGTGTAAGACCCAGCGGCCAAACCCCCAGATACCTGGCCGAAGCGATCTCCCGCCGGCTCGGCCGTGTGGTTCATCCAACCGATCTCAACCTCCTCGCAGGAGGTAGCCTGGAGTCCGACTTAGGTGGCCTGGACTGGTGGACGCACGACCCAGCCACCGATCTCGTAACGGTCGGGAGGGCCGACTTGGAGCGACGAGGGTTCGCGCTCACCGCCTTGTACTCGCTGGCAGCACTCGCCGTACCCCTCGACTCCTGGCAGGAGATCGCGGACAGGGGGCGGCAGGCGCAAGGCGGGGACGTCGCTGTGGGTCGCAATGAGATCGACGCCGTGCGCGACATGCTGGCGGTGTTCAGTAAGGCTGACGAGCGGTTCGGAGGCGGCCACGCTCGCCTCGCGGTCGTTCAGTACCTCACATCCGATGTCGCGGGTTATCTACGCGGACGATTCGCCTCCGACGATGACCGCAGAGCCATGTTCAGCGTCGCAGCGGAGATGACCTACCTCGCCGGATGGAAGGCGTTTGATTCCTCCCTCCACGGCTTGGCTCAGCGATACTACATCCAATCGCTTCGGCTGGCTAATGAAGCGGATGACCGAGCGCTTGCCGGATTCACATTGCGAGCGATGGCGCATCAGGCCGTTGATCTCGGTCACGGGCAGGAAGCACTTCGACTCGCAAGCTCGTCTCTCGAATGGTCGAAGGGGAGAGCAACCCCCGCTGCGACCGCATTGTTCACGATCCTGACAGCTCGCGGTCACGGTGCGACAAGCGACAAGTCGCGTACGTCATCGGCAATTTCTGCGGCAGAGTCCCATTTAGCCAATGCGTCACCGGAAGACGAGCCGACCTGGATTCGGGCCAGCGGCTTCACGGAAACCTCTCTCGCCAGCCAAGCTGGTCAAGCCCTCCGCGATCTAGGCGATCTACCCGGTGCCGAGACCCAGCTCCGCAGGTCGATCGTCACTCGAAATGCCGATGCGTTCCGTCGAATTCATACCTTGACCCTGGCCAACCTTGCTGACGTTCAGTGCGCACAGGGCCGTCTGCGCGAGGCAACCGAGAACTGGAATCTGGCCATAGACGCGATGCAGGGTGTCAAGTCCGGCCGCGCGCGCGGCGCGGTAAAGAACATGCGCACACGCCTCAACAGCCTCGGACCGCGCCTGCCCGGATTCGCCAAGAAACTCGATCAACGCGCGGCGGCCTTCCTACGACACGGAACTACGCCCGCCGACATCTAAACTCACGCCGCCAGAAAATTCCCCATATCAGGGGTCGTGATGATCGATCGAGGTCGAGCACATGACATCGGGTCGCCCTGTGCTAGTCGTGACCGACATGCAGAAGGGCTTCGTACGCGAGCAATCGGCGCACATCGTTCCTGTCGTTGTCGACCTGGTACGCCGCTGGCAGGCTGCCGGAAACGACACACTCTTCACCCGGTATCTGAACTACCCCGGCAGCCCTTTCGAGCGCTTCTTTGGCTGGCAACAGCTCCAATCATCCCCGGACATTGAGGTCTATTCACAGGCCATCCTGTAGAAGTGCAACCCGATAACACAGGAGATCGTTTCTGTGAAGGTCGCGAGCGGTCTGCGGTAGTCGGTGTGCAGGATCCGCCATGTCTTCAGGTTCGCGACGACCTGTTCCACAACCCAGCGGATCTTGTTGACCTGCCTGTTGTATTCCTTCTGCCATTCCGCGAGCTCGCCACCTTTGGGCTTCTTGTACGGGGTGATCATGCCGTTGCCGACGTAGCCCTTGTCACCGATCCAGTCTCCGGGATTCAGGGTGACGAGGACCCCGGTGTCGTTGATCGCGTACGAGTCGTGGTGGTTGCCGGTGACGGGATCGGAGATCCAGGCGAGCGCGCCGTCGAGGGTGCAGGCGACCTGGACGCTCATGCCCGTGGTCTTGTGCTTGCCGGAGTACAGACAGCGGTGCGTGCGCCATGACCAGCAGGGAAGCAGGGTGCCGTCGACGATGTACTGGTCGGTCGGGCTGAGGTCGTCGGCTGTCGGTACGAACTCCGTCAGCACGCGATCGAGGACCGGGGTGATGCCGGTGACCGCTCGCGAGATCGTCGGCTGGGAGACGCCGTGTGCTTCGGCGATCTCCGCTTGGACGCGGTTGCGACGCATGTAGGTCAACGCGACGACGACAGCGCGGTAGAGACCAAGGACCGGGGGCCACGGCTCCACATCCAGATCCTGGCATTCCGCTCGGACCAGCACGCAGAGGTCGCGGATCTGGTCCGTGGTGAAGCCAGTGGTATGATACATGTTCGGCGGTCCGCTTTTCTTTGTGATGTTGTGTGGTAACTCCATCCTACGGAAGAGCGGATCGTCCTTTTATTGGGGGTCTACTGTAGCGGGTCGGAGGCCTGCTGAATAAGCCTCATTGACTTTGTTTCGGAGTTGCATCCTTACCTAAATCACGGCGCGACACTCGACAAAAGAGTCTACAGCCCCTTCACCTCCGAGGGGATAGCGCTATTCAAAGAGCACGGATGGGAAGAGTTCTACTTCTGCGGCATCGCTACCGAAAGTTGCGTCTTGAAGGGTGCCGTGGACGCATTCGAACACGGCTTCACGCCATGGCTAATCGCGGACGCGTCAGCGAGCCATGCGGGCGCCGGGGCGCATGATGCCGGCCTCTTGGTAGCTCGGCGTTTCATTGGTCCTCACCAAGTCATTAGCCGAGACCAGATCCCAGCGAACCTAGTGTTGGGACGCGTCAAGCGCCATACATAGAATTTGGATGCTTGCCAGCACAGTTAGGGCATACCATTCTGTTAGGTGACCGACTGTGTCCCGAGGCAGTCGCGGACGGGTGCCTGATATGAGAGGAAAGTCGATGTCGTCCCCTCAGCCCAGGCTCAGCCGATCAGAGTCGCTGCACCAGCAGGTGGCCCGGAACCTGCGCAACGAGATCGAAGCGGGCGTACTGCGTGACGGCGAAGTCCTGCCGTCCACGCGCGAGCTCGCTGAACGCTGGGACGTCAGCGTGTTCACGATCTCCGAGGCGATGAAGATCCTCGCCGACGAAGGTCTGGTCATCAGCAAGTCCCGATCGAAGCGGATCGTCCACGCCCCCAACCAGGCACGTGGCGGTGACATCCGCCTCCGTACTCCATGGGTCGTGATGATCGGCGGCTACGCCGGCAGTGGGAAGACCGAACTCGGCCGCGTCCTCGCCAGGGAGACCGGCTGGCCGATGCTCGACAAGGACACCATCACCCGCCCCGTCGTCGAAGCCGCGTTGGAACTTCTCGGCTTGTCACCCTACGACCGCGAATCGGACGCGTACGCCACGAAGGTCCGGCCACGCGAGTACGAGTCCCTCATCGCGGTCGCCCATGAGAACGTCGCCTGCGGCAACAGCTCCATCGTCACCGCCCCGTTCATCCGCGAGTTCACCGACACCGCATGGGTCGACCGTATCCAGGCCAGCCACACCGCGATGAACGCCCAGACCCTGTTCGTGTGGGTGTACTGCGACGCCGACACAATGCACACCTACATCCGCCACCGGGGCGCGGCCAGAGACGCGGCCAAACTCGCCAACTGGCCCGCCTACCTCGATACCGTCGACTTCGACATGCGGCCCACCGCACCGCACACCGTCATCGACAACTGCGCGTCCAGCGCCCCGCTGCAGAAGCAGGCCAAAGACCTGCTGGCGTCCATCCTCAGCGCGCCGGCGGCAACCGCATGAGACAGGGCGTCATCCTGTACGGCCCACCAGCGGCCGGCAAGGACACCATCACCGAACGTCTTGCCGCCATCGACCCCGCCTACCAGCTGTTCGCCAGACTCAAAACTGGCCGGGGACGGACCAGCGGCTACCGCATGACCACCCCCGACCACCTCGCCGCCCTGGCGGCGGCCAGCGGCATCATCTGGCAAAACCAGCGGTACGGAGCGACGTACGTCATCGACCGCGACGGCTTAGACCAGGCGCTCACCACCGGTATCCCTGTCCTGCACATGGGCCAACCCGACGGCATCCACGCCGTCACCGACGCCACCCCATCGGCCCGGTGGCTGGTCGTCTACCTGTGGTGCCCCCGCGACATCGCCGCACAACGCATCCGGGAACGCCACACCGGCGACACCTCCGACCGGCTCACTGCATGGGACCAGACACCGCCCGTCGACGCGGACCTGACCATCAACACCGCCGCCAGCAACCCGCAGGAGGCCGCCTAC
Source organism: Solwaraspora sp. WMMD406 (assembly GCF_029626025.1). NCBI lineage: Bacteria > Bacillati > Actinomycetota > Actinomycetes > Micromonosporales > Micromonosporaceae > Solwaraspora > Solwaraspora sp. WMMD406. Next base: position 6,984,069 of record NZ_JARUBF010000001.1, read on the forward strand.
ACCATCCACCACGCCACCCGCGCGCTCACTGACGCCAGCGCGGACTAATCCTCGTCCGGCCCATCCAGATGAGGCCAGTACCGCCTGGTCCACGCCTGTCGGCACCCGCGGATTTACAAGATTGTGGAGGTGCTTGCCACGGAGACGGGATTCCGCCGGCCGCGTGAAGACCAGCCTCACGCGAGTGACCCATCTCACTCTATTAGTTTCGCCGGCTGCCGGCTGCCGCGCGGCGCCAGACCGGCAGGCAGCACCCGACACGCGAGTTGATCAGGGCGGAAATCGTCGCCCTCGACACTGCTTGATTGATCCCTCCTCGGCGATTATGGTGAATTCTATCGATGTGGATAGGCAGCTGGTTCATGACTATGCTGTCGTCCGGCCCGATCGACCGGGAGGTGCACGTAGTGTTCGAGTCCGCAAGATCGTCGGATCTGCGCTCGTCCGGAGTGCGATGGTTAGCCCAGTTGACAGTGTTGGGGCTATTGGTTTTCGGGGCCATGATCCTCAGCAGCTCATCGGCCAGCGCCCAAGGCACGTCAAGTCGAATCTTCAACTGCTACACCCAGTGGTGGAACACGGCGTGGGCACAGAGATGCGCTTCGCCGGGAGCGCAGTGGGCAGGCACGTACCAATCATCGGTGTCTTGCACAGCACAGGGGACTCGCTGGTTGACAGTCGGCAGACCTCAGGGGAGCACGGCAGATGTATCAGGCGCTGACTGCACCTTCGGTGTCTCGAACGGTCAGATTAGCTACTACTAGTGATTGACGCACGTCCGGGGTGGGGGCGGAGTCTTACCCCCCACCTTCAGGACGTCGCCCTAAAGACGAGAAAGCTTCTAAATGCAAGTAGTGCTCAACAGTGTTTCCCAGCGGTACGGTAAGACACTGGCGATCGACGGGTTGAGTCTGACTCTGAAATCGGGCGTCACCGCATTGCTCGGTCCGAATGGTGCAGGAAAGACGACGCTGCTTCGGACCTTGGCCACTATCATGCCGCCGCAGTATGGCTCTCTGCACATCGGCGGTGCCGAGGTCGTTGACGAGCGCGGCGCGCGCCGGATTCGCGACAGAATCGGGTATCTGCCGCAGGCCTTCGGCTTCGATCCGCAGATGAGCGTGGCCGACTTCGTGACGTATGCGGCGTGGCTGCGAGGAGTCCCGTCGAGCCGGTGGCGCGGGGCGGTCGACGAGGCACTGGAGATGGTGGATCTTGTTGATCGCCGCCGGGACAAGATGCGCAAGCTCTCCGGCGGGATGCGGCAGCGGGCAGGAATCGCCTGGGCCGTGGTGGGACGCCCGGGTGTGGTGCTGCTGGACGAGCCGACGGTGGGGCTAGACCCCCGGCAGCGGCTGCAGTTCCGCAAGATCATTTCCGGCCTCGCGGACGCGGTGGTAGTGCTCAGCACCCACCTGATCGACGACGTCGCTGCCATCGCCGATCGGGTCGTTGTCATGCATGGTGGCGTCGCCAGGTTCGACGGCAGCGTAGTGGAGTTGGAAGCCACGGCCCGCGACGACCTGCCCGGTCACACGCCACTGGAACGGGCCTATATGCACCTGTTGCCCGAGGCGGAGCAGGCGGTATGAGGATCCTTTGGCTGCACATCCGCAACTCCCCGATCCGCTGGGCGCTGCCGGTCCTGATCGCGTTGGACCTAGCAGTCCTCTTCCTGCGAACCGACTACTGGGTCGGCGTCTGGCCGGAAACCGGAGCAGCGGCGCAGGTCCCGGCCTATCTGGTCGGGGTTCTCGGCGCTGGCGCGGCGGCGTGGGCGGCCACGGCCACGAGCCGGCACGGACTCGTGGAGCAGGCCGCCGCAGCGCGGATGCGGCCGGCGGCGATCGAGGGCTACCGGATGGCCGCGACGATCGTCATCCTGCTCGTGCCGTACCTGGTCGGTCAGGCGGCGGGCTTTGCAATGACCGCCCGAACCTTCCCGCCGGGGTTACATCTATGGCTGGGCTATTTCGCGGTCGGTGTCTTCGTCACGCTGTTCGCCGCCGCTGTCGGCTGGACGATGGGGAAGATATTCGGGGCGGCACTCGCCCCGCTGGTCGCTGCCCTGTCCTTCCTGGTGCTCCTCGGACTGCTGGATCGACAGGGATCAGCGGTTGTCATCACGGGTCTCCCGTCGATGACCGTCGACCCAGTGATCCTGGCGGTACGGTTCGCCGCCGTGACGGCTCTACTTGCAGCCCTGCTCTGGGCGCCGGCTGGCGTCCGCCTGCGCGGACGTCATCTGCCGATTCCCGTTGCCACCGCCATCGTGCTCATCGGGGTCCTGCTCAGCACCGCCATCGTGGTGCCGCGGGAGCCCGCGCAGGACCGGGCAACCTGCATTCAAGGTCCTACCGTGCTCTGTGTCTGGCCGGAGCACGAGAAGTATCTTCCGCGACTGGAGGAGATGAGCGGGCGGATCGCCGCGCTGCCGGATGCCTTCGTGCTGCCGCCCCGGATGAACGAGCACGGCATCGACCCAGGTTCTCAGTTTGGGAATCGGATAGATCTGCGGGTAGGGAACTCGAACGCGGTACCCTACTTTTTGATCATCGAGGGCAGCCCGTGGTCCTACGCCGGCGGTATCGAGACCGCGATCACCAGCGCGACGTTCAACTTCCAGGGGGCTGACGACTGTGCCTGGCCGTCCGTGACGGAGGCGGACATGGGTCGACTGGAAGTATTCAGTGCGTGGCTGGAAGCGTATCTTGTGGGCGGAGCGATCCCCGACTACCAGACCAACGCACCAGCCGAGATGCAGCAGAACTGGGCTGAGGGTCGCGCCAGGTTGCGGGATCTTTCGCAGGAGGAGCAGTTCCAGTGGGCCGAGGGAGAGGTGCGCGAAATCCGTGGTCGTTACTGCGCGTCGGGAGAGTGAGGCCACGGCGACGGCGGCGCCGATCCGCATCTTCCTCGCCGTACGGCGGACCCGGTCGATCCTGCTGGCCGTGGCCGCCTGCGGCGTCCTGACCGCGTGGCTCGGGACGGTGGAGGTGGCTGTGCCCTCCGCCGTTGACCACGGCCAGGGACGCATCCCGCTGTGGCGCCTGCTGGCCATCGGTGCGGCGGTCCTGCCAGTACTGGGGATGCGGAGCCACCTGGCCGATCTGGAGCAGGGGGTGACCCGGACCCTGCGCCGCGTACAGCGAATCCACCTGGCCGGCATTGCCGTCGCATGTGTGTCGATCTTCCTCGCGCTCGCGGCGCTCACCATCGACCCGGTCATCCTGCTGGTCATGCTGCGGTCGTGGCTGGCGTGGTTCGGACTGGCGCTGCTCGCCGGGGTGCTCCTCGGCTGGCGGCTCGCCTGGACTCTGCCCGCCTTGGTCGCGGTGACCTTCTTCTACTGGGGATACCACTCCGGCGGTGACTACTGGTGGTGGGAGTTCAGCATCCGGCCGTACGCCGATGTTCCTGCTTTGCTGCTCAGCATCGGGCTGTTCGCCGTGGGTCTGGTCGCCTACAGCATGACCCCGTGGCGTCTTCGGCGTCTCCGAACGCTGTTGCGATGACGGCTAGGCCGGGAGCCGGACTACCTCGGCAGGTGAATCACGGGCAGGTCGTCCCCGTACCGCGTTTCCCCGGTCAGGATCCGGTGCCCGGTGCGTCAGGCAGGCCATGACAGTGGTGGCGAGGTCCACCCGGCCGGTCACCTCCCGCCAATAACCCGACTTGGGTCACGTTAATGATCATCTTCCGATCTCAGCGCTGTGACCTGCAGTGTTGCTCGCGACCACGCCGAAATTTGCGCACTAACCGACACCTTGACCTCGCCGAAATGTTCTTTTTGGCGGTTTCTCAACGCCCTCCGGAAAGAGACATAACCATCCGATGTGGATGCTCAAACGGCCCGAAGAGCCGCAAAGTCCCCGACCGCGAGGCGTGCACCACGGTCCACACCAGCAGATGCCAGGTATCCGTCAAGCCGACGCGCCGCCAACCAGTGCGACGCCGTCCCTTCGGTCGAGGCGCCCAACGGGCGGCACCGCGGCCACCAGCGGAAACACTGCGCCGATCGTCGTACGCACTAAATGACCCAAGTCGGGTGGCGAGGTCCACCCGGCCGGTCACCTCCCGCCAATAAGACAACTCCTGCCATGATCCACCGGGGGTGTCCAGGACAGCGCAGGCGTCCAGCTCCAGCAGTCGCCGCAGCAGCTGTCGATCCTTGCCTCCGCTGACCATCACAAGGGTTTCGACCACGCTGACGGCGGTCACCCCGAACCGGACCCCGTCCTGGGTGACCTCGTGAATCGGCGCCGCGACGTGCGCCGACCCGTCCAGGTAGGCGAGCAGCGCTAACCTGTCCAGCACCAGCCGGACCGGACGCCCGTCCCCGACGGTCACGCGGCCGGTGCCGGCGACCCGGTGGACTCCTCATCACGCAGGTGCTGGCGTACCCGGTCCCGCACCAGGTCGTACCGCTCGGCGGGCCATTGCGCTTCGACGGTGGCCCGACGTGCCCGCGCGGCGGCCAGTCCCGGCTCCGTGACCTGGATGCCGGCATGTGCCAACTCGGCGCGCAACGCGTCCATGCGCATCCGGTCACGTACCGCCTCGGTGATGTAGGCGGATGCGTTGGGCTGCTCGGCCAAGGTGTCGGCCACATCCTCCGGAACGGAGATCGACAGCTTCTTTACCCGGCCGATGCTATCCGGAGGGCGATCCGGTAGCACCGATTCGCCTACAGCCCGGCACCAAGTCGTATTACAACGTGTTACGGTCGCTGGGTGGGGGAACGCGAGTACGTGTGGACCGACGAGGGCCTGGCCAACGCTCGCCGCAACGACGTCGGGGTCGATGAGGCGACCGAGGCGCTGTATGCCCCGTCGGGTCTGCGTCACGAACGAGTCATCGGGGACCTGCTGCTTATCGTCATGGGGATGGCCGACAGTGGCCGGGTGGTCGCCGTGTTGTGTGACCGGATCGGTGGCACGGAGACGTACAAGATCATGGGGGTTCGTGCGTTGGGTGGCGCGGACCTGGACGAGTGGAGGAGGCGGGTGCTGTGAGTGAGCCGGACTTCGACCGGATGAGCAAGGATGAGGTCATCACCTGGTTTCAGAACACCGACAGCCTGGCACCGGTGATCAGGTCGATGACCCCGGTGCCGGCGACCGGTCCCGCACCGGATGCACCGATGATGCTGGTGAGCATCCGGCTGCCCGTCGCGCTCGTCGAGCAGCTCGACCGCATCGCCGGGGAGTCGGCGACCCGCCGGTCCGACGTCATCCGCGACGCCTTGACCGGGTACGTAGCGGCCCGTACCGCGCCGGTCGGCCAGCACGAGGCCGAGCAGGCCCTCGATGTGCTCCGCCGCATCGTCACCGCACACACCAGCGAGGGTCACGCCGACGCGGCGTGACCCTCAGCCCGATGCAACAGGAAGACAACGATCAGCGGGCTCCGACGATCGGCGACTCGGGCCGTACGGCTATCGGGCGGCGGTGAGTTGTTGGACGATCGTCGGGTCGGTGATCTGGTCGTCCTTGGCCAGCAGCAGCGCCTTGCTCAGCACGACAGCCAGGACAGCGTCACCTTCGAACGGCAGGAAGCCCGGCTCCGGGCCACGTGACGCGGACCGGCTGGGCACGATGCAGAGATAGGTGTCGTTCGGGCTCATCAGGATGTTCCCCGAACCAAGATGGATCTTGTACGTGCGCAGCTCACCCCGTACCACCAGGAACCGGCCCTCGACGGTGGCCCGCTCGCCGATCGCCAGCCGGGGCAGCAGCCGGACCAGCAGATCCCGCCGGGTCTGCGCGGTCGCCGACAACTCCCCGAAGCTGTACGACGTCCAGTAGTCCCGGTAGCGGCCCTGCGGACCCCCGTCCGACCAGGTCGGATCGTTGCCGACGCTGGCCACCCCGACGAACAGGTCGACGTCGCGCATCACCTCGCTGAACACCAGCGGCGGGATCTGGTCCAGCGGCAGCGGCGCGACCGGTGCCGAATCGGCACCGCCGCGCCACCGATCGTGGGTGTATCCGCCGCCCGAGGCGTGGGCCGAGTTGCCGGCGGCGGCGATCGGATAGAACCGCACCTGGTCGGTGACCAGCCGCAGGTAGGACCCGCTTTCGGTGGTGTCGACGCCGTACTCGTCGCCGATCCCCTCCACCCAGTATTCGGCGCGCAGCCCCCAGCGTGGCAGTTCACGGGTCGTCGGCGGGTACACGTCGTCGACCATCAGCCGCAGCCGGTCGGTCCAGCCCCGGGCCGCGGTCAACGCCCGGTACTGGTGCTGGCGCAGGATGTGTCCGGCGAACCGGTTCGAGTACGTGCCGGTGGTCTCCTCGGCCGGGGTCAGCAGATACACCTCCCGGTGGGCCTGCTTGAACGGCTGGACGATCCGGTGCCGTTCCAGCCAGTCCCGCCAGGCCACCACCTCCGACACCGGCCGGCCGATCGGATGCCAGAGCTGCACCGACGCGTCGTCGGCAGCCGCCACCGGGGCGTCGTCGACCGTACGCAGCGTGTCGCCCGCCCAGCCGCACGGCACCCCGTCGACCAGCCAGATCAGCCGTCGGGCCAGCGCCCCGACCAGCGGATGGTCGAGATAGCGTTCCCGCCACCCGGCCAGGGTCCAGCTGCGCTGGGCGAGGAACATCCGGTCCAGCCGGGCCGACTGGGCGGCCAGCATCCCGGTGATCTCCTTGGCCAGCGCCTTGAGGTCGGCGACGGCCGGCGGGTGGTCCCGCCGTACGGCCGCCGGTGGGCTCTTCACCGGCCGACCCGACTCGTTGTGCCAGGCCAGGGTGGCCGCGCTGGGGCCGAAGGTCAGCTCGACCCGGCAGCCGCCGACCGTCACCTCGTGCCGCCCGACGCCGGACAGGCCGTAGTCGGGGACGGCCAACTCCTCGATCTCGTCGCGGCCGACGCCGAGCGCCTTGGCCCGTACGTCGAGCGCCTTGTCGATCTCGTTGAGCGTGCCCTTGTAGGTGACCCGTGCCGACAGCCGGGCCAGCTGGGCCAGCGCCACCTCACTGTCGACCCGCCCGAGTACGCCGACCGCCGCGTTGGCCACCTTCGGGCAGGCCGGACCGACGTCGGGCAGCCGGCGCAGCATCGTCTCGACCAGCGCGCCGAGCTGGCGGATCTGCTGCGGCGTCGGCCCGATCAGTTCGACCAGCCAGAGCAGGCCCCGCAGTACGTCGGCGTTGGCGGCAACCGGCACCTCCTGCGGCGTACGAGACGTGGCGGCCAGCCACCGGTCGAACACCGTACGAGCCTGTGCCGGGTCGAGCGGGGCGAGCAGGTCCCGAGCGGCGCTCACCCAGGCCGCTGACGGGCGGGGGATGGTGGCGGTGCTGGCGTGGGCGATCAGCCGCGTCCACACTCCGTCGAGTGTGGACAGCTCGGCCAGGATCTCGCCGGCCCAGGGATCCTCGTCGGACAACGGTGAGTTGCCCAGTTCGACGAGCAGCTGCCGCAGCCGTGGGCTCTCCCCAGAACGCCTGGTGATCCACTCAGCCAGGTCGACGGGGAGTTCGCCGAGGGTGGCATACCGGCGGCGGGCGACGATCTCCAACGCGGTGGGCGGCAACCCGAACGGGTCCCGGACGGCGAACGCGGCGAGGGCGTCCGCGTCGTCGTCGGTCAGCTCGGCGGGCAGCCGGCGGGCCAGCTGGGAAATCAGCTCGATCGCCGCCCACGGCCGGTGCCGGTCAGCCATCCGTACGTCCACCAGGGCGCGCACCAGCCGTACCAGATCGGGTCGGGACAGCGGGCGCAGCGCGGCGCGCACCTCCGCGCTGTTGACGGTCTGCTGGGCGTGTGTGTAGAGGTAGCGGGCCAGTTCGGCGGGTGCGTCAGCGGCGACCAGCTCATGGATCCGCTGGACGTGCCAGGCAGGCTTGGCGGCGGTCCGGGCCATCAGCCACCGACCAGGGCGACGAGTTTGAGGAAGGTGACCTCGGTGTCGCGCCGCAGGTCCACCTCGTCGTCGAGGTCTTCGACCTGCCGGTCGCCGACGAGCACCACGAAGCCGTTGCGGCCGAACGCCTCCTCGGCGAGGGCGATCTGCCGCTCGGGGTCGACCCGGGGGCGGGGCCGGACGGTCCGGTCGCCGTTGAGCGCCCGTTCCGTGGGCGTCGGCGTCACCAGCGGCCGGGCCGGCGCCGTCGCGTCGGCGGCGTGATACTCGGCCACCTCCTGGTGGATCCGCCGTCGGATCAGCTCCCGCAGCGTCAACCGTTCCTCGAAGATCCGCAGTGCCCATGCGGGGGTACGGGCACCAGCCGTGCTCTCGTCAACGAAGGTCACCATCGCCATGGCGCCGGAGTCTAGGAGGATCCACCGACAGCATCAGATCCCGCCATCGCGGGCCGGCCGGATCACCGACCGACGGCAATCGACTGCGGTCCATGCAGTCGGCAACGTCGGAGATGTCCGACGAGAGGTATCCGGCTTACGGTCGGAACGTGTTGGTGTACGACATGGTGGTACGGGAGCGGCGGGCGTTGGCCGAAACACTCGGCCGGCTCACCGCCGATGAGCTGCGGCAGCCCAGCCTCTGCGCTGGCTGGACGATGCACGACATCGCCGCGCACCTGACGACCTATCTGACCTTCGGGCAGGTCAAGCTCTACCTGGGCATCATGGCGACCGCCGCCGACATCGACCGGATCAACGTGGTGCTCACCCGTCGGGCCGCCCGCCGGCCGACCGCCGAGTTGATCGACACGTTGCGGCGGCATGCTGACGCCCGTACGACGATCCCCCGGTCCGGGTTCGATCCGGTGCTCACCGACGCGATCCTGCACGACCTGGACATCCGGCGTCCGCTGGGCATCGTGCGCGAGGTGGCCGAGGAGCCGCGTTGGGTCGCCTTCAACCACTTGGCCCGCAACCCGGCGCTCGGCTACGCGAAAGGGCCGCGGCTCGGCCAGCTCGAACTGACCGCGACCGACACCGGCTGGCGGTACGGCGCCGGTGTCCCGGTCCGGGGCACCGCCGAAGCGCTGCTGCTGGCGATGAGCGGACGCGACGACGGCTGGGACGAACTCGACGGCGACGGCGTGCCGCTCCTGCGCGAACGAGTCCGCAACCGTCCACAGTTCCATCCCGTACGGCGGTTGGCGATGGCGGCCAACGTACTGATCAATCCGCCGCCGGCGGACCGCAGGTCACGGACGGCGACCGCACCACCGAGAACCCCGATCACGCCGGGCTGAGCCGGGCGAGGTCACGCCGGGCTGAACCGGGCGAGCGGTTCGACGAGTTCCCGCTCCTCGTAGGACAGATGGGACAGCAGGGTGTCGGTGAGCAGGTCGACGGCGGCCTGCACCTCGCCGATCCGATCCGGCTCGCTGACCAGGGCGACCAGCGCCCGGTCGACGCGCTCCAGGACGTCGTGGATGACGTGGTGTTCCTCCGCGAGCCGGTCGATCACCGGGTCGAGTCCGGGATCGGCCCGGCGCAGCTGGGGGAACATGCTGATGTCTTCGAGCGTGTGGTGGGTGGTGACCAGCCGGCAGTACGACTCGCAGTACGCGCCGAGCGTCCAGTTGTTCTGCCGCATCGTCATCGTGTTGATGTGGGCTCGGGCGGTGCCGGCTCCGATGCTGCCGGCGGCGACCTGGCCGATCAGATCCCGTACGGTGTGCAGCTCACCGCGCAGATGATCGTGTACGTCGATCAGGTGTTTGCCGGCCGCCCGCTGACCGGCGGTGTAGCGCAGTTCCGGGTCGGGCGCCGGGGCGGTGGGGCGGGTCGTCTCGTCCCAGACTCGTTCGGTGCTGAGCCGTACGCCGTCGTCCGGGGTCGGGGTGACGCCCATCGCGGCGGCGGCCGACGCGGCCGATCGGCCGGCGGTGACGAGGTCGCGGACGGCTGGGACCACCTCGGCCGCGAACCGCCGGATGCTGTCCGGATCGTCGCTGGCCAGGATGTATCCGCTGATCCCCTCGGTCAGGGTCAGCTCGGCCAACTGCTCCGCCCACTGCGCCGGCAGACCGGTCAGGAAGCCGGAGCCGACGCGGCCGAAGGTTCCGCTGATGTTGTAGAGGCGGCGGATGGCCGCCGGTTCCCGGCCGGCGGAGCGGGCCGCGTCGTCGATCGTCGCGTTCATCGCCGGCAGCTGCTCCGGCGGCGCGTACGGGCTGCTGGGCAGCCACCCGTCGGCGAGTCGCCCGGTGACCCCGAGCATCCGCTTCTTGTACGCGCCGAGCCAGATGCCGACGTCGTGGGCCGGGGCCGGGCCGGGATGCGCGCCCCAGACCCGGTGGTGCGTACCGTCGATTTTCACGGACGGTCCGTCGGCGGCCCAGATCGCCCGGATGATCGCGATGCCTTCCTCCAAGGCCTGGACACTCTGCGCCGGCGTGAGTCGGCCGCCGCCGAGGGCCGCGATGGCGTCCCAGAACGCGCCGGCGCCGAGGCCGAGTTCGAGTTCGACCCGGCCGCCGCTGAGCAGGTCCAGGGTGGCGACGCTGCGGGCCAGTACGGCGGGCGGGCGCAGCGGCAGGTTGGCGACGTTCGGCGCGACCCGCACCCGGCTGGTGCTGGCGGCGATCACCGACAGCAGAGTCCAGGTGTCCAGGAAGCGGGCCTGGTACGGGTGGTCCTGCACGGTGACCAGGTCGAGCCCGACCTCCTCGGTGAGCTGGGCCAACGCCACCACTCGGTCGGCCTGCTCGGCGACGGGTGTGACGAAGGTGCCGAACAGCAGATCGTGTCCGTAGTCGGTCATGTTCCGCCTCCTGGGATCGGTGACCGGGATCGGCGACCGGATCGTCCGGCGAAACGGTCCAAGCGGCCGAGACCTGCCCGACAGTGGCCAAGATCACCAGCCGGCTTGAGATCCCCTCGACTCAGCCGAAGAGCAGCGACACCGCGAGGGCCGCCATCACCACGGCGATCGACCCGTCCAGGATCCGCCACGCGGCCGGGCGGGCGAGCAGCGGAGCCAACCAGCGGGCACCGAGACCCAGCCCGGCGAACCACAGCAGGCTCGCCGTCGCCGCTCCGGTGCCGAACGCCCACCGGCTCGGGTACTGCTGGGCGACCGCGCCGACCAGCACCACCGTGTCCAGGTAGACGTGCGGGTTGAGCAGGGTGAACGCCAGGCAGGTCAGCAGCGTGGCGCGCAGCGTCGCCGGCGGCCGGTCGAGCGGGGTGAGATCACCGGGTCGCAGCGCCCGGCGGGCGGCGAGCGCCGCGTACGCGAGCAGGAACGCCGCGCCGCCCCACCGTACGGCCGTCAAGATCGCAGGGGTCCCGGCGAGCACCGCGCCAAAGCCGGCGATGCCGGCGGCCATCAGCGCCGCGTCGGTCGCCGCGCAGATCATCACCACCGGCAGTACGTGTTCCCGGCGCAACCCTTGACGCAGCACGAACGCGTTCTGCGCCCCGATGGCGACGATCAGCGCGAAGGACAGGCCGAACCCGGCGAACACGGAACTCATGCCGCAGACGCTAGGACGATCGCTACCTACACTCCAACTAAAGATATTTCAGTACGATCAGAATCGCTTATGTCACTCGACCCGGTGCAGCTCGCGACCTTCCAGGCGGTCATCGAACACGGCAGCTTCGACACCGCCGCGCGGGTCCTGCACGTCACGCCGTCGGCGGTCAGCCAGCGGATCAAGGCATTGGAGCAGGTCGTCGGCCAGGTGCTGGTACGGCGGACCCGACCGTGCGTGCCGACGGCGGCCGGGCTGCCCCTGGTACGCCTCGGCGGGCAGATCGCCCTGCTCGAACACGAGGCGCTGCGGGCGGCGAGCGGCGTACTGGACGGCCCGTCCCGTACCCGGGTGTCCGTCGTCGTCAACGCGGACTCCCTCGCCGGCTGGTTCCTGCCGGTCCTCACCGCCCTACCGGACGTGGTCTTCGAGGTGCACACCGACGACGAGGGACACACCGCCGACCTGCTGCGGGCCGGGACGGTGATGGCCGCGGTCACCACCGAACGGGTCGCCGTACAGGGCTGCCGGGTGCAGCGGCTCGGCGCGATGCGCTACCTGGCCGTCGCCGCGCCCGCTGGTCACCGCGCGTGGTTCGCCGGGCACGATCTCGGTACGGCGTTCGCGGCCGCGCCGATGCTCCGGTTCAACCGCAAGGACACCTTGCAGCACCGGTTCGTCCGTGCCGTCACCGGCCGCAACGGCGAACCGGCAGGAAGCTTCGACCCGCTGGGAAGCTTCGACCCGCCAACGCACTTCGTGCCGGCGTCGGCCAGCTTCACCGAGGCGATCCGGCTCGGCCTCGGCTGGGGTCTCGTGCCCGAGGACATCGCCCGAGTGGACATCGCCGCCGGTCGGCTCGTCGACATCGCCGCCGGCCACCACATCGACGTGCCGTTGTACTGGCAGTACTGGCGTCTGGAGTCCACAGTGCTGTCCACTTTGACGGCCGCCGTACGGACCGCCGCCCTCGCCGCCCTGCACTAACTCGGACAGCAGCAGCAATACGAGCCGAAACGCAGATGGCGCTTTGGCCACCTCGCCGAGGAAAGCAGCCTCGGACGCGCCAGGTAGTTGTCGTCTCGGCTTGCAAGTGCAACGAGCGGCCCAGCATAAACAATCACACATCTTCGAGATGCTGGGCCGATCACTGCGACCTCTCGACGCCACGCACGATTTCCTTTGCCCGTTCGGCAAGATCCGCGTGGCCGCTGCTCAACATGCCGACAAATCCGGGAAGCTCGACTCTCGACTGCTCAGTCGCAGACGATGGGGGCCCACTGTCACCGGCTGGTCCGGAATCGGGCAGAGGAGCCCGCGCCGTCCTGATCCTCTGCGCAGCTCTCAGGGTGGTCAAGGTTCTGTATCTGTCGAGGCGAGGAAGTCCCGCGCGGTGGCGGCGGGTCGGCAGTCCGGCACGCGGCAGACCGGACACCTGCCGTCGTCGTCCGGTTGGTGGTCACGCAGGATCCAGCGGGCCGACAGAATCAGCCGGTTGCGTACCTGGGCCGGCGACAGATCCGGGCCAGTCACCTGCCCACCCCGACCGCCGCCGCCAACCGGGTCAGTCCATTCGGAGCCGCGCCGCTGCGATACGCCGCAGCGAGTACGGTACGCACCGCCGGCCGATACCGGACCTCCGCCGCCGCGACCCGGTCCGCCTTCACCAGCAGCCGCCCCGCTGCGCCGACGTCACCGACTTGGAGATACGCCCGTGCGACATCCACTAGATACGCGGCCCGATACTCGGCAGGCAGCCGCTGCCACTGTTCGTGGCCGATCGCCTTTTCGTGCAGTCGTACCGCTCCCCCAATGTCGCCGAGTTCGGCCGCCGTCACGACCTCGGTCAGCGCCACGGCGACGGGGCCAAAACTGATCTGGTGTCGGTTCGGGTCATCGCTGATTCGCTCGGCTGCCTCGGTCGCCCGGTCCAGCAGTTCCTGGACACGGTGCTGATCGCCGCAACCGGCGGCGGCGTGGGCGGCTTGGAGCAGCAGCGCCCCGCACACGGACCGTTCCTCCGATCCCAGCTGCAGCCTGCCCGCCGACGCGATTCGGTCGGCTGCGGCGATCGTGGTCGTCAACGCCAACTGGTTCCGCAGCAGCGCGCGTAGCGCCTGCCCGAGCTGCACCACCACCGAGGCCGCCCGCACCTGGTCGCCGGCCGCTACCGTCATTGCCCGATCCGCAACCAACCAGGCGAGATCCGCTTCGTCGAGCTTCACCAGCAGCGACGCGGTGATCCGGTACACGTGTACCAGCAGCTCCGCCCCTTGCTCGGGTTCGATCGCGTGCCGTCGCTGGGCGGCGTCTAGCAACTCCGGCAGCGTCCGCACCAACTGTGCGTAGTGCCCGTGCTGGAAGGTCAGCCACGCATGCCCGACGTGTCGCTCCAACTCACCCAAGGACACGCACCAGACCGGCGGGGGGGTCGGTGCGGAACACGTCGTAGCGGGCCACCGCCGCGCGAATCCGGTCGAGCCCGTCTACGCCGGCACCGGACGCCGAGGGTGGGTCAGCGTCGCGGCCGAGGAAGACAAGAGGGTCTATCCGGAGTACTTCGCCGATCTCCTGGATCACCGAGAACTTGTTCAGTGTCCGAACGCCACGCTCGACCTTGTCGACCCAACTCTTCGACTTGCCGAGCCGATCCGCGAACACCTGCTGGGTCATCCGCCGACGAACCCGCCACTGCGCGATCTGTCTGCCGATCGGGATCTCACCGCCGCCCATGACGCCACCGCCGATCCGGCACCGCCCTGGTCGTCTCCTCCACCGGTATCCGCTCCGCGTCGGCGAGTTCCAGAATCCGTTGCCTCGCCGCTTCGTGTTCGGCTGCCTGGATCGCTGCCCCGGACACGGCCGGGTCTGACTGTCTGCGTACCTGCTTGGCCATCGCCGTCCCTCCGCAAGGGTCAGAGGCGACGAGGTGACATCCGCCGCCCACCTGGGCGCATCGGGAAGATCCACCTTGTACGTTGATCAACGCCCCGAAGCGACCGCGTAATCACGCTAGGTATCACCGCAATGGCATCGGGGTACACGATGTACCCAGTGACAGGAGGTACCTACAGGTCGGCGGCACCAATTCGGCGAGCCAGGTCAACCGCCTCGGCGCGTACGGCTGCCGGCGCTTCACGGGCCAGCCGGGTGGCCATGTCCTGCGCCACCGGTGAGTACCGGACCGTCTCCGGCGATGTGGCCTCGGCCCGCGTCAGCAGGTGCAGCGTCGCTTCCCGCGCGCCCTCCAGGTCGGCCGAACGCGCAAGCTCCACATAATGCCGACCCCGGCGTTCCGTCGACGGAATGGCCGCCGGATCCAGCGCGTGCGCGCGGCGCTGTGCTTCGTCCGGATCGCCCAGGTCCACGGCGCACATGACCGCATACACGTCGACCAGCGGCCGGGAGACCCGGGTCCGCAGGCCGACGAACCCGTCGGGCAACGCTCGCTCCACGACCGCACGCGCGGCGTCCCAGTCTGACCAGGCGCCCTGGTCTCCGGTACGGGCACGGGTCAACGCCGAACACAGATGCAGATCGGCCAGCATCTCCGCCCACTCGGTGCCGCCCTCGGCGACCCGAGGCTCGATCAGTCCTCGCGCGTCCCGAAGCCGCGCCAACGCTTCATCACCCCGGCCGACCGCCCGCAGCAGATGGGCGGCGTACCAGCTCGCCTGGGCGATCGCCAGCGGGTCGTCGGCGTCGAGCGCTGCGGTCATCCCCCGGTCGACCGTCAGCCACACCAGCTCCCGTTCCCCGTGCCACGCCAGATACGCCTGCGCCAGGTGGTAAGCCTGGGCGAGCAGGGCGAGACTCACCCGCCGGTCCTTGCCGGTGTGCAACCGCGCCGCCCGTTGGGTGGCGTCGAGCAGACCCGGCAGGATCTCACCGGCAGCTGTGCGCTGGTGGCGCGAGGTGTGCCAGGTCTGCCAGGCGGAATCGACAGCTCCACGCAGGTAGTCGGTGTTCTCGGGTGCACCGTCGATGGTGATGTGCCATGCGGTCAGAGCGCGACGAACGTCATCGACGGCGGGGTGGGACGCCCGCGCGTCGAGCGACATCGTCACCGCCGGACCGAACAGGTCCCCGAGATCCCTGACCCCGAGGTGCGGGGCCAGTTGCTGCGCGGCTCGCAGCGTCAACGATCGTCGACCGTTTTCGATGAACTTCACGGTGGTCGAAGACAGTCCGCTCAGCCCGGCGAGGCGTTCACGAGACAGGCCAGCGGCGCGCCGGAGCCGCTGCACACGCTCACCCGGAGTGGATTGCGGTTGACCGGTCATGAGCCACCTCACTTGACTGGGTACATCGCGTACCCCACCGTACGCGCGACGACCTCGCAGGGGAAGCGCTGCCGTACCAGCCGCATCACTTCAGGCCGGGTGCCAGCCCTGGGCGGTCGACCCTTCGACGGAGCAGCAATGTCGACCGGACTAACGGACGAACCGCCTACGCTAGGTTGGCACTTGGGAACGACCCATAGCCGAGCGGAGGGCCAGCGCCAGGCAACTGCGTCTCACCCGACTGAGACCACGACGCAGAACGCCCGGCTGGTCCGTGCGGACCGGCCGGGCGTACGCCCTGCTAGCTGGCGGTGGCGGCGGGATTTGAACCCGCGGAGGGCGTGAACCCTCACACGCTTTCGAGGCGTGCTCCTTAGGCCACTCGGACACGCCACCGCCGAGTAGGCTACCCGACCGGCCGGGGCGCTGTCGCGCGGCATCCGCCCGTACGCGGCCACCCCCGCCCGACCTGGCAGGATCACGGCCATGAGCACGCACATCGGAGCCAAGCCCGGCGAGATCGCCGAGCGGGTCCTCATGCCGGGCGACCCGCTTCGCGCCAAGTGGATCGCCGAGAACTTCCTGACCGACGCCACCTGCTACTCGACCGTACGCGGGATGCTCGGCTACACCGGCCGGTACGGCGGGACCACGGTGTCCGTACAGGGGTCGGGGATGGGCATGCCGTCGGCGTCGATCTACGCCCACGAGCTGATCAACGAGTACGGCGTACGGACGCTCATCCGGGTCGGCTCCTGCGGTGCGCTCAGCGAGGACCTGCGGCTGCGGGACGTCATCGCGGCCAGTGGCTCCTCCACCGACTCGAACATGAACCGGGTGCGCTTCGCCGGCCTGGTCGACTACGCCCCGGTGGCCGACTTCGGGCTGCTCCGTACGGCGGTCGACGTCGCCGAGCGGCACGGCGTCGACATGCGGGTCGGACCGATCCTGGCGGCGGACGCCTTCTACACCGACCGGCCGGACCTCTTCGACACCCTCGCCGATTACGGGGTGCTCGCGGTCGAGATGGAGTCGGCGGCGATCTACACGATCGCGGCCCGCTACAAGGCCCGCGCTCTGACCATCCTCACGGTCAGTGACCACATCCGGACCGGCGAGAAGATGAGCTCCGAGGATCGCGAGCAGACCTTCAGCGAGATGGTCCGGATCGGGCTGGACACCGTCATCGCCTGAGCGAGCCGACACCGGCGGGCGTACGGCCGGCGGGAGCGACGACGGCGATGGTCAGCGAAAGAACTCGCGCATCATCGCCGCGCACTCGTCGGCCAGCACCCCGCCGTAGACCGCCGGTCGGTGGTTGAGCCGGCGGTCGCGGACCACGTCCCACAGGGAGCCCACCGCGCCCGTCTTGGGCTCCCAGGCCCCGAACACGACGGTGGAGATCCGGGCGAGCACCAGCGCCCCGGCGCACATGGTGCACGGTTCGAGCGTGACGACCAGGACGCAGTCGTCGAGCCGCCAGCGGCCCAGTGCCGCACCGGCCCGCCGCAACGCGAGGATCTCGGCGTGCGCGGTCGGGTCCGTGGTCGACTCGCGCTCGTTGCGGCCGACGGCCACCTCGGTGCCGGCCGCGTCGTAGACCACCGCCCCGACCGGCACGTCAGCAGCGCCCGATCCGCCGACCGCGACCGGCCGGTCAGCCGCGACCGGCGGGTCAGGCTGCCCGGCGACCGCGAGCGCCCGGCGCATCCACTCCTCGTGCCGCAGGTCGCGGTGACGTCTCGCCGCCGGCACCGGAGCCGCCCGCTCGGTCACGCCTCCCGCAACTCCTCGACCTCGTCGCCGCAGCCGATCGTCTGGCACACCTCGGCGGTCACGTCCGCCGGCAGCATGCCGTCGCGGCCGCAGAGGGCCAGCAGCCGGCGGGCGGGCAGGCCGAGGTCGGCGAGCAGGTCGGCGTCGCCGACCGGTTCGGCGTCCGGATCGGCGGCGGGTTGCTCGTCGTCGTCGGATTCCTCGTCGGCCAGCGTGTCGACGTCGTCGAAGTCGTCGAGCTGGTCACCAGCCGGGTAACCGGCGCCGCCACCGGCCGCGAAGCCGCCACCGCCACCGGCCGCGCCGGCCCGGGCGCGGCCCGAACCGCCGGCGCCAGCGCCGACGCCGACCGCCACCGGTTCCAGATCGACCTCGACCGCAGGTGTGCGCAGATCGCCCACCAGCAGCGCGCCGAGCCGGGACTCCTCGGCGAAAGCGGCGTCCGAACTGAACACGCGCAGATCCTCACCTTCGTCGAGGCGGAGGATCACCAGGTAGCTGTCATCGGACTCCACGAAGAGCAGCGACACGTCGGCGTCCGGGTCGACCTCGCGAAGCCGGTCGGCGACCTCGTCGATGTCGGCGACCCCGCCGAGATCGAGCTCGGCCCCGGACCAACCGGCCGGGCCGCGTACGGCAGCGGCAGCGAAATAAGGCACGGTCCCCCCAATGGTCCTGCGGATGCGGTGGCGGCACCCGTGGCACCACCGTGAGCAACCGCCGATTCTGTCGTCACAGTGACGGTATCGGGTCAGGCGGGGCGTTGAGTCCACAACGCCCCGAACGCTGCGCGCCGGGACGCTTCTACGACAGAAATGCCTGGTCAGCCGGCAAGCCGACGAGCAATGCCTGGTCAGCCGGCAAGCCGACGAGCAATGCCTGGTCAGCCGACAAGCCGACGAGCAATGCCTGGTCAGCTGGCAAGTCGGCGAGCGGCGATCAGCTCGCGCAGCCGCTGCCGCCGCACCCTACGGGGCCACTCGCACGTACGCCCGACCTTGGCACCAGCCAGCTCGGCGAGGATCTGCAGTCGGCGGCGGTTCCGCTCCGGGTCGAGCGGATGCCCATTTTCGGCCATGCCGCCGAGAGTGCCGATCCGAATCTGGTTCGTCAAGCCCTCGCGACCTCGTCGATCGGAACCCGATTCACAATGGCCGACCGGCCATCGGCCGGCAACATCGGCGCAACGCGATCGTCATCACAGACAGCCCGTCGCCACGGACGACCCGTCACCGCAGACGACCGTCACCACAGCGGCCAGTCGCCGGTCGCGATCCAATGGGTGGCCACCGCCACGGTCGCGATACTCCAACCGGCCGAGACGGCGAGCGCGATGCCGGCCGCGACTCCTCGGTCGCCGATCCGGCCGAGCAGCACGGCCACTCCCCAGGCGACACCACCGGCGGCGAGCGTCGCTATCGCGTACCCGCGCAGGTCCTGCCCGAGGAGCCCGGTCAGCAGCAGCCACAGGGCGGTGGCCACCGCACCGATGGCCAACGCGCCGGGCCGGACCGGGTGCGGCTCCCGGTAGGTCGGCCTGGCCGGCGCGACCGGAAACGGCCCGGCGACCGACGGGAACAGCCCGGACGAGGAGGACTGCGGTGGTCTCGGCGGCACCCATCCCGGTGGCGGTGCGGTCCACGCCAGCGGTCCGGACGGCGGGAGGGGCGGCGGGCCGGGCGGCGGTGCCGTCGGCGGCCAGTTGATCGGGCGATCCGGCATCAGGTCGCTTCCTCCCGTCCCGACTGGCTGGCTGTCCGCCAAGCGTACCGACCGCTCTGCGAGGATGGCCCGATGTCCGGCACTGCCTGGTACCGACGCCAGCGGCACCAGCATCGGTGCCCCGACTCCGTCGGCGGCGTGCCGATCCGCCGGCTCCGGGCCAGCGCGGCGCGGCTTCCGGCGGCGCTGTTTCCAGCGGTGCTGGTTCGGGCGGTGCTGACTCTCGTACTGCTGGCCGCCAGCGCCTGCGGCGGCGGTGACCTCCCGACGGCTGGCCCGGACCGCCAGGTGGACCACCCGGCCGACACCGCCAGCGGCGAGGGCCGGCCGACAGTGGGAACGTCGACACCGGAGGTGCCGACACCGGAGACACCGACCGCGCCGGAGACACCGACCGCGCCGGTGACCCCGGCCGCCACCGCTGACCCCGCCACGGCCAAGGACTCGAACCAGACCACCGCGACGCCCGAGGACCAGACCGCCGTGACGCCGGCACCTCGACTTCGGTACGCGTTCCCGGTCACCGGACGCCCGATCTCCTACCATCCGACCCACTCGGCGTACCCGGCGACCGACATCTTCGCCGACTGCGGAGCACCGGCGGTGGCCGTCACCGACGGCGTGGTCCTGGAGGTGAGCCGGGTCGACCGGTACCGGCCCGGTGGACCGGCGGGCCCGTTCAACGGCGGCAAACTGGTCTCGCTGCTCGGCGACGACGGCGTGCGGTACTACGGTTCCCATCTGGACACGGTCGACGCCGGCATCGATCCGGGGATCCGGGTACGGGCCGGTCAGCGGCTGGGCACGGTCGGCCGTACCGGCAACGCCAACAACGTCTGCCACCTGCATTTCGGCCTGTCCCCGCCGTGCACGGGCCGCGACGACTGGTGGTTGCGTCGGGGGGTGATCTGGCCGGCGCGCTACCTGGACGCCTGGCGTACGGGCACCCACCGGTCGCCGGCCGGCGAGGTCACCGAGTGGCGGGACCGGCACGGCTGCCCGACCGCGCCCTAGCGAGGTCCACCGCGCCCTAGCCGCCCTAGCCAGGTCCACCGCGCCCTAGGTCGACCGGGCCTGCGGTCGATGTGGGAGAGTCACCGCGTGAACGTGGCGGTGATCGGGCTCGGGCTCATCGGTGGCTCCGTGTTGCGGGCGTTCGCCGTAGCCGGCCACCGGGTGTTCGGTTACGACGCCGATCCGGCGACCCGGGCGACCGCCCGGACGGCCGCCGCGCAGGCCCCGGCCGCCGCCCGCTGGCAGGTCGTCCCGACGGTACGCGACGCGGTGGCCGCCGCCGAGCTGGTGGTGGTGGCGGTGCCGCTGCCGGCCGTCGGCCAGGTGCTCGACGAAGTGGCCGCCGTCGGCTACAGCGGTCTGGTCACCGACGTCACGTCGGTCAAGGGCCCGGTCCGCCAACTCGTGGAACGTCACCTGCATCGCCGCCACGACCGGCTGGCGAGCTTCGTCGGCGGGCATCCGATGGCTGGCCGGGAAACCTCCGGCTTCACCGCCGCCGATCCCGATCTGTTCGCCGGGTGCGCCTGGGTGCTCTGCCTCGATCCGTCGGTCACCTCGGTCACCGACTGGTTGGCGGTGGCGGCGGCGGTCACCGCGTTGGGTGCCCGGGTGGTGCCGGCGACCGCCGACGAACACGATCGAGCGGTCGCCGCGATCAGTCACGTACCGCATCTGCTGGCCGCCGCGCTCGCCGCGACCGCCGCGACGAGTCCGCTGGCCTGGTCGTTGGCGGCGGGTTCGTTCCGGGATGGCACCCGAGTGGCGGCCAGCCGCCCGGAGCTGGTCGCGGCGATGTGCGGGGGCAACGCGCCAGCCGTTCGGCTCGCACTGGACGACGTGCTCGCCGCGCTGGCCCAGGCCCGTGACGCCCTCGACGCGGACGAGCCGGACGCGCTCGACGCCGACGAGCCGATCGCCGACCTGACCTCGTGGCTCGCGGCGGGCAGCACCGCGCGGTCGGGTTGGCCGCCGCAACCGGGCAAACCGCTGGAACTACCGGCCCGGCCGGACGCCCTGCTGCGGCTCGGCCGGGCGGGCGGCTGGGTCACGGCGGTCGCCGACGATCGCCGTACCGTGACCGCTGTGCGGCCGGCACCCGTCGACGACGACCCGGACGACGACCTGTTCGGTTGACCTTTGGTCAGGCGCGGGTCACGCGGCCGGCGGCCCGGCTGACCCATCGGGGTACCTCACTCGTCCGGGCTGACTCATGGCCGCTCGCCCCGATCGAGCCGTACCACCCGGCGGTCGGTGACGATAGCCGTCACCAGGTCGGCCGGCGTGACGTCGAAGGCTGGGTTCACGGCGGCGGCCCCCGGCGGCGTGGTGGGCGTACCGGCGAAGGCCACCACCTCCGCGTCGCCCCGGTCCTCGATCTCGACGTCGGTCCCGGACGCGGTTGTGGAATCCACTGTCGACTCCGGCGCCACCACGACGAACGGGATGCCGGCCCGACGGGCCCCGAGCGCGTGCGCGTACGTACCGATCTTGTTGATGGTGTCGCCGTTGGCGCAGATCCGGTCGGCTCCGACGATCACCGCGTCGACCTGCCCCCGGGCCATCAGGAACGGACCGGCACCGTCGACGGCGACCCGAAAGCCCACCCCGAGCCGGTCCAGCTCCCAGGCGGTGAGCCGGGCACCTTGCAGCAGCGGTCTGGTCTCACTCGCGATCACCGCGCCGAGCGCTCCCCGCCGGTGCAGTTCGGCGACCACACCGAGTGCGGTGCCGCCGACCACGGTGGCCAGCGCCCCGGTGTTGCAGTGGGTCAGCAGCCGGGGGCGCGGCGGGCAGACCCGCGTCAACAGGTCGGCACCGAGGTTGGCCATCGCGGCGGAGGCGGCGCGTTCCTCGTCCATCACCGCGACGGCTTCGGCGAGTACGGCGTCGGCACCGGCCGGGATCCGGGCGGCGACCCGGTCGACGCCACGGGCCAGGTTGACCGCGGTGGGCCGGGCGGTGCGCAGCCGGTCGACGGCAGCCGCCAGGCCGGCCGGGTCGTCGGCATGGGTGTGCACGGCGAGGGCGACGCCAAGCCCGCCGGCCACGCCGATCGCCGGTGCGCCGCGTACGGCCAGGGACTGGATCGCGCCGACCACCTGATCGACGGTGGACAAGGTCAACTGGGTGATGCGGTGCGGCAAGGCCGTCTGGTCGATGATCACTACGGCGCCGTCAACCCAGTCGATCGTCCGCATGGGCCAAAGTCTATCGCCGCCAGCCGCCCGTCAGGAGTCCCCCAGCGCGGCCGCCGGACACGTCCTATCGTGACCGGGTGACTGCCGCCCGGGATCCGATCGCCGACCTCCGCCGTATCGCGTTCCTGCTGGAACGCGCCAACGAGGCGACCTACCGGGTACGCGCGTTCCGGTCGGCGGCGAACGCCCTGGCTGGGTTGCCCGCCGCCGAGTTGTCCGACCGCGCGGCCAGCGGCACGCTGACCGAGCTGGCCGGGGTCGGCGAGGTCACCGCCCGATGCGTGGCGGAGTCACTGGCCGGTACGGAACCGGTGTACCTGCGGCGGCTGAACGCGACCGAGGGCGCCGACCTCGACGCCACGGCGACGGCGCTGCGGGCGGCGCTGCGCGGCGACTGCCACACGCACTCAGACTGGTCCGACGGTGGCTCACCGATCGAGGAAATGGCGCTGGCCGCGGTGGAACTCGGGCACGAGTACCTGGTCCTGACCGACCATTCACCCCGGTTGACGGTGGCTCGTGGGCTGACAGCGGCCCGGCTCCGCCGCCAGCTCGACCATGTCGACGCGCTCAACGCCGCGCTGCCTCCTGGATTCCGCATCCTGACCGGTATCGAAGTCGACATTTTGGCCGACGGGTCGCTCGACCAGTCCGACGAGTTGCTGGACCGGCTCGACGTAGTGGTCGGTTCGGTGCACTCCAACCTCCGGGACGACCGGGCCAGGATGACCCGCCGGATGTTGGCTGCCGTAGCGAACCCCCGCCTGGACATCCTGGGTCACTGCACCGGCCGGATGGTGACCTCCCGGCCGCCCGGGGTCACCGGTCCGGGTGACCGGGGTCACCGGACGCGGTCCCGGCCGCCGAGCGACTTCGACGCCGAGGCGGTCTTCGCGGCCTGCGCCGAGCACGGCAAGGCGGTGGAGATCAACTCCCGGCCGGAACGGCAGGATCCGCCGAAGCGGCTGATCCGGCTAGCGGTGGAGACGGGTTGCCTGTTCGCCATCAACACCGACGCCCACGCGCCGGGGCAGCTCGACTGGCAACGGTTCGGCTGCGCCCGCGCCGCGCTGTGCGGTGTCGACGTCGACCGGGTGGTCAACTCGTGGCCGGCTGATCGGCTCGTCGCGTGGACCGCGTCCCACCAGCCCACCCGGACTGGATGATCCCGGACGCGATGGTCCCGGGCTCGTTGATGCCCGACGCGGTGCTCCCGGGCGCGGTACTCGCGGCAGCCGGACGCCCTGCGCGATCGCGACACCGGCGAGCACGATCAGCGCCCCGACCGGCTGGTGCCAGACCAGGTGTTCGTCGAGGATCCCGACGCCGACCGCGACCGCGACGACCGGGATCACGTAGGTGACGGTCGCGGCGGTGCTGGCCCCGACGAGGCGGATGTTGCGCAGGTTGATGACGAACGCGACGCCGGTGCCGACGGCACCGAGGACCAGCACGCCGGCGATCACCTGCGGCGAAAGCTGAGCGGGTGCGGGTGGCGCGCCGGCGACCAGCGGCGCCACCACGGCCAGCTGGGCGGTGGCCAGCACCAACTGCACGGCGGACAGCGCCAGGCCGCTCTCCGGCCGACCGGCGACGAACCGCTTCTGGTACGGGATCGACACGCCGTAACACGCTGCCGCGCCCAGGCACATGAGCTGCCCGGTGAGCTCCGCCCCGCCCAGCCCCTGCCAGGCGCCGAGCACCACCAGCACGCCGACGAACCCCAACCCGGTGCCGACCAGCCGACGGCCGGTCATCCGCTCGGTACGGAACACCAGCACCGCCACCGGCAACGCGATCAGCGGAGTGGTGGCGTTCCAGATCCCGGCCAGCAACGACGGGATCCGCTGCTCGCCGTAGCCGAACAGGGTGAACGGCAACGCCACGCCGACCGCCGCGATGACGAACGAATGCCCCCACAACCTCGGATCGTGGGGCAGCCGGGCCCGCAGCAGCGGCAGGATCAGCAGCAACGTGAGCGCCCCGGACGCCACCCGGGCCAGGGTCACGTACAGCGGGTGCAGCTCGGAGACGCCGATCTTGATGAGTAGGAAGCTGGCTCCCCAGATGACCGCGAGAAGCAGGAATCCGGGTAGCCAGCTGCCGAGGCTCGCCCGGGTCGCACCATCGGTCACGCGCACGGTTGACACTCTGCCTCCGGGGTACGACACAACCCTTGCTTCGGATACGACACGACGACGCCTTCCGGGTACGACACGACGACGCCTTCCGGGTGGGGACACGACGCTGTCCAGGTATGCCGCGACGGCCGGGCCGCCACGTAGGGTCGTCAAGCATGGGACGTGTGGATGACATCAGCAACCGCTATGTCGAGCAGTGGGCGGCTCTCAACCCGATCGGCGCCACCTACGCGGGGATCGCCGGGCACGACGACCAACTGGACGACCTCTCCGTCGACGGCTACGCCGAACGCGCCGAACTGACCCGCCGTACGCTGCGGGAACTGGACGTCGTCCCGCCCGAGTCCGAGGCCGAACGGGTCGCCTGCGACGCCATGGCCGAACGGCTCGGTCTGGAGCTGGCCCGCTACGAGGCCGGCGAGGAGACCAGCGAGCTGAGCGTCATCGGCAGCGGCCTGCACCACCTGCGTCAGGTCTTCGACCTGATGCCGACCGACGGTACGGAGGCCGTGGACAACATCGCCGCCCGGTTGGACCGCTATCCGCAGGCGCTGGAGCAGGTCCGGACGACCCTGCTGGCGGCGGCCGCCGACGGACACGCCGCTCCCCGGGCACAGATGCTCAAGGTCGCCGACCAGTGCGACGCCTGGACCGACCCGGACGCCGACAACTTCTTCCACGCCCTGGTGGACCGGCTGACTGCCAGCCCGGCCGGCACCGCCGAACTCCGTCGGGGGGCGGCTGCGGCGACCGCGGCCACGGTCGCGTTCGGCCAGTTCCTGCGTACCGAGCTGGCGCCGCTGGGTCGGGACAAGGAGGCCGCCGGCCGGGAACGCTACGAGTTGGCCTCCCAGTACTTCCTCGGGGCCCGCGTCGACCTGGACGAGGCGTACGCCTGGGGGTTCTTCGAACTGGACCGGATCGAGCAGCAGATGCGGCGGGTCGCGGCGGAGATCGTCGGGCACGGCGCCCGGATCGACGACGCGGTGCGCGCCCTCGACGCGGACCCGGCCCGCAACATCGCCGGTGGGGAGGCGTTCCGCGACTGGATGCAGGCGCTGGCCGACAAGGCGATCAGTGAACTGCACGGCGTCCACTTCGACATCCCCGAGCAGGTCCGCCGGATCGAATGCTGCCTGGCGCCGACCAGTGACGGCAGCATCTACTACACCGGGCCGAGTGAGGACTTCTCCCGGCCGGGTCGGATGTGGTGGGCGGTGCCGCAGGGGTTGACCGAGTTCTCCACCTGGCGGGAGGTCACCACGGTCTACCACGAGGGCGTGCCGGGACACCATCTGCAGATCGGGCAGACCCAGGTCCGGGCCGATCTGCTCAACCGTTGGCAGCGTCTGCTGTGCTGGTGCTCCGGGCACGGCGAGGGGTGGGCGCTCTACGCGGAACGGTTGATGGAGGAGTTGGGCTACCTGGACGATCCGGGTGACCGGCTCGGCATGCTCGACGGGCAGGCGCTGCGGGCCGCCCGGGTGATCGTCGACATCGGCATGCACCTGGAGTTGCCGATCCCACCGAACTCGTTCAACTTCCATCCGGGCGAGCGGTGGACCCCGGAGCTGGGCTGGGAGTTCCTGCGCGCGCACTGCCGGGTGCCCGACGAGATCCTCCGGTTCGAACTGGACCGCTACCTCGGGTGGCCGGGCCAGGCCCCGTCGTACAAGATCGGGGAACGGATCTGGTTGCAGGCGCGGGCCGACGCCCAGGCCCGCAAGGGCGCGGACTTCGACCTGAAGGAGTTCCACCGGGCGGCGCTGGATCTCGGCGTACTCGGTCTCGATCCGCTGCGGGCCGCGCTGGGCCGGATCTGACCCCGGTGACCGGTGGCTGGGCCCGGCGACGTCGGGGACGCGACGTAACGGCACCTGGTCGCAGCGGTACGGCGCGTACCGGTGCCGGTGGTCTGGGCCGTTCCGGTCCGGCGGTCGCGGCGGCCGGGATCGTCGCCAACGGGCTGGCCTACCTGGCGCCGATGCTGGGTGGACGGGCCCTGCCGGCGGCCGAGCTCAGCGCGTTGGCGACCGTACTGGCCCTGGGCGCGATCAGCTCCGTTCCCGGGCTCGGGCTCCAGCTCGCGGTCGCGGTGCATCGGGCCCGTGGCGGTCGGGAGCCGGCGGGCCGGCTCGCCTGGGTGAGCGCGGGGCTCTGCGGCGCGGCGGTGCTGGTCGCACTGCCGTTGCTGGTCGGTGCCCTTGATCTGCCGCCGACGATGGTCGTCCTGCTCGCGTTGTCCACGTCGACGGTGGTGCTGGGCTGCCGGTGGCTCGGTGAGCTGCAGGGCGACCAGCGGTTCGGATCGCTCGCCGTCGCGATGGCGTTGGTCGCGGTGGCCCGGTACGGCGGGGTGATCGCCGGGCTGCTCATCGGGTTGGAGGCGACCGGCGCGCTGGTGGTCGGGGTCGCCGTCGGGTTCGCCGCGCTGCCCCTGCTGGCCCGCCTCGCCCGGCCCCCGGAGGCCGGCGCGCTGCCGGTCCGGGCAGCGCCGGACGGGACGACGCCGGCCCGGACCGGGCCCGGCGGTGGCGGTGGCGGTGGCGGTGGCGGTGGCGGTGGCGGTGGCGGTGGCGGATTGTCGGCCCGCCAGGTGCTGACCGCCAGCAGTGCGACCCTCGCCATGCTGGTCGTCTCCTACGCCGACCTGATCATGGCCCGGTACCTGCTCACCCCGGCGGACTCCGGCGGCTACGCGATCGGTTCGGTACTCACCAAAGGCGCGATCTGGGCACCTCAGGTGGTGACCATCCTCGCCCTACCCCGGCTCGCCCGAGGCGACCGGCGGACCCGTGGCATCGCGCTCGGGCTGGTCGCCGGCTGCGGGGCGGTGGCCGTCCTGGCCGCCATGGTCGCCGGCGGGTTGGCCTTCCGGCTCGCCGGCGGACCCGACTACGTCGACCTCGGCCGGCACGCACCGTACTTCGCGGCGGTCGGAGCGCTCTACGCCCTGGTCTTCGTCATGATCAACGCCCAGGTCGCGGCGGACGCACGCTGGCCGTCCGCCCCGCTGTGGCTCGCCATGGCGGGGCTGTTGGGCGCCCTGGTCTTCGTCGCCCCACGAACGATCGAGGGAATCGTGACCACCGCGCTGGTCGCCGCCGTGTTCGCTGTCGTCGGGAGCGCGATCGCGATGCGGCGCACGCCGATGCCGACCGTGGGCTGAACCGTTTCCGCCGGACTGTTCCCGCCCGGCTGTTCCCGCCGACTGTTCGCCTGGTCAGCCCAGGGCTGCCATCAGGTTCTGGCAGGCTTGTTCGCAGCGACGGCACGCCTCGGCGCACACCCGGCAGTGCTCGTGCATCTCGGCGTGTGCCGCGCATTCCTCGCCACACGAGCGGCACGCCTGGATACAGGCCGCGAGCATGGTACGGGTGGTGTTGGCGTCGTAGCCGGTGTGCCGGGACAGGACCCGACCAGTGGTGGCGCAGATGTCGGCGCAGTCGAGGTTCGTCCGGATGCACTTGACCAACTCGGCGACCATGTCCTCGCTCAGACACGCGTCGGCGCACGCCGTACAGGCCTGGGCACAGTCGAAGCACGCGTCGATGCACTCGGCGAGAACCTCCCGGTCGACCCGGCCGAGGTCCAGTGGGTACGTGTCGAGCATCGCGGTTGCCTGTGTCATGACGACCTCCAGAGAAGTGACCGTTGTTCCGACTGGTACCCGATCCGCGTGCCGGCTAACGCGTGAGCCGCGCGGCGGTCAGTCTGGCAGGCGCAGTGCCGCCCAGACCGTCTTGCCGTCGTCGGCGGTGGCATATCCCCAGTCGCTGGCGAGCGCCTCGACGATCGCCAGCCCACGCCCTCGGCGGGCGCCGTGGTCCGGGACGACCCGACCAACCGGCTTCGGCGGGCTGGCTGCCCGGTCCCGGACGCTGATCCGGATCGCGCCGGCCTGCCGGGTGGTGGTGAGATCGAGCTCGGTGCCGGCGTGTTCGACGGCGTTGCTGACCAGCTCCGATCCGATGACCATCGCCTCGTCGGCCAGCGCGGCCAGCTGCCAGGATCGGCAGGCCGCGTCGATCAACCGCCGCGCTCGGTTGGGAGAGCGCGGGTGCGGAGCGAGATATTGGTGCCACCGGTACGCCGAGCGCGGTCCCGTTTCGACCATCTTCGCCGCCTCGACCAGACTGTCCTGGACGCTGACCAGGCCGCTGACTCCGTACCGGGCAATCCGTCCGGCTGGGGTGTCGGGTCGGGCACACAGGTGCAGGGCCGGGCGATGACCGACCCCGCCGCCCTGCAGGATCGCGAACACCCGCAGGCCGATCGGGCTGGCGATGTCGACCTCGTCCAACTCCACCAGCAGCGCCAAGGGTTCCTCGACGAGGCAGCGGCGCAGGACCGGAGCCAGCCGGACGAGCGCGGCGTCGGTCAGCGCGCCGGCCAGCCGTACCTGTGTGATGCCGCTGACGAAGTCCCGCGTCACCATCCAGGTCAGCGGGGTCACCCGGGCGTCCCGGGCCGCCGAGTCCCACCGCCGTGGTAGACCGTGCCCGGCCGATCCGCCGCTGGCACCCCGAGCAGCGCGGCGACGCCGGTCACCCGCAGCACTCGGGCGACGATCGGCCGTGGGTCGCGGACGATCAGGATCTGACCGTGTGCGGCGGCGGTGTGATGCGCGTCGACGAGCTCCTTGATGGCGCTGGAGTCCACGAGGGTGACCGCTCCCAGGTCCACGATGATCCATCTGGCGGCGGCGGCCGGCACGGCCCGGACGGCGGCGTGAAATTCGCCGGTGGCGGCCATGTCGAGCTCGCCGGAGGCTCGGATCACACACTGCCCGGCTTCGGGTGCCGACACCCGGATCTCGTGCATGCTGATCTCCGTATGGCGACCGGCCTGCCTGCGGCCGGTCGCGGTAGCGGGGCTGCTCGAAGGAACCAGCCTACGCGACCCCGTCGCGGCACGAGAGATCGGCCGCCAGGATCGGGGGTCAGGTCTAGGCGGGACACCACATTGCCGCGCCGAAGGTCACCCAACGAACCGATGATGATTGACGTTAATAAATGTTACTCGTTACGATCCAGTTGCCGTGGGGACCAACATCCAAGATCTACAAGGGAGTTACAGATGTCCCCTGTCCGCTTGCCCGAGCTCGTCACCGCCATGTTCCGCGTGGTGGTCGGCCTACTCTTCGCGCTGCACGGTGCCGCGACCCTGTTCGGCGCCTTCGGCGGCCACCGTGGCAGTGGAGCCGCGGCCGAGATCGGCGCGTGGCCGTCGTGGTACGCCGCCGTGATCCAGTTCGTCGGAGGCCTCCTGGTCCTCACCGGCCTCGGCACCCGGATCGCCGCGCTGATCTGCTCCGGCTCCATGGCGTACGCGTACTTCGTGGTACACCAGCCGACCGGACTCCTGCCGCAGAACAACGGTGGCGAGCTGTCAGCGCTGTTCTGCTGGTCGTTCCTGCTGATCGCCGCGATCGGGGCGGGCCGTTACTCGCTCGACGCGCTGCTGAGCCGTCGCCGGTCGGTGCAGCTCGCTCCGGAGCCCGCCACCGTCTAGCCGCCAGGCCAGGAGGCCAGGAGGCCAGGAGGCGACACGGCCCGGCAGACCAGGTACGGTCCGCCGGGCCGTTCGGGTTGACACCCGACCGATAGGCGCTACTCGATCAGGTCCGCGTCAATATAGGTCAGAGCTTCGCGCACTGCCCGGAAGCCGGGCCATGCACCGTGTTCGGCCGGTCCTCGTTGACCGGTTTCGGGCTGTTGCCCTGGCAGTGGATCGGACCACGGATCGTGTTGCCGGCCACCACCACCGGTGCCTCGTCGTGCTTGTTGTTGACCAGGCTCACCGGACCCGAGATGTCGGCACCGTCGATCCGCAGACCGCCGTCGCCGCCGGTCACCTCGACCGGACCACGGATGGTGGCCCCGACGATGTCCACCGCTCCGGTCGCCCGCAGCAGGGTGAGCGGTCCGGAGATGCTGGTTCCGACGAAGCTGATCGACTCCGGACGGTTCGCGATGAGCGGGCCGTTGATCGCACCGTCGGTGGCCAGCAGCACCGCGCCGGGCCGGACCGTGACCGGACCGTTGACCGTCGCCGATTCCAGGCAGTAGGTCAGCCCGGCCTTGACGATCAGCTCACCGTCGTACCGGCCGGTGATCGTCTCGTCACAGGTCGGCTCGGGCTGACCGATCGCGGACCGCGACTCGGTGTCGGCGGTGATCGGCGAGTTCGCCGCGAAGTACGCGATCAGCATGGTCAGGTCGTTGTCGCCGGTGGTCGAGGTGTCCGTACCGTCGGCCAGGGTGGCGAAGTTGTCGCCCCCCGCCGCCAGGAACGAGTTGACCGTCACCCGGTAGGTCCCGGACGGCGAGATCGGCTCGCCGTTCAGGCTCATCGAGGTGATCCGTTCGCCCTGCGGTGCCTCCGGGTCGTAGGTGTAGAAGAAGCCCTCCGACACCCCGAGCCACAGCAGCGGTCGGGACGCCCCGGCCGGCTGCCACTGCTCCTCCAGCACCTGCTTGATCTGGGCACCCGTGTAGGTCCGGGTGACCATGTCGTTGGCGAACGGCTGGGTCGAGAACGCCTCCGCGTACGTGATCACGCCGTCCTCGCCGTACAGCAGATCCGCCCGCAGACCGCCCGGGTTCATGAAGGCGATCTGCGCGCCACCACGACCCGGCTCCCGGGTGCCGGCGAGCTGTACGTCGGCGATGAAGTTGCCGAGCGTCGACTCCTTGCCCCGGTCCTCGTTGCCGTCGGTGTACGCCCGGCGGATGTCGGCGGTGATCGAACCCAGCGGCTGCTGGCCGAGAACGTCGGCGTTGGCCTTCGCGGCCGCGACGATGTCGGCGACCTCCTGGTTGACCGGTGCCCCGACCACGTCGATCAACTCGACGGTCCCGGTGCTGATCTCCCCGGAGACGGTGTCCACCTGCAGCACCACCCGGCCGATCTTCTTGCCGTAGTCCTCGGCCTGCAGCACCGGACGGGTCTCGTCGGTCCCGGGCACCGGCACCTCGAAGGCGTACGGCTGGTGGGTGTGGCCGCTGAAGATGACGTCGATCTCCGGCACCGTACGGGTGTACGGGCCGAACACCGGGTCGCTCATCAGCGCCTCGGGCGAGTCGATGTTCTGGGTGGCCGCCCCCTCATGGGTGAGCAGCACCACGACGTCGGCCTCGCCGTTGGTCGGGTCGCCGTCCTTGAGCTGCGCCGCGACCAGGTCGGCCTCGGCCGCCGCCGGACGGAAGGTGATCCCGGCGATCCCGTCCGGGCTGACCATCACCGCGGTCTGTTCGGTCACGACACCGATGTAGCCGACGTCGATTCCGCCGATGGTCTGCACGTGGTAGGCGGGCAGCGCCCGCTCGTCGCCCCGGTAGACGTTGGCACCCAGCTGCGGGAAGTCCGAACGCGGGATCACCCGGTCGGTCAGGTCCGCCATGCCCTTGTCGAACTCGTGGTTGCCGACCGCCGTCACGTCCAGCCCGGCCGCGTTGAGTACGTCGAGCGTCGGGTTGTCGTCGTCGATCGCCGAGACGAACGTCGACGCGCCGATGTTGTCACCGGCGGAGACGAACGCGGTGTTCGGGTTGGTCGCCCGGTACTGGTCGACCAGCCCGGCGACCTGCGCCGCGCCACCGACCGGCTGGCCGTTCGAGGTGCCGACCGATTCGAGCCGGCCGTGGAAGTCGTTGATCCCCAACAGCTGCAGCTCGACCGGGCCGGCGTCGCCGGTGTCCAGCCCGATGATCATCGGGTTGTGGTCACTGGCCCGGTACGGGCCCGGGTCGAACAGCGCCGGGAACCCGTCGTACTGGAACGCGTACGACTCGACCGCGTTGATCTGCCAGACGTCGGCACCGGTCACCCGGGCCGCGAGCGACGGCGAGGCCAGCGCGTGGTCCAGGGAGCCCGACTCGCCACCGAACACGTACGTGCTGCGTCCCGTGTCGTTGAGGTTGACGTAGTCGGCACCGTAGAGGACCTGCATCGGGTCCTCCTGGGTGTACGAGTTGAAGTCACCCAGCAGCAGCACGTCCTCGCTGCCGCTGTCGGTGACCAGCCCGTCCACGAAGGCGTCCAGCGCGGCGGCCTGCCGGGTCCGGTCACCGTTGTACGCGCCCTGGCCGTCACCGGCGTCGGCGTTGTCGCCGGTGGGTGAGCCGGACGCGCTCTTGGACTTGAAGTGGTTGACGACCACGGTGAACGTGTAGTCGCCGGCGGTGAAGGTCTGCGCGATCGGCTCGCGGGCGTTGAACCAGACCGTCTCGTCGTCGATCGAGCGGGACGGACCGGCCGGCGTGACCACACCCGGCTTGAAGATGATCGCGTTGCTGATGACGTCCTGCTGGGCGGCACCGGGCAGGTCCGCCGGAGAGCGGACGTAGTCCCAGGTGTCGGCACCGTCGACGGCGTTCAGCGCGGCGACCAGCCGCTTGAGCGCCTTCTCCGGGTCGGTCGGTGCGAACCGCACCGAGTTCTCGATCTCCTGCAGACCGACCACGTGGGCGTCCAGCGCGGTGATCGCCGAGACGATCTTCGCTTCCTGCTTGGCCAGGGCGGCCTCGTCGGCGGCACCCCGCGCGTCGCCACCGAAGTGGACGAAGTAGTTCAGCACGTTGAAGCTGGCCACCCGCACGTCGCCGCCGACCGGCTCGGGCGCGGCGGTACGCGGGTTGGTCACCTTGAACGTGGTCCGCTCGGCGGCCGGGGTGTCGGCGCTGACCGGCAGCGCCGGCTGCAACCGCCACTCGTCGAAGCCGTACGAGAGCACGCTGGCCCCGAACGTCTCCACCGAGTCGCCGACCCGCAGCGGCTGCGCGGCCGACAGGTACGGCGGCGCCAGCCCGGCGCTGGCCAGGTTGGTGGTCCGGCCGTCGTCGACGAGGATCCGCATGAGCTGGTTGTCGGCGGCGATCTGCAGGGCCTCGGAGCTGCCCGGGACGGCCAGGTCGGTCGGGATGGGCGCCGGGGCGTCACCGGCGGTGAGCACGACCTCGCCGTACCGGTTGGTGTTGTAGACCTCGGAGACGGCGTACGCGCCGACCGGAGCCACCAGCATGGACTCGACCGATTCGCGGGCGTCGGCGGCCAACGGCAGGGTCAGCGGCACCGGCGCGGGCAGCGGGTTGTCCCGGTCGCAGATCTGTACGTCGGCCCGACCGGCGATGCTCACCTGGGTGAGCCCGAAGTACTCGCTCGCCGTACCGCTGACCCGGACCCGGTCACCGAGGGCGACCGCCGGGTGGTTGGCGGGGTTGCTGGTCAGGTAGACGAACAGCGCGTCGGAGGCGGTGCCGGCGGTCACCGGACGGTCGCCGCCGCTGCCGGGGGTCTGCAGGTAGACGCCGTTGTAGCCGCCGACGCGGTGGTCGGCGGTGACGATGCCCTCGACGGTCACCGCGGTGCCGGCGAGCGGGGTGCTGTCACCGGTGCCCTGAACCGTCGCGAGACTGTGCGTGACGTCGACGTCGCAGCCGATCTCGGGATCGGGGTCGGGGTCTACCCCGCCGGTGCTGTTGCGGACGCCGAACGTGTTGGCCGCCGGGGCCTGCCAGGTGCCGTCGATCTTCTGCAGCGAGTGGCCGACCGGGGTGCTCGACGACTCGGCGACGCCGATGTCCACGCTGGTCTGCCCGTTGGCCGGGCCACCGACCGCGTCGACGGTGCCTTCGTAGCTGAGGAACTCGCGTACCGTGCCGTCGGGGTCGACCAGGGCGATCCCGTCGGGTGAGCCGTTCTGGATGCCGTCGGTCGGGTACTCGGCGACCAGCACGCCGGCGGCCGGGACGGCACCGGTCAGCGTACGGGTGTCGTAGACCGTGTCGTTGGAGCCGTTGTAGAGCACGATCTGCCAGCCGGTCAGGTCGTACTCGGGGGGCGCTTCGATCTCGATCGCCTCGCCGGTGTCGGTGCCGGCGTTGTCGTAGTGAATTTCGCTGATGAACGGATCACCGGCCGTCGGGGCGGCCATGGCCATGGTGCCGCCGGTCACGCTCAGCGCACCGGCGCCCACGACCGCAGTAAGGATTTTCCAGGTGGATATGCGTCTGTTCGGGCGCATGTATGTGTGCCTCCGGTCAGAGGGTGAGTCCAGTAAATCTAGGAGACGTCGGTGTCGAAGCACAGACAGCCAGGGGGTGACCCGTTAAACATTCAGGTCCCGTTACCAGATCGTGACTGGAGTCGGCACCCTCGCATTCCACCTGAGACACCGAGGGTTCATCTGAGCGTCGCCGGCCGGCCGCCAACACGTCCGTCAGCCGTCTGGGTTCGCTGCTTACCGTCCCGGTGCCAGTGACCTGCCGTCCAGCCCGGATCGTCGCCCCGGCGGCTCCGGGCCGAGCGCGGATGCGCCACGGACCGGTTGGCCGCTTCGACCGAGCGAGGATCGACATGTCAATCGACCATGACAGCCACGTCCAGACCGACCCGGACGACATCAGCTCGAACAATTCCGGCAACCGGCCGTTCCACGAGGTGCTGGCCGCCCGTGCCGCCCGGCGGGACGTCGTCCGTGGCGGCACCGTGCTGGCGGCCGCCGCGTTCCTCGGGATGGCCGGCGCCGTCGGTGCCGCCGACCCGGCCGTCGCCGGCGGCGGCCACGGACCGGGCCACGGCCACGGACCGGGGCACGGCCACGGACCGGGGCACGGCCACGGACCGGGGCACGGCCACGGACCGGGCAAGCCCGGCAAGCCGCGCAAGCCGCTGCTCGGTTTCACGCCGGTACCGGCCAGCACCGCCGACGCGATCATCGTCCCGCCCGGCTACACCGCCGAGGTGCTGATCCCGTGGGGTACCCCGCTGCGCCGCAAGGGCCCGGCCTGGCGGCCCGACGCCTCGAACACCGCCGCCGAGCAGGCGCAGCAGGTCGGCAGCCACCACGACGGCATGTCCTTCTTCCCGCTCGGCCGTGGCCCGCTGGGCAGCCGCCGGGGTCTGCTGGTGCTCAACCACGAATACATCGACCGCACCCTGCACTACACCGACGGTGACGCGGCGATGACCAAGGAGAAGGTCGACAAGGCCCTGGCCGGCCACGGTGTCACGGTCGTCGAGGTCGAGCTGCACGGCCGTACCTGGCGCAACGTCGACTCGAAGTTCAACCGGCGGGTCACCGGCACCACTCCGGTGGCGTTCTCCGGGCCGGTGTCGGCGAAGCACCCGGCGCTGCGGGCCGACAACCCCGCCATGGGTACGTTGAACAACTGCTCGAGCGGTCACACCCCCTGGGGCACCTATGTGACCTGCGAGGAGAACTGGAACGGCTACTTCGGCACCGAGGACCCGTCCTGGACCCCGACGCCGGAGCAGGCCCGGTACGGCGTCAACGCGAGCGGGTTCGGCTACCGCTGGCACCTGGCCGACCCGCGCTTCGACGTCGCCCGCAACCCCAACGAGCTCAACCGGTTCGGGTGGATGGTCGAGATCGACCCGATGAACCCGAGGTCGACGCCGGTGAAGCGGACCGCGCTCGGCCGGTTCAAGCACGAGGGCGCCACCTTCTGGGAGTCCAAGGGGCGGGTCGTGGTCTACTCCGGCGACGACCAGGACGGTGACTACCTCTACAAGTTCGTCGGCGACGGCCCGTGGCGCAGGCACCGCGCGCTGGGCCGCAGCCCGCTGGACCACGGCACCCTCTACGTGGCCCGGTTCGACGACGACGGCAAGGGCACCTGGCTTCCCCTCACGTACGGCAAGGGGCCGCTGACCAAAGCGAACGGCTGGCAGGACCAGGCCGATGTGCTACTGCGTACCCGTCAGGCGGCCGACGCGGTCGGCGCCACGCCGCTGGACCGGCCGGAGTGGGTGGCGGTCAATCCCAGGAACAACGACGTCTACCTGACGCTGACCAACGGTTCCGGCTGGCCGGGCGAGGTCAACCCACGCACGCCCAACCCGTACGGGCACATCGTCCGGTGGCGCGAGCGCGGCTGCGACAACACCGCCACCAGCTTCGAGTGGGACATCTTCGTGCTGGCCGGGGACCCCGCGTACGACCCGCAGGTGGAGTTGGACGAGACGAACATCTTCGGCTCGCCTGACGGCATCTGGTTCGACGGGGACGGGCGGCTCTGGATCCAGACCGACATTTCCAACTCGACCCAGAACCGCCCGGACCGAGGGCACGACAACCTGGGCAACAACGCCATGTTGGCCGCCGATCCGAACACCGGTGAGATCCGTCGGTTCCTCGTCGGGCCGCGTGGCGCGGAGATCACCGGGGTGAGCGCCACGCCGGACCAGAAGACGATGTTCATCAACGTGCAGCACCCCGGCGAGTCAACCACGTTCTGGGGCAACCCGACGCCGGAGAACCCCCGGGCGGTCAGCAACTGGCCGGACTTCGACCCGGCCGGGCGTCCCCGTTCGGCGACTGTCGTGATCCGCAAGGTCGACGGCGGTGTGATCGGCACCTGACCCGCCTCCTCACCACCCGAGCTCGTCATCAGAGCCCGCCACGCGGGCTCCGGGAGCCGTGGCCGATCTCGCCGACCGGCCACGGCTCCCGTCATCTCGCCAGCCGCCCGTCGCCCGCGCGCGGCGAGCGCCGGCAGCTCCCTGTCCACACCGTGCCCAGCCACCTCTCGACAGCCCAGGAGTCCCGACATGCGTTCCCGACGACACCCGGCGGTGCTGGCCACCGCCGCCGCCCTGAGCGCCACCGTCGCGCTGACCGTGGCGGTGCCCGGCAGCGCGGCCGGCCACCGTACCGGTGAACACGGCGGGCACGGACCCGCCGTGTTCCACCGCACCGCGACGTACCCGGTGTTCCACAATCGACCGGCCGGCGACGACCCCACGGCCGAGACCGTCGCGGAGATCTCGGCGGTGAGCCCGGACGGTCGGACGATGATCTACACCGACGCCGCCGGCCGGCGGATCGGCTTCCTCGACATCAGCGACCCCCGGGCCCCGCGCGGTCTCGGCACGCTGTCGCTGGCCACGCTCGGCAGCGCCGACGACGAGCCGACGTCGGTGGCGGTGGTCGGCCGGTACGTGCTGGTCGCGGTCAACACCAGCACGAGCTACACCGCGCCCTCCGGCCGGCTGGACGTGATCGAGTTGGCGACCCGGACCCGGGTCCGCAGCTTCGAACTCGGCGGCCAGCCGGACGCCATCGAGGTCAGCGACGACCAGCGGTACGCGGCGATCGCCATCGAGAACGAGCGGGACGAGGACGCCACGCCGATCGGCGGCGAAGAGGGCGACCTGCCGCAGGCCCCGGCCGGCTTCCTGCAGATCGTCGACCTGGTCGGTCGGTCGCCGGCGACCTGGTCGGCGCGCCTGGTGCCGTTCACCGCACCCGACGGCGGCCCGTTGCGCGGCTTCGTCGCCGCCGGTTTGGACACCCCGGTCGACCCCGAGCCGGAGTACGTTTCGATCAACAGCCGCAACCAGGCGGCGGTCACCCTGCAGGAAAACAACGGGATCGTTCTGGTCGACCTGCCGACCGGCCGGATCACCAAGGTCTTCTCCGCCGGTACGGCGACGGTCACCGGGATCGACACCGCCGACGACTCGGCGATCGACCTCACCGGCACAATCAGTGACCTGCCCCGCGAGCCCGACGCGGTCGGCTGGATCGACGACCGCTACCTGGCCACCGCCAACGAGGGAGACTGGAAGGGCGGCACCCGAGGCTGGTCCGTCTTCGATTCCCGGTCCGGTCGGGTCGTCTGGGACGCCGGGAACTCGTTCGAACACCTCGCCGTCGAGTACGGGCTGCACAACGACAACCGGGCCGACAACAAGGGCACCGAGCCGGAGGGCCTGACCGTCGCCACGTTCGGTCGCACGCGGTACGCCTTCGTCGGCTCCGAACGGAGCAACTTCGTCGCGGTCTACGACGTCTCCAGGCCGACCCGGCCGGTGTTCCGGCAGCTGCTGGCCACCACCAACGGTCCGGAGGGTCTGCTGCCGATTCCGGCGCGGGGGATGCTCGCGGTCTCCAGCGAGACCGACGAGGCGGATGCCGGGGTCCGGTCCGCGGTGACCCTGTTCCGGCTGGGTGCCGGCCGGCCGTCGTTCCCGACCGTGGTCTCCGGCCCGACCGGCCGTACGGGTGCGCCGATCGGCTGGGGCGGGCTCGGTGCGCTCACCGCCGCCCCGGGTAAGCCACATCTGCTCTACACGGTCAGTGACAACCTGTACGCGCCGACCCGGATCTATCCCGTCGACACCCGGCACCGGCCGGCGCGGATCGGCACACCGCTGGTGGTGACCGATGTCGACGGGACGCCGGTCGGCTACGACGCCG
Source organism: Solwaraspora sp. WMMD406 (assembly GCF_029626025.1). Lineage (NCBI taxonomy): Bacteria > Bacillati > Actinomycetota > Actinomycetes > Micromonosporales > Micromonosporaceae > Solwaraspora > Solwaraspora sp. WMMD406. The sequence goes on from NZ_JARUBF010000001.1 coordinate 7,022,841, forward strand.
AAGGGATCTTCGCTCGCCCGCAGGGCGGGTTCTGGCTGGTCTCGGAGGGCGCGACCGGTGCCGACAACCGGTTGATCCGGTTGGACGCGCGAGGCGTGACCCGCCAGATCGTCGGCCTGCCGGCCGCGATCGCCGACGGACTCGGCGGTCAGGGTCTGGAGGGCGTCACGGCGATCAGCGACCGCCGTGGACGCGAGAAGGTGTGGGTGGCCCTGCAGCGCGGGGTCGCCGGGGATCCCGCCGGGGTGGTCCGGATCGGCCGCTACGACGTGTCGGGTGACCGCTGGACCTGGTTCGGCTACCGCATCGAGTCCACCAGCACCGCCGGGGACTGGATCGGCCTGTCGGAGATCGCGGCGGTCGGCGACGGTCGGCTCGCCGTGATCGAACGCGACAAGCTCAACGGTCCGGCGGCCCGGATCAAACGGATCTACACCGTCGAGGTGCCGGCTACCGATCCGGCGCCGGGCACGCTGCCGGTCCTGTCCAAGCGGCTGGCGTACGACGTGCTGCCGGACCTTCGCGCCGGTGGCGGGTGGGCGCAGGAGAAGCTGGAAGGGCTCACGGTCGGCGGCGACGGTCAGGTGTACGTGATCACCGACAACGACGGGGCGCAGGACGCCACCGGTGAGACGGTCCTCCTGCGGCTCGGCCCCGCCGGGCGGATCTTCGGCCGGCACTGGTAGCGGGCACCGGTCGAGACGTGAGCCGGGGCGGCCGTTCGGGTCGGTCGCCCCGGCTCACCCGCAGCGGCTCACCCGCAGCGGTTGCTCCAGGACGCGCGTACGGCATCCCTGGGGCCGGCGGACTTCTCAGTCCAGGTCGCGGCGGCCTTCTCAGTCCAGGTCGCGCAGGATCCGCGTGAGAATGTCCGGGGTACGGGCGGGTGGTTCGGCCTCGACACAGAGCCGCTCCATCGCCGCGGCGTAGTGATCGACGTCCTCGCGTTTGTCGAGGTAGATCGCGCTGGTCAACTGTTCGATGTAGATGATGTCGGGAAGATCCTGGTCGGCGAAGCGCAGGATGCTGAAGGCTCCGCCGGCGGCGGCGTGTCCGCCGGCGTCGAAGGGAACGATCTGCAGCCGGATGTTCGGCGACCTGGTGGCCTCGATCAACGCGGTGAGCTGGTCGCGCATCACCGCGGCACCGCCGATCGGTCGCCGGAGCACCGCCTCGTCGATCACCGCCCACAGGTACGGCGGGTTGGGTCGGCGCAGGAGTTCCTGGCGTTCGATCCGCAGGGCGACCCGGCGCTCCACTTCATCCGTCGGGGCACGACCGTGGCCGAGCAGCACGACGGCACGGGCGTAGTCCCGGGTCTGCAGCAGACCCGGGACGAACTGGACCTCGTAGGTCCGGATCATCCTCGCGGCGGCTTCGAGTCCGAGATAGGACTGGAACCACCCGGGCAGGATGTCGCCGTACCGATGCCACCAGCCCGGTGTGTTGGCCTGGCGGGCCAGGCCGAGCAGCGCGGTGCGTTCCCGGGAATCGGTCACGCCGTAGAGGGTGAGCAGATCGGTGACGTCGCGTTCCTTGAAACCGACCCGACCGAGTTCCATCCGGCTGATCTTCGACTCCGAGGCACGGATGTGCCAGCCTGCGGCCTCCCGGCTCACGCCCTGGCTTTCCCGCAGCCGGCGCAACTGGGCGCCGAGCAGCATCCGCAGCACGGTCGGGCCGGTGGCCGAACCGCCATCTGACTGGGCTGTCATCGTCACCCGCCGACCTCCGGACACCCTCAAGTTCGCTGGCAACTACCGCTGGCGAGTAAGCATGCCATGACCTGAGGGTGATCTCTAAGGTCCGTCGGTCCGATTCCGGCCAGTGGACCGTCTCGGGGATCAGGGCTCGGCGCGATCGATGCTATCGAATAAAGTGGTCGAAGTCACCATCGCGTGCGCCGAGGATGAAGGCTTCGATCTCGGCCGGGGTGTAGACCAACGCCGGCCCGTCCGGATAGCGAGAGTTGCGCAGGACGATCCCACTGCCACCCGGCAGGCGGGCCAGCTCCACGCAGTTTCCACTGGGGTTGCTCCGGCTGCTCTTCTGCCAGCTGAGCAGCGGCAGTTCGACGCCCGACAGGTCATTTTCTGGTTTTTGCATTTAGTTGATCCCAAATCGGACATTATTCGCTGAACTGGTTTACCCGACAGTCCGACCGCCCGGGCGAACGTCCAAATGCACGTGCATCCGCTCTTGCGCCTGCAAGGTATAGCGAGCATGATAGCGCACGTGAAGGTGTATCCAGTGGTTTACTTAACGTGATGAAGAAACGGACATATCTTGGCGAAGGCTCCCACGAGCTCTGGTGTGAAGTAGAGATTCAGTCACCAGCAGTAGTCATTCTCGGATCAGCCGACCCGCTCCGGTGGCCCTGCGACGGCACCGCGCGCAACGAGACAGGAGGGCGATGAGCCATGCCAGCTCCCATTCTCAACCCCAGCCAACGGGACCCCAGGGACGTCTACCCGACCGACCGCTACCAGCCGTCGGACCCAGTCTGGGTGTACCGGGGCGGCACCTGGTGCGCAGGAGTCGTCGAAGCCGCCTCAGCGGGCGCGGCGACGGTCACCTACCGACCGAGCGGATCCCGGGGCACCGGAGTGGACACCATCACCGCCCCGTACGTCCTGCCTCGCTCCGAGTCGGACCCGATGCTGGACAAGGTGCGCCACTGAGCGCCCGGCGGACCTTGCCCCACCGGCACCGCCCCACCGGCACCGCACCACCCGCTCGCTGACGCGCCGGTAGCGCGCCGCCGTCCGGCCGGAGGACAAGCCGCCGTCCGGCCGGAGGACAACCGGCCGGCAAAGGCGGTAGCCCCGCAGGGCCGACCGCTCGTCAGGGCGCGAGACGTTGACGTCGGACCCCGACACGACCACACACCGCAACCGCACCCGCCGCCGGGCCTTCGGCGGCGGGGCGTCACGTCGCGATGCCCGCCGATGCGCATGGCCCGCACCGGCGCGAAACCGCGGCGTGCCACCGGCCCCGGGGTGTGACAGTGACAGCAGTACCCCACGAACACACCTCGGACCGACGCCACCCGCATTGACGTGCAAAAATGCCGCCTTCAAGAACTAGACATCCACTCGGGGATTGACAGAGATCACGGCTGCCGCAAGAATTTGCCGCATTGTTAATGCCCGACGGACGGGGGTAGTTCGTCCTGTTCGTCGGCAAGTTATCGCGATACCACCCCCTGCCCGGAAAGCCACCAGAAGGGCTGACCCTGTGTCTGATGGCTCACTGTGTCTTCCGTACCCGGAACTGTTGCCGTCGGATCGGCAGCAGCTTCACCTCGCAATCCTCGGCGCAGAGGACCGCACGAACGTCACCGGCGACAGCGGCGGACCGGAACACTTGAACACGCAAGGACTTCCGGGCGAGCGGCCAGACCTTCCCGAACAGCCGGAGCGGTCCGACACCGACACCGCGCAGTCGTCGACCACCGCCGAGGTCGGCTCGCCTGAGGCCGACTATCAGGAACACGACCGCTACTTCCGGGTCGTACGGACCCGTAGCCAACCAGGCGTGACCTTCTTCAAGGGCCTACGAATGGCACACCTGGCGGTATCCAGTAATGCGCAAGAAAACGGCCTTTCTGCTCTCAGCTTCGAGGAATTCGCGCGCCTGTCCGACGGACTGGATAGCCTGCTGAACTACGCGGCGCATGGCAGCCAATCAGGTATCGGTGCTGATCAGGCCGCGCTACCGGCGGCACCGGCCGGGCCGACCACCCCGCAACTGCTCGACGAGGTGTCCACCACGGCGGGCGAGCGGTGGCTCGTCGGACACCAGCTCTTCTTCGCGCTGATGCAGGGTTCGATCGTCGGGCTCACCGGTTTCCTGCGGGCCAGCGCCGACGGCCGGGCCGCCGACGCCCGGGACGCGCTCGGTGTGGCCGCCGCCTTCATGCGCAGTTCGACCGCCGCCTTCCGGTTCACCTGCGACTTCACCCCCGTCGACTACGAACGGTTGATCCGGCCGGCGATGGCCCCGCCAGCGGTCCGGGCCGGCTTCAGCGGTCTGCAGACCCGCGACCACGCCTACCTGATGAGCCTGTTCGCCGAGGTACGAGTGATGCGGTCGAAGATCGGCACCGACATCGTCGACAGCGCGTTCGAGGAGTTCGTCGACGCCACCGTCGAGGCGTACGAGGCGCACCAGCTCATCTGCTCCCGGTTCGGTGGCGACGTCCTGCCCAGCCTGCGGATGGCGGCCCGGTCCGCCGGGCGCCACAGCCAACCGGGTGTCCACGTGGTCCGCCAGATGATGCGGGCCCGGTTGTTCGCCCTTCGCGGCCACACCACCACCGACCACGTCAGGGGGCAAGGTTGACCGAGCAGACGCGGGTCGGCATCGTCGGTGCCGGCCCGGCCGGCATGCTGCTGGCGGTGCTGCTGCGCCGGGCGGGCATCGAGTGCGTCGTGCTGGAACGGCGGGACCGGGAGTACATCGCCAACCGGGCCCGGGGGGCGACGGTGGAGCACCGGGTGGTGGAGCTGCTCCGCCGGCACGGCCTCGCCGACAACCTGCTGCGTACCGGCGCGGTCGAGGACGCCGTCGAGTTCCGCTCGGCCGGCCGCCGCCACCCCGTCCGGTACGAACCGCTCGCCGACGGACGCAGCCACTACATCTACCCGCAACAGTTCCTGGTGCGCGACCTGGTGGACATCTACCTGGCCGAAGGTGGCGACCTGCGGTTCGACACCCCGGCCGAGGCGATCACCGACCTCACCGGACGACCCCTGATCCGCCTCGCCGACGGCCGGGGCGAACTGCGCTGCGAGGTGGTGGCCGGCTGCGACGGCGAGTACGGCGTGGCCCGGTCCGCCGTACCCGGCAGCGCCCTGCGCAGCTACGACTACCAGTACGACTACGCCTGGCTGTCGGTGCTCGCCGAAGCGCCGCCGTCGAGCGACTGTGTGATCAACGCGTTGCACGAGTCGGGTGCCTGCGTCCACGTCCGGCGGACCCCGACGGTCAGCCGGTTCTACCTGCAGTGCGGCCGGCAGGAGACCCGGGCGGACTGGCCGGACGACCGGATCTGGAAGGAGATCGGCATCCGGTTGGCGGTCGACGAGCCGTGGACCCTGCACACCGGGCCGATCACCGCCACCGGCACGGTACGGATGCGCAGCCTGGTCTGCGCACCGATGCGATACGGCTCGCTGTTTCTGGTCGGCGACGCGGCGCACATCGTGCCGCCGGTCGGCGGCAAGGGTTTCAACCTGGCGCTGGCCGACGCCGAGGAGTTGGCGCTGGGGCTGATCGACCGGTTCACCTCGGGCGACCACAGCCGCGCCGACGCCTACTCCGACCTGCGGTTGGCCCGGATCTGGCGGGCACAGGAGTTCGTGCACTGGATGATGGACCTGGTCAACACGCCCGGCTACGGTACGCCGGCGGCAGCCTTCCTGCATCGGGTGCAGGCGGCGCGGCTGGCCCGGCTGGTCGACTCGCCGGCCTATCTCGCCGCCTTCCTGGAGGACTACGTCGGCTGGTGGTGACTCAGGATGTTGGTCGCCCGCCACCGGTCGCCGGTCAGCAGCGTCACCTCCTGGCCCTCGTCTACCAGCCGGGCGGTGGCGAGCGGGCTGTACGACTCGCTCGTCCACAGTGGCTGTCCGGCGTACCGCAGCTGTTGGGTCCAGATGACCCCGGTGAGCCGGCCGGCGGTGGTGGCGACCAGCCGTACCTCGTCGGGGAAGCCGGGGAAGGTCGCCGCCTGGTAGTCGAAGCTGACCCAGTCGTGGGCGGCGGTGAGCAGCCGGACGTCGCCGCGCGGAAAGCGCAGCGCGCCCGACCTGGTCGGCGAGCGCCACGCGTGGGCCACCGCCTTGGCCGGTCGGGCCCCGCGCATCGCGACCCCGTGGCGGACGGCGTCCACCAGCGGCCCGAAGTCCCGACCGTACGCGCCGCGCAGCGCTTCGCCGGCCTGGTCGAGGTCGGTCAGCTCGGTGGCCAGGTCCCAGTCCAGCCGCTCGCAGCCGGTGGCCTGGTAGCGCACCTCGCCGGGAATCACCACGCAGTCCGGGGTGCCGAACCGGTGCCGCAGGTCGAGGACCAGCCGGGACCGTTCCTCGTCGATCAACGGGTGGTTGGTGTGGATCATCGCGATCAACACGTCGAACCGGCCCCCGAGGTCGGCCGGCCCGAGTGCGGCGAGGTCGGCCTCGTGGAAGGTGATCCGGTCGGCCAGGCCGTTGTGCGCGGCGACGGTCCGGGCCAACGTCACGTGGTGGCGGTCGACGGCGACCACGTGACCGGCCCCGGCTCCGGCGGCGATCATGGCCAGCAGGCCGCTGCCGGTGCCGGCGTCGAGCACCCGCGCGCCGGGCGCGACCGCCGCCCGCACGGCCCGCTGCACGTTGTGACCACGGTCGATGCTCAGCAGCAGACGCAGGTGCAGGTCCGGGGTGAAGGGCACATCCGCCGCTGCGGCCATCCCAGCTCTCCATTCTGGTGGAACCGGGACGACACGGACGCCACACCCGCATCGTCAAACCGGCATCAATACCGATAAACTATCCATTGTCGACATCCTGTGTCAACCATGGAAAGGACGCGGTGATGCGCGTACTGTTCGCCAGCCCGCCCGGCGCCGGACACCTCTTCCCGACCGTCCCGCTGGCCTGGGCCCTGCGCGCCGCCGGACACGAGGTACTGGTCGCCACCACCGCCGAAGGAGTCAACGGCGCCACCCAGGCCGGCCTACCGGTGGCCGACGTCGCCCCGGGTGCCCCGGTCGGCGCGGTGTTCCGCGCCGGCCAGGGCACCCCGGCCGACCGGGCCGCCTGGATGCGCGCCCGAGGCCAGCGGATCGCCGCCGCCGGCAGCCGCATCGACACCCTGCTGCTGGAGAGCTTCAGCCGGATCGCCGACCTGATGGCCGACGGCACCCTCGCCCTGGCCCGACGCTGGCGACCCGACCTGGTGGTGCACTCCCGGCTGCATCCGGTCGGGCCGCTCACCGCCCGCGCGCTGCGGGTACCCGCCGTCGAACACGGATTCAACCTGCTGCGCGAGGACGACCTCGCGGCCCGTTTCCTGCCGCACCTGACCGATGTGTACGCCCGGCTCGACGTACCCCTGGAACTTCCCGACCGGGTCGTGCTGCACCTGGCACCGGCCGAACTGATGAGCGGCGACGGCGACGGCTGGCCGATGCGGTACGTGCCGTACAACGCCGGCGGCGCCCTCCCCGACTGGCTGTGGCGCCTCCCGGACCGCCCCCGGGTGCTGATCACCCTGGGCACGGTGGTGCCGGCCCTGGCCGGGCTGGCCGGGCTGCGGCGGACCCTCGACGCCGCCGCCGAGGTCGACGCCGACTTCGTCCTCGCCGCCGGAGAACGACCCGATCTCTCCGCGCTGGCCACGCTACCGGCCAACGTACGGGTGGCCGGCTGGCTCCCGCTGCTGCCGGCACTCGCCGGCTGCCACGCCGTCGTACATCACGGCGGATCCGGCACCATGATGACCGCGATCTGCGCCGGTGTCGGCCAACTCGTCCTCCCCCACGGCGCCGACCAGTTCGGCAACGCCGAACTGGTCGGCCGGCACCGCCTCGGGATGTGGTGCGACCCGGCGGCGGTGACCCCGGCCCACCTCGACGCGCTGCTCGCCGACGGGCCGGCGACCAGCGGGGTCGGTCGGGCCGCCGCACTGATGGCCGACCTACCGACACCCGTCGATGTCGCCGGACAGCTGGCGGCGCACCGCAGCCACCAGCGGGTGTGAGGTGCTTTCATTGGTGCCGTGACCAACCCGGCGATCCTCACCGTCGACGACGACCCCAGCGTCTCCCGCGCCGTGGCCCGCGATGTCCGCCGCCGCTACGGCGACCGCTACCGCGTCGTGCGGGCCGGCTCCGGCGCGGAGGCGCTGACCGCGCTGCGGGAGATCAAGCTCCGAGGCGAGCAGGTGGCGCTGCTGCTCGCCGACTACCGGATGCCCGAGATGAACGGCATAGAGTTCCTGGAAGCGGCGATGGACCTGTTCCCGCAGGCCCGCCGAGTGCTGCTCACCGCCTACGCCGACACCGACGCGGCCATCGACGCGATCAACGTCGTCGACCTCGACCACTACCTGCTCAAGCCCTGGCATCCGCCGGAACTGAAGCTGTACCCCGTCTGCGACGCCCTGCTCGAATCCTGGCTGGCCACCCCGGCCGGCTCGGCCGACGAGCTGCGGGTGGTCGGCCACCGCTGGTCGGCACCCTCGTTCGAGGTACGGGACTTCCTGGCCCGCAACCTGGTGCCGTACCGCTGGTTGTTGGCCGACGACCCGGAAGCGGCCCGGCTGCTCGCCGCGGCCGACGCCAGCCCGGCCGACATCCCGGTGGTGATCTGCCCCGACGGCACCGTGCTGCGCTGCCCGTCCCAGCACGAACTGGCCACCCAGGTCGGTCTGCGCACCACCCCGGCGCAGGAGTTCTACGACCTGGTCGTGGTCGGCGGCGGACCGGCCGGGCTCGGCGCGGCGGTGTACGGGGCCTCCGAAGGCCTCCGTACCGTGCTGATCGAACGGCAGGCCACCGGCGGACAGGCCGGACAGAGCAGCCGGATCGAGAACTATCTCGGCTTCCCCGACGGCGTCTCCGGCGCCCAACTGACCGACCGGGCCCGGCGGCAGGCCCTGAAATTCGGCACCGAACTGCTCACCACCCGCGACGCGGTCCGCCTGAGCACCGCCGGCGCCACCCGCCTGCTGCACTTCGCCGACGGCAGCACCATCGCCGGACACACCGTGGTGCTCGCCACCGGGGTGTCGTACCGCCAGCTCGACGCGCCGGGTCTGGCCGAACTGACCGGCCGGGGCGTGTTCTACGGTTCGGCGGCCACCGAGGCACCCAACTGTCACGGCCAGGAGATCTACATCGTCGGCGGTGCGAACTCCGCCGGGCAGGCGGCGGTCTACTTCTCCCGGCACGCCGACCGGGTGCACATGCTGATCCGGGGCAAGGACCTGAGCCGGTCCATGTCGCGCTACCTGATCGACCAGATCGACCGGATCGACACCATCGAGGTACACCCGTACACCGAGGTCGTCGCCGGTGCCGGCGACGGACACCTGGAGAAGCTGACCCTGCGGGACGTGGCGACCGGCACCACCCGCGACGTCGACACGTCCTGGCTGTTCGTCTTCATCGGGGCCGAACCGCGTACCGACTGGTTGAGCGACACCGTGGTCCGCGACGATCGCGGCTTCATCGTCACCGGGCCGGACCTCACCGCCGGCGGACGGCGACCGCCTGGCTGGTCGCTGCCACGCGAGCCATACTTGCTGGAATCGAGCGTGCCCGGAGTGTTCGCCGCCGGCGACGTCCGATCCGAGTCGGTCAAGCGGGTCGCCTCGGCGGTCGGCGAGGGCGCGCTGGTGGTCACCCTCGCCCATCGATACCTGGCGGCCCAGTGAACGACGACGACCACGACGGCGGTACGGCGGGCGATCGACTCGACCCGGCGCGGCTGCGCGAGCTGTTCCTGTTCGAATCGCTCACCGAGGAGCAGCTGGCCGAGATCTCCGCCCTCGGTCGGGTACAGCACCGCCCCAGCGGCTCGACCGTCTACGTCGAGGGCGACCCGGCCGAGTGCTTCTTCGTCCTGCTCGCCGGCTCGGTGGCGCTGACCCGCCGGGTCCGGGGCGCCGACGTCGAGGTGACCCGCAGCGACCATCGGGGCGCGTACGCGGGAGCCACCCAGGCGTACGCCGGCGACCGGATGGAGCAGGTGTATCCGAACACCATGCGGGCGCTCACCGACGTCTCGCTGTTCGCGTTGCCGGCGCAGGCATTCGCCACCGCGATCCGGCAGTGGTTCCCGATGGCGATGCATCTGCTGGACGGGCTCTTCGTGGCGATGCGCACCAACCAGACGGTGATCGGCGAACGGGAGCGGCTGCTGGCGCTCGGCTCGCTCACCGCCGGGTTGACCCACGAGCTCAACAACCCGGCCGCCGCCGCCGTCCGCGCCACCGCCGTCCTGCGGGAACGGATCTCCGGGATGCGGCAGAAGCTGGGCATGGTCGCCGACGGGCGGCTGGACGGCGCCCAGCTGCGCCGGCTGGTGGGGCTGCAGGAAGCCGCCGTGCAGCGGGCCGCCAAGGCACCGAAGCGGTCGGCGCTGGAGGCCAGCGACGCCGAGGACGAGCTCACCGACTGGTTGGACGACCACGCCGTACCGGAGGGTTGGGAGATCGCGCCGACGCTGGTGGCCGGCGGGTTCGACGCCGACGGCCTGGCGGAGGTGGCGGCGGCGGTCGACGCCGCCGACCTGATGCCGGCCGTACGCTGGCTGGCCTACACCGTCGAGACCGAGCTGCTGCTCGGCGAGATCGAAGACGCCGTCGGTCGGATCTCCGGGCTGGTCGGCGCGGCCAAGCAGTACAGCCAGCTCGACCGGGCGCCGCATCAGACGGTGGACGTGCACGAGCTGCTCGACGCCACCCTCGCCATCTTCACCGGCAAGATCCCGGCCCAGGTACGGGTGGAGCGCGACTACGACCGCTCGCTGCCGCCGGTGGCGGCGTACGCCGCAGAGCTCAACCAGGTGTGGACCAACCTGATCGACAACGCCCTCGGCGCGATGGCGTCGACCGGCTTCGACACCTCGCCCGGTGTGTTGACCGTGCGCACCGGGCGGCTCGACGACCATCTGTCGGTCGAGATCGTCGACACCGGGCCGGGCATCCCGGCCGAGGTCCGACCCCGGATCTTCGAGCCGTTCTTCACCACCAAGCCGATCGGCGAGGGCACCGGACTCGGCCTAGACATCTCATACCGGATCGTGGTGAAGAAGCACGGTGGCGATATCCGGGTGGAATCCGGACCCGGGCGGACCACGTTTCGCGTGCTGCTCCCGCTCACCGCCGGATAGCCGCACACTGGTGAGGTGGGCGACGTCGCGGCGGTGCTGTTGGTGGACCAGGCAGGCGCGATCCTGCTACAGCTCAGGGACGGGCAGGCACCCAGCCATCCGCACACCTGGTGTGTGCCTGGTGGCCACTGCGAGCCCGGCGAGACACCGGAACAGACCGCCTGGCGGGAACTGTGGGAGGAGACCGGGTTACGACCGGAGCGAGGACTGCGGCTGTTCTGCCGGCGTGAGCTGACGCCCGGGCGGACCGGGCACTACTACTACGGTTCCACCCGGGCCCGGCAGCGGGACGTGCTCCTCGGCGAAGGAGCGGCCATGCTGTTCCTGCTGCCGGACCAGATCACCGACGGCCGCCCGCTCGCCCCGGGCTCGGCCAGCCTACTCGCCGAGTTCCTCGCCTCCCCGCAGTATGCCTGGGGCCCGGCCGCCGATCGACGCGAGTCAGCCGAGGGCGGTGGGTATGATCCGGCCCATGATCGGGTCCGGCGGCAGATCCACGAGTACCACCACCGCGCCGGGTAGGTCCTTTCTCAAGTGGGCGGGCGGCAAGACCCGGTACGCGTCGACGATCGTGGCCGCCGCCCCCGACTTCACCGGCGTCTACCGGGAGCCGTTCCTCGGTAGTGGCGCGGTGTTCTTCGAACTGTCGCCCCGCCGGGCGGTGCTCAGCGACGCCAACCCCGAGCTGATCGTCTGCTTCACGATGGTTGCCAAGGATCCGGAGGCGGTGATGCGGCTGCTGGACGAGCAGCCCAACACCCCCGAGCACTTCGCGGCGATGCGCCACCGGTCGCCTGCGGACTGCTCGGACCTGGAGCGCGCGGTACGGGTCATCTATCTGAACAAGACCGCTTTCCGCGGGTTGTGGCGGGTCAACCGCCGGGGGCAGTTCAACACGCCGTACGGCGCCTACGACCGCCCTTACTACAACCGGGCGATCCTGCTGGGCGCCGCGAGCCTGCTGGCCCGGGCCGAACTGCGGGTGGCGGACTTCACCACACAACTCGACGAAGCAGACGCGGGCGACTGGGTGTACCTGGATCCGCCGTACGTGCCGTCGGGTGGGTGGGCGGATTTCAAGCGGTACACCCCGGAGCAGTTCGGCGAGGCCGACCACGTACGGCTGCGGGACGCGATGCGGCGGGCCGCCGGCCGTGGCGTGTGGCTGACGCTGACCAACAGCGACACGCCGTTCGTCCGGGAGTTGTTCGGCGCGGACTTCATGATCACGCCGATGCCGACCCGCCGCGACATCAACCTGCGGGCGGCGAACCGGGGCAGCCGGGACCTGATCGTCACCAACTATCCGCTGCCGCCGTCGGCCCCCGCGACGGCGGCCGCGCCCGCCGGCTGAGGCTGGTCGGTCAGCCGGCGTGGGCCAGGGCCGCCAGTCCCCGGCGGACCGCTTCGGCCAGCGAGGTGGTCGGTCGGCCGATGAGCCGACTCAGGTCACCGCTGTCGGTGGTCAGTTCGCCTCGGGCGATGCCGACGTCGGCGGCGGCGAGGACGGTCGCGAACCCTTCCGGTACGCCGGCCTCGGTCAAGGTCTTGGCGTACGTCTCGGCCGGTAGGTCCTGGTAGGTGACCTGACGGCCGCTCTGCCGGCTGATCTCGGCCGCCAGTTCGGCCAGGGTGAAGGGCTCGTCGGCGCCGAGTTCGTACACCGTGCCGGCCGGGTTCGCGGACGCGGAGTTGGCGGACGCGGAGTTGGCGGACGCGTCGTTGACGAGGACGGCGGCGGCCGCGCTGGCGAAGTCCGCCGGGTGGCGGCGGCGACCCGGCCGGTGCCGGCGGCACCGAGGATGGTTCCGCTGTCCACGGCGGGGCCGAGGGCGGCCTCGGTGTAGTTCTCGACGTACCAGCCGTTGCGCAGCAGGACGAACGGCAGCCCGGATGCCCGGATGAGCCGCTCGGTGGCCAGGTGTTCGACGGCGAGTGGAACGCTGCTGGTGTCCCCTTTGAGGATGCTGGTGTAGGCGAGTAGGCCGACGCCGGCCGCTTGAGCGGCCTCGACCACGTTGCGGTGCTGCTCGATCCGTTGCCCGACCTCGCTGCCGGAGATGAACAGCAGCTTGCTGGTGTCGGCGAGGGCCGAGGTGAGGGTCTGCGGCTGGTCGTAGTCGGCGAACCGGACCTGGATGCCCCGGCTGGCGAGGTCGTCGACCTTCTCCGGTGTTCGGACCGCTGCGACGATCTGCTCTGGTGGCACTCCCCGGTCGAGGAGTTCGGTCAGGACGAGCCGGCCGAGGTGGCCGGAGGCTGCGGTAACGGTGATCATGATGACTCCCTGGTCGACGTACTGCTTCACCTGCCCCCTGAACGATTGCACTAACTTTTGGAAGGTGCCATCAGACGGTGAGTACGGTCAGCAGGTAGGTGCCAGCGGACGGTTACGCTGGAGGAATGGTTCGCCGGTCCAGCACGAGCGACGCCCCGTTCACCGATCCACACACGCCCGACCCACGCTCGCCCGACCCCACGGACGAGTTGATCGCCGACGTGTTCGCCCGAGGATGCCCGTCCAGAACCACCCTGGACCACGTATCGGGCAAATGGGGCATACTCGCACTTAGTGCGCTGCTCGCTGGTAGCTACCGCTTCAACGCGCTTCGTCGACGGGTCGACGGCATCAGCGAAAAGATGTTGGCCCAGACGCTACAGGCGCTGGAGCGGGACGGCCTGGTCCTCCGGGATGTGCAGGCGACCATCCCACCCCGGGTCGAATACAGTCTCACGCCGCTCGGCCAGCGGATCGCCGGCAAGCTGACCGAACTCATCGAACTGGTGGAAGCGGAGATGCCGACGGTGCTGGCCGCACGGGCCCGATTCGACCAGCCTGCCTGATCCGCACCGACCGACCGGCGCGGACATCTTCCCGCGCGAGGCCGGCTACTGCAGCAAGAGGCCGGCTACTGCAGCATGCTGGCCACCGGCGACAGCAGGGCCCACCCGATGAAGGCGGTGTGCTTGTCCAACCGGGCCCGCTCCCGCTCCATGGTTTCCGGGTCGTGCCGAGTCGGCCACATCCGCGCCGCGTCGCGCCAAGCGATGTCGCGGGTGAACTCGACCAACCGGTTCTGGTACCAATCGTCGATCTTGCCGTTCAACCGATCGATGCAGATCTGCCACGTGCTCAGGTAGCTACGGCGCAGGTCCGGGATCCGGTCGAAGAAGATCTCGTTGATGTACAGGTAGTCCCGGTGCTGCTCGTCGTTGTCCGGTCCCGACCCGAGTTTGTGCCAGGTGCTGAGCAGGGCGAACGGCAGGTCGTAGTTGATGTGTGCGTTGACCCCGGCCGCGGCGGACGGCAACGATCGGATGCTCTCGTCCCGCAACCGGCTGAACAGCACCTGCCAGGCCATCGGCGTGTCGGTCCGGTTGCCCCAACACCGCAGAGCGGCGAAGTAGCGCTCGGCGAACTCGATGTCGAGCAGAGTCAGGAAATCCGGGTCAGCGAACGCCCCCTCGTCCAGCCGGTCCCGGATCGTCTTGGTGATCACCCAGTAGAGGTGGTTGAAGTCGGCCACCGGGTTCTCGCTGTCGTCCGGAGTGGCCGCCTCCAGCAGGACCTGCAGCTGGGCAAGGTCCTCGACGACACCGGCGACGTCGGTCGGTCGATGGGTGAGGATCTCGAGGATGTCGTCGTGTACGTGGCCCCAGCGAAGTTCGGGCATCGAACACCTCCGGTCTGCAGTGGCCCTGGGCCCTCGGGCGGGCCACCCGGCGAGACAGGACACTACCGGCGCGGCCGGTCCCAGGGTGCCAGGCCGACGCCAGCCCGAGGTATCGGCGCAATGACGCATGTGGACTGGCCAAACCCGGCAGGCCCGGTGTTCGCTTCTCCGGGCGGCGCCGTCGTCCGGTTGGCCCGGGTTGGCCGGACGGCGACGCGAGCGACCCGGACTGGCAGGTTACCAGTCAGATTTCCGCCACTACGGCGACAATCGCCACCGCTATCCACGAGGCTGATTACGCATGTACACCCGGGTCGCTTCGACTCGGGTCTTGACCTGCAGCTTGTTGAGGATGTTCGAGACGTGCACGCCGACCGTACGCTCGCTGATGAACAACGCCTCGGCGGTCGCCCGGTTGGTCCGTCCCTCGGCAACCAGTTCCAGCACCTGACGTTCGCGGTCGGTGAGCACCGCCAACTCGTCGGCCGCGCCGCTGGACAACGCCCGACTGGTCCGCTCGGTCATCGCGGACCGCCCGACCCGTTCGTTACCCAACGCCCGCGCGACCCGCTCGCCGACGGTCGAGCCGGCGGTCGAGCCGGCGGTCGAGCCGGCGGTCGAGCCGGCGGCCGGCCGGCTGGTCAGCCCGGTCCGTAGCGTCACCGGCTCCTGGCTGTCCACCTCGGGCATCGGTTCCGGATCACCGGCCGACAAGGTAACCCTGGCACGCGCGGCAAGCGCCTGGATCTCCTCGGTGAACGGGCGCGCGCCGAGCCGACGGGCGGTCCGGAATGCCATCTGCAGCGCCCGAGTCGCTTCGGCGTTGCGGGTACGGACGGCGTACATCGCCTCCGCCTGCCGCAACCGCGCGTACGCCGCCGGGTACGGATGACTGCGCCGTTCCCAGACCTCGGCCGCCCGTGCCCACAGTGCCGGATCCGACCTGCCCTCGATCCGGCTGATCTCCGCCGCGCACAGCTCCCGGTAGCCGATCACCGCGTCGCGCACCGGCGCGGCGGTGTCCGTGGTACTGCTGCGCTCCATCCGCTCGACCACCCCGACGAGCCGCCGTACGGCCTGAGTGTCGGCCGGCTCGCCATTGGACCGTGCCTCGGCTTCGGCCCGCAGCCCGTGCCACACCAGTGGTGCCTGCAACCAGACGTCGTCCGACCGGCTCTCCGCCAGCTCGATCCCCTGCTGCACCGCCTCCCGCGCCTCCGGATACCGGCGACGCCACATCGCCAGCCCGGCGCGCAGCGTCAACAACGGCAGCATGTGCCGGACCCCGCCGCCGGCCGCCAACAGCGTCTCGATCGCCTCCAGGTCGGCTTCCGCGCCGTCGAGATGGCCGAATCCGACGTGGATCCGGCACCGCGCCAGCAGCAGTTCGACCGCGTCGGCCCCGGACGGCCGGTGCCGCAACGCGGCGGTGATCACTTCTTCGGCCTCGGCCCACCGGCCGAGCCGGAACAACCCGTTGGCCGCGACCGACAACAACCGGGTGCCGTACGTCCGGGCCAGACCGACCCGTTCGGCCCGCTCGGCACCCTGACGGGCGACCGCGACACCGTCCTCCAATTCGTTGAGCGGTCCGCTGAGCAGCTCGGCCAGATGCAGGTCGGCGACAGCCACGTCCGCCGGGCCGCCCGCCGACTCCGCGGTGCACCGGGCCTGCCGTACCGCGTGTTTGCCGGCCTCGGGATCGTTGAGATAGGCCTGGCTGTAGCCGAGCGTGACCCCGGCGAGCACCATCGCCGATGCGGCGTCCGGCACTCCGGCGGCCAACTCCAACGCCTCCCGGGCCCGCCGGCCGGCCTCGCCGTACCGGCACAGTTGCAGCAGCAGGTCGGCGGAGTGGGCGGCGGCAGCCACCCGCTCGCTCGGCGACACGTCCCGCGCGGCCAGGGTACGGTCGTACTCGCGTTCGGCCTCGGCGAGACGACCGACCGCGGTCAGGTAGCGGGCCCGCAACGTGTAGAGCCACGACGGCGGCGGACCGAACAGGTTGGTGGCCAACTGCTCCAACAGGGCCAACGCCCGTTCGTGCTCGCCGCTGCGGTGCGCCGCCTCGGCGGCCCGACGCCCCAGCGTTGTCGCGTCGAACTCCACCAGCCAGGCCGGCGGGACATGATTGGCCAGATCGACCGCGCTGGCCCAGTGCTCGAACGCCTCGGCGAAACCGTACAACCGCTCGGCCTCCTCGGCCGCCGCGACCACCGCCGGCAGCGCCCGGGTCGTCTCGCCGGCTTCCCGCCAGTGGTGCGCCAACCGAGCGTGCTGCAGGTCACCGGAGGGGCCGGCGGCCAGCGCCTCGGCGTAGCGCCGGTGTAGCCGCACCCGCTCCCCCGGCAGCAACCGGGGCTCCAGCACCTCCCGGATCAAGGGGTAGCGGAAGCGGTAGCCGTCCGTCTCGGACAGCAGCACCCGCTGCCCGACCGCGTCCCGTACCGCCGTCAACAGTCGATCCTCGGCGAGCTCGACCACGCTCGCCAGCAGCTCGTGGGCCACCGGCTCGACGCCGGCCGCCACCGCGTGCGACACGAGCTGGGCGTCGGCCGGTAGGGCGTCGATGTGCGACAGCGCGATCTCCCGCAGCGTCTCGGACAGACCGACCCGGCCGTCGCGGGCGTCGCGGGCCAGCTCCTCGACCACGAACGGCACCCCGCCGCTGCGCCGCCACACCGAATCGGCCACGTCGGCGTCCACCTGGTCACCGGCGATCTCGTCGACCAGCCGCGCCGTTTCCGCCCGGTCCAACGGCGCCAGTTCCAACACGTGTACGGCGCCCGATCGCGACCGTGACCGGCGTAGCTCCAACAGCATCCGCCGGATCGGATCGTCACCCTGCAACGTCTCGGTGCGCGCCGCGCCGAGCAGCAGCAACCGTACGTCGCTCAGCCCCGCCAGCAGGTAGAGCAGCAGGTGGCGGGTGGTCAGGTCGGCCCATTGCAGATCGTCGACGACCAGGACCAGGGTCCGGCCGTCGGCCACCGCGCCCAGACCACGGGACAGCCGCTCCAGCAGCGCACCGGCGCCGTCCGGGTCCCGGGTGTCGCCATCGAGGACCGCCATCAGGTCGCGCACCGCCGCGGTGGACAGCGCGCCCCGGCGCCCGGGATCAGGCTGATAGCGCCGTAATGCCTGCCGCAACGGATGCAACGGGGACGCGTCCCCGATGTCCAGACATGCACCAGTGAGCACCAGGGCGCCGGCGGTACGCAGCCGATCGCTGGCGGCGGTCAGCAGCCTCGTCTTGCCGATGCCGCTCTCGCCCATGACGAAGACAGCGGCGGTGTCTCCCCGCTCGACCCGGCGGAGCGACTCGTGCAGGATCCGCAGCTGCTCCTGACGCCCGACGAAGGGGACCTCGTCGGAGCTCCAGGCGAGCGAGCCGCCATCGCGTGACTGTGTCAATCCGATCACCGACATAAAGGGTGTGAGTATCTGACATACGTCGTTCTACAGATCCTAGGCCGATCCCCCGCTGGGACCGTTTCAGCCATCCGTTCCATACGTCGGTCCGCTTGGTCCGGACCAGATCCACCCCGGAGCGGAACAAGGCACCGCCCCAGCGCAGGAGGCGATCATGCAGACGCTCCGCCGCAACCACTACCGCCGCCGTACCGCACCCACCGCCTCGACGACCCGCGCCAGCGGCTACCGCTGTTCGGCGAGTGCCCCACTGACCTGCCCCAACTGCCGTGCACCCAGGAGGTCCACACACCGTTACTGTGCCGGCTGCGGGGTACGCCTGGCACCGCCGACCGGGTGGACCGACCCGTCTCCCCGGACGGAACGACGTACCGTGAGCGTGCTTTTCGTCGACATGGTCGGTTTTACCGAGTTGTCCAGCCGGCTCACCCCCGAAGAGGTACGCCAGGTGCAGCTGGCCTACTTCCAGGCCGTCCGCGCGGTGATCCGCGACTGGCACGGTGTCGTCGAGAAGTACGTAGGAGACGCGGTGATGGCCGTCTTCGACCGTGCCGGGCCGACGGTGCGGGGCTCGGCGAACAACGCCTCGGGCCTGACAGACCACATCTCGTGTCTGACGGACCGCGCCCCGGACCTGACGGACCACTACACGTCGGGATCCACGGGTGCGGATCTTGACCGATCGGGCGGAAGCGCCTACCGCGCGGTCCGCGCGGCGATGGAACTCGCCCCGGCCGTACGGCGGATTGATTTCCCCCCCGGGGTACGGGTGCGCATCCGGGTCGGCGTCGCCACCGGAACGGCCGCGGTCGACGTCACTGGTCCGACCGACGGCGGAGTCGGATTCCTCACCGGTGACGTGATCAACGTGGCGGCACGGCTGCAGGCCCGGACCGCCCCCGGGACGGTCGCCGTCACCGTGGACACCTACCAGGCCACCCGTGGCCGGATCAGCTATCGGGAACTGCCGCACCTGCAGATCGCCGGCCGGACGGAGGCGGTACGGGTGTGGCAACCGGTGCGTGGGGTGCCGGGCGGCGGCACCCCACGCGCGGAACAGCTGGTGTCAGACTCCGGTGACCGACGCGATCCAGCTCCGGCTGGCCGCGACCGACGCGTAGTTCTGGTACGTGGACCCGTTGCCGGTCGAGCAGACGCCGACCTGCCGTCCGTTGTAGAACTGCGGGCCGCCGGAGTCGCCCCGCCAGGCGACACCGTTCACACCCGTGCTCCGGATCGCCGGGCCACCGTACGCGTCGGTGGCGCTGTTCGTCGTCGTGCGGACCGAGGCCGTCTTCAGCTGGGGAGAGGCGTCGCAGGTGCTGCAGGTCCGGCCCCAACCGTAGATGCTGTTCGTCGAACCGACCGGCGGGTTGCTGGTGGCCAGCGTCACGTACGAGGTGGAGATCGAGCTGCTCAGATACAACAGTCCGAGGTCGTAGCGACCGTAGGTGGCGCTCACTGCGCTGGTCGCACCGCCGGACGACCGGTAGACGCTGCCGACCCGTACCGACATCGTGCCACCCAGACAGTGCCGAGCGGTCAGCACCCAGCGGGACGCGATGATCGAGCCAGAGCAAGCGAACGAGCCGTTCTGGAACACGGCCGCCGCCCACGGCGCGGACGAGACGGTGCCGCCGCCGATGATCTGCTGCGGCGCCGCGGCCGCTGTAGATGGCGCCAGGAACGCGCCGACGAGAGCGGTGGCGGCGATCGCCAAGGTAAGACGGATACGCAAGACGGGCTCCTTACCGAAGGGGTCCACCCGGGGTTCCGGGTCGGCTGGGCCGGTGTCCCGCGACAGGTTCCACCGCAGGACACACCGTGTCTGGCAACGCCGGGTACGGCGCTGCTCACCGCGCTGCGGAATTGCACCACGGTGAGGCCAGAGATTAGGCCTACGACGTTTCCGCGACAAGTCCTTGGCGTGATGTTTTCTGATAGCGTGCGACAATCTAATAATGACGACTGATAATATGATTCAAATCGTATGCATTATTGTCGGTCGATCACGTCGAGGCATCCGACCGACCGTCCCACTGGGACCCGATCCGGTCGGACTGGGACCCGACCCGGGTCGGCGCGGCGACCACCCGGAGCCGACGTTCCGGCGTATTTGACTGGGTACGGCGTAAAACGACTGTCGCGCTCTGGAACCATCGGATTCCGGACGGAAGGGGTGCCGTCGCCCGGTCGGCCACCCTCCTGCCACACCAGCTGTGATGCGCCGCACCGTCGACCAGAGCTGGGAATGTCCGACGGCGACCTTAGATTGGTCCTGACACCCGCGCCGCGACCGTGGCGCCCGACGGACCTTCGAGATCCACCCGACTCGGGATCCGGCCGACACTCGCACTGCCGCGCAGCCGCGCGCCCTCGCGGAAGAAGCACTATGACCACGCTCGCCCGACGGCCCGACGAGTCGGCGACAGCCGACGCCGGGACCGAGACCGCGATCTCCGGGGAACAGCTCGGCCGTTGGCAACGGATCCGACTGATCCTGGTACTCGGCACCCTGATCGCCATCGGCCCGTTGACCATCGACATGTATCTGCCTGCGCTTCCCGCCATCAGTGACGACCTGCGGACCACCGCCGCCGGAGTGCAGCTGACCCTCACCGGCACCCTCGCCGGACTGGCGATCGGTCAGCTGATCATCGGTCCGTTGTCCGACGTCTTGGGACGGCGGCGACCGCTGCTGCTCGGTATGGCGCTGCACGTACTCGCCTCGGTGTTCTGTGTCGTCGCGCCGGACGTCGCCGTGCTCGGCACCCTCAGGGTCGTTCAAGGGCTCGGTGCCGCCGCAGCCGCCGTGATCGCCATGGCCGTGGTCCGCGACCTGTTCAGCGGGCTGGCGTTCGCCCGCGTCTTGTCGCGACTACTACTGGTGATGGGGGTGGCACCGGTCCTCGCCCCGACCCTCGGCAGCGCGCTGCTCAACTGGACGCAGTGGCGCGGCGTGTTCGTCGCGCTGGCGGTACTCGGGCTCGGACTGATCGCCATCACCGCCTTCGGGCTGCCTGAGACCCTGCCGCCACGTCGTCGCCGGGCAGCCCGCATCGGCGACACCCTCCGGGTCTACGGCTCGCTGCTGGCGGATCGGACCTTCATCGGACTGGTGCTGGTCGCCGGGTTCGCCATGGCAGCGCTCTTCGCGTACGTCGCCGGTTCGTCCTTCGTTCTACAGGACCAGTACGGCCTCGACGAGCAGGAGTTCGGCATCGCCTTCGGGGCCGGTGCGGCCGGCATGATCACCGCCACCCAGCTCAACGTACGACTGCTGCGCCGCTACTCTCCGCAACAGATCCTGCTGGGCTCGCTGGTCGCTGGTACGGCCGCAGGGACGCTGCTACTCGGCTTCGCGGCCACCAACGTCGGCGGCCTGGCCGGCGTACTGATCCCGCTGTGGGCGGTCCTCGCGGCGTCCGGGTTCGCACTGCCCAACGCGCCGGCACTAGCGCTGGCCGGACACGGAGAGGCGGCCGGAACAGCCTCCGCGCTCCTCGGAGCGGTGCAGTTCGGGGTGGGCGCGGTCGCCGCGCCGGTCGTCGGGCTGCTCGGCACCGGCAGTACCGCGATGGCGTCGGTCATCACCGGCGGCATGCTCTGCTCGCTCTTCATCCTTCTGGTCGTGGTCCGGCCAGGCCGGCTGCCGGCGCCAGAGCCGGATGTCGTACCCGTCAACGTGCACTGAGCCGAAGCCCTTGGCCTGCCCTCCGGGCTGGGAGGAGATCACTGGCCGACCGGCGCCGTAAGGCCAGGCCGCCGAGCCGGGCCGGGTGCTTTGCCGCGACGCCGGCCGGCCCTGTATCCTCGGTCGGCGGTGGTCTACAAGACCGCCGGGGAGACTTCGCCTAGTCTGGTCTATGGCGCCGCACTGCTAATGCGGTTGGGGTCTTAAAGCCCCTCCCGGGTTCGAATCCCGGAGTCTCCGCGGTCCGGCAAGGTGTGTATGCTTGCCAGGCACCTGCGCCCGTAGCTCAACGGATAGAGCATCTGACTACGGATCAGAAGGTTAGGGGTTCGAGTCCCTTCGGGCGCGCGAGATCAACAGGGGTCTGACCTGCCAAAACGGCAGCCAGGCCCCTTCGCATATCCATCCCTTGTGGTCGGTTGGGTGCTCGGTGGGTGCTCGTACGACGAACATCCCTCACGTCCCGGCCCGTCCAGCGGTGACCCGTCCTGTCCCGATGCGTTTTGATCATGGTTGCCCACGTCGGGCCGAAAGTCCAGATAGTGGGACAGCGTTGCTGAAGGGTAAAGCTGGCGGTCCTTCTTGGGAGCCTCGCCGGGCTGCTGTGGAGGTCCGATTCAGCCGGAATCACGTGGTCATTCCAGTCCGCCGTTGACACCACGTGCGTGGGGAGGACGTGTGCAGCCGCTTGGCGAACCGGTCCGCCGGCGGAACACCCCCACGTGCGTGGGGAGGACCGTCCACTGGGGGCGCTGGCGAAACCTGCGGCCGGAACACCCCACGTGCGTGGGGAGGACCGGGACCTGTCCCTCCTGGTCGACGCCAAGAGCGGAACACCCCCACCTGCGTGGGGAGGACCAACGGTTCGTCTCGCCATTCCCTTTTCCTGCCGGAACACCCCCACGTGCGTGGGGAGGACCCGTCATCCTCGCGCCTCCGTCGTCTCTGTCGCGGAACACCCCCACGTGCGTGGGGAGGACGCCGCGCCGCCCGCTTTGATCTTGTCCCAGCACGGAACACCCCCACGTGCGTGGGGAGGACCACAGAAGACGAAAGTTGTTCGCCCTGTCCGACGGAACACCCCCACGTGCGTGGGGAGGACGCGATCATCTCGTCGCCGGGAATAATTCCAGCGGAACACCCCCACGTGCGTGGGGAGGACCGCCCATGGGACGACGGCGAACACGCACCCCACGGAACACCCCCACGTGCGTGGGGAGGACTAACAGGCCGGGAGAGACCCTATGCCGAACACCGGAACACCCCCACGTGCGTGGGGAGGATGTGGACGGCTTGACGCCGCCCTGACTGGCCGGCGGAACACCCCCACGTGCGTGGGGAGGACCCCACACCGCGACCACCTGAAGTGTTGCAACACGGAACACCCCCACGTGCGTGGGGAGGACTCGGCGACCGCCGCCCGGTGCTCGAGGATCTCCGGAACACCCCCACGTGCGTGGGGAGGACAGCTGCGGATCGGTCGGCGCGGGCTTGCCCGTCGGAACACCCCCACGTGCGTGGGGAGGACCGAAGAAGGCTCGCGACGGCTGGCCGAAGGTCCGGAACACCCCCACGTGCGTGGGGAGGACGCTCCCAGAGGCTCTATCGAGCACCAGCTCTTACGGAACACCCCCACGTGCGTGGGGAGGACATCGCCGCCACCGCCCGGTCGACCGCCTGCTGCGGAACACCCCACGTGCGTGGGGAGGACTACGACGTGCTCATGTGAAGATGAGCGAGTACCGGAACACCCCCACGTGCGTGGGGAGGACGTCGGAGTGTTCGGACCAGGCCCGGGCGAACTCGGAACACCCCCACGTGCGTGGGGAGGACTTCGCACCCAGCGGCACCGATCTGCCGCTGACCGGAACACCCCCACGTGCGTGGGGAGGACGATGCCGGTCTCACGCGAGATCTGGTTGCGGCCGGAACACCCCCACGTGCGTGGGGAGGACGCGGACCCGCCGATGATGAAGACGTTCCCATCCGGAACACCCCCACGTGCGTGGGGAGGACTCGTCCGCCGCGCACCAGGCCGCATTGAGAGACGGAACACCCCCACGTGCGTGGGGAGGACCTGACGTGGCGGTCTCCCGTGTGGCCCTGCAGCGGAACACCCCCACGTGCGTGGGGAGGACCGCTCGGTCTCGGCGATCTCCTTGTCGAGCTTCGGAACACCCCCACGTGCGTGGGGAGGACGGCACGCAGATCATCCAGGGTGAGGCTGCTGTCGGAACACCCCCACGTGCGTGGGGAGGACGACTTGGCGCGCGCCGAGCAGGCCGTGTTCGACGGAACACCCCCACGTGCGTGGGGAGGACGACAACCCGAGAGAGAAGGGAGGAGTCTTCAACGGAACACCCCCACGTGCGTGGGGAGGACGATGGTCCTGCCTGCCCCATAGTTCGTCTTGCCGGAACACCCCCACGTGCGTGGGGAGGACCCATGCCTGCAGCCGGTCCAGGTCCAGGGCGGCGGAACACCCCCACGTGCGTGGGGAGGACGCGGCTGCCACCGGTTGACCTGGTACGACCGCCGGAACACCCCCACGTGCGTGGGGAGGACAGGTCAACGGTCAGGCCGAGCTTCGCCGCTTTCGGAACACCCCCACGTGCGTGGGGAGGACCCTTCGCGACCTGGGGTTCTACCAGTCGTCCGGCCAGCTTTCGTCAGCGGTGGTGTCGAGGTTCTGTGGTTCGAGGGGGGTCATGGCGACGAGGGTGAGTCCGTCGAAATCGATTGGGCGGCGTCGGCGTTCGCCTGCGGTGCGCAGGGTGAAGCCTTGTTCGGTGTTGTCGGGGTGGATGAGGACGGCTGCGCCATCGCCGACGACGGCGCTCGCTGCTTTCCACAGTTCGTCGCGGACTTTTGCTGACAGGGTGCCGACGAACATGCCGGGGGTGACTTCCATCATCCAGCGGCTGAGGGCGCCTCGGAGGTGGTCGGGTACGGCGGTGGTGGCGAGGACGACCATTGACGCCATGGTTCAGTCCCAGGGGTCGGTGCCGTAGTTGACTCCGGAGGGCATGGAGCCGGTGTCGGGGTCCCAGAGGGAGGTGATCTCGGCTGCGGGTTGCCGTTGTGCGACGGCGTTGTCTGGGTCAAGGAGCTGCTGGATGTCGGTAACGATGGTCGGCATCAGTTTCAGCAGGCGGAACTGGTCGCGGAGTTTGCGTCGGACGTCGCGTTCGGGTTGGGCTGAGGTGCTCATGGAGAAGGCGAGTGGCACGGTGACCTTCGCCTTGTAGAGGTCGGCGACGTCGTAGACGAAGGCGTGTTGGGTGCCGCTGTGGACGAAGCCAAGTGCTGGTGAGCATCCGAGGGCGAGGACGACGGCGTGGACGACTCCGTATAGGCAGGCGCTGGCGGCGGACAGGGCCAGGTTCACGGGGTCCTGGGTGTCCCAGGCGTCGGGGTCGTAGTTGCGGCGAAATTTTCCGGTGCGGTACTTCTGGGCGAGGAGCCGGTAGAGGGCTTTCATGCGCTGGCCTTCCATGCCGCGCAGTTGTGCCAGGGTGGTGCCGTCGGGGACGGGTTCACCGAATCGGCGTTCGTACATGTGTGTCGCGACTTGTAGTCGTTGGCCGTCGTCGGCCCAGCAGCGGACTTGTTTCTCGAGCCAGGTGGTGGTGAGGGAGGTGGGGGTGATGCCTGCGTAGGAACGGACGACGCCGGAGCCGACACAGACGATGGTGGTGCCGTGTCGGGCGAGTGTGGACATGGCGCGGTGGGTGATGGAGGTGCCGGGGCCGAGGAGGAGACAGCTGATGGCGGCGGTGGGCAGGTAGACGCGTTCGACGCCTTTGGGGGTGTCGACCTGGGCGAGGACTCCGGTGTCGTCCTGGACGATGCGGACGATGTCGGCGTACAGGAAGCTGAGGGAGTCCGCGACCCTGGGGAGCATGGCCAGGGTCGGGGCCGCGAGCCGGCGGCGTGCGGTGGAGGTCATCGCGCGGGAGCCAGGCTGAGTAGTCCGCAGCCGAAGGAGCGACCGCGTCCGATGCCGGACATGACGGCGGCGCGTGCCTGGTCGGGGTCGGAGATGAACGCGTGGCCTTCGAACAGGGTGATGGCGTGGCGGACGGGGATCGTGCGGCCGACCGCGGCGGGTTGTGGTTGGGCGTTGATCAGGCGCAGGGTCAGTCCGTGGGCGTCGGCTTTGCGGTGCCACCACTGTTCGGCGTGTGAGCCGGACAGAGCTACTACTTTGCCGGCGTTGTCGCCTTTCCACGCGCGTTTCGACGCGTTGGCGGCGATCCGGTAGTGCACGGCCATCCCGGTGGTCAGGGCGTCGAGCAGTGGGGAGATGTCGCGGGTCTGGACGGTGCCGTAGCCGTCGGGCAGCCGGCCGGGGTCGGGTGCCATGGTGGTCTGGATCAGCAGTGCCGGGCCGGTGGTGGTGTGGTCGAGCCGGAACAGCACGCCGGCCTGGTGGCGTGGCTGGTCGCCCAGGTTGTCCGGCACTAGTGACATCACCCTGCGGTGAACGGCGGTGACGTCGCGAAGGTCGCGGCGTGCAGCAGGGTGTCGCAGGTCGGGTGAGATCCGGGTCAGCCAGGCGGTCACGTTCCGGCTCCTTGCAGGTATGCGTCGAGAGCGTCCAGATAGTGGGCCCCGGTGCCGGCGCACAGATCGGCCGGCAGGGCGCGGGTGGTGATGTGAACCTGGCGGGTGAGGTATCGGCGCCGGTGGGGGTGCAGGTCCACGGGGACATCGTTGAGGGTCATCCGGCTCGCGGCGCCGTCGCCGCCGGGTGTCTCGGTGACGAAGTCGACCGGCACGGTGGCCTCGTCGTCCGCCGGGCGGCGGCGGTGCAGTGGGAGGTCGTCGAGGCGGTCGGCCGCGTCGCTGATCGGGCCGGTCAGGAGGAAGGGGTGTTCCACCGGGCAGGACCGGCGTCCGAGGTAGGGGGCCCAGACGGGGTTGGTCAGCGCCTCGTGTATGCGGGTGATGAGGGTGTCTGGGCCGGTGACAGCGACGGTGAACACGGCGTCGGCGAGGTAGTAGCGGCGGGAGACGATCGTCGCGGTGCCGGGTTGGCGTCGTTTGCCCTCGGCGGTCGGCACGGTCCGGTCGGTGGGCAGGCCGCCGCCGACGGTGTGGAAGTCGTACATGAGTGTTCCGGGCCGGTCGACGCGGATCGTGAAGTGCGTCGCGGCGAGGTCGTCGATCGGCTCGCCGCGGCGTCGTCCGAGGGCGGCGGCGATGAGGCCGGTCATCGCCGAGCGGGTGGGGACGGTGGCGGTGTCCCGGACGCTGAAGGTGCTGTGGTCGCCCCAGGACTGCATCGGTCCGGCCAGCCGCAGCAGCAGACCGGTCACCGCGTCCTCACATGGTCGACGGCGGCGGTGATCAGGCTGTCGAAGCTTGGGCAGGCGTCGCCGAGGTGTTCCAGCCCCTTGTCGTCGATCGTGGCGTGGCCGTGGAAGATCCGGCCGCGCTCGCCGAGGAGCCGGTGGATCCGATTGGCGTAGTCGGCGAGTCGTTGGCGCGACGCGTCGGCGTAGCCGCTGTCCCACGATGCGCGTACCGGGGTC
The DNA here is from genome assembly GCF_029626025.1 of Solwaraspora sp. WMMD406. Classification (NCBI taxonomy): domain Bacteria; kingdom Bacillati; phylum Actinomycetota; class Actinomycetes; order Micromonosporales; family Micromonosporaceae; genus Solwaraspora; species Solwaraspora sp. WMMD406. The sequence goes on from NZ_JARUBF010000001.1 coordinate 7,050,061, forward strand.
TCGAAGGCGGCGGCCAGGGATACCGGCCGGTCGGCCCGGACCGTGATGTAGGCCAGGTCGGGGACCGTAAACGGTGCGGTGGAGTTTTTCTTGGCCTGCGGCATGGCGGTGATGAACGCCGACAGGAACGCCGCGGTGAGCTCGATCGCCGTGGCACGGTCGTCGAGGTTGGCGACGAGGTCGTCGAGGTTGACGCTGGCGTACCGGTAGAACGTACCGGCGCTGAACTCGGCGCTGTTCATGTGCCCGCTGCCGGTCTGGTCGGCGTCGGCTTTGAGGTCGTCCACTGCGGTGAAGAAGTCGACCTGCGGGTCGGTGGCGTGGGTGGTGAACGCGTGGGCGACCTGGACAGCGCCGTCGACGTTGGTGCCGGGCAGCTCCGCCAGCATCCGCCCGAACAGGTTGATCACGTCGTTGCGGCGGCCCATCACCTCGCGGACGCCGTCGGCCGGTAGCGGCGCTTCCCCCTTCTTGAGTTTGACCGTCCCCGCCCGTAGACCGGTGAGCCGTTCACGGTGCTCGACACACAGGTCGGCCAGCTCGTCGAAGGCCCGCTCGGGCAGGTAGAACAGCACCTGCGCCTCACCGGTGTCCTTGTCGACCTTGAAACCGTCGACCTTAACCGCGATCGTGGTGAGTGTGGCCATGACCTGCGCCGCCGCGTAGGTTGCCAGCTCGGGCTCCCAGCCCCGATCGGTCAGACGCGTCTGCACGGCCTGCGGCAGGCGCCGGGTGCGCTTGGCCGCGTCGCCCGAGGAGGCCTCCAGCTCTTCCCGGACGGCGCGTTTCCAGCATTGGCTGGACACGCGGGTCCGTTCGGCGTATCCGAACCGCACCGTCTTCGGCGAGCCCAGGTCATCGCGGTTGAGGTTGGCGTACGGAACGGTCTGCAGCAGGTGGATCTCGACGTATCGGGCGGTCATGCTGATTCCTCCAGGTTGGGGTCGCGCCGCGCGGCGCGGCGGTCGGCTTGGTGCAGGACGCGGTAGAACGACTGAAGCCACCGTTTGGCGACCCAGTCACGGCGGTACCGCCACTGGCAGAGATCCTCGAGAAGCTGTGCCCAGTTCACCTCGACCTCGACCGCGCCGATGTAGCGGACGACGCCGGCCAGCTGCTGGTACACGCCCGGATAGCCTTGCCGGACCAGCAGATGCAGCCGCTTCTCGGCGGCGGCCCGGTTCATCGCCCGACGGCCTGTGCCCGGCCGGCACACCGCCCACGCCAGCGACGCCCCCAGATTGGCCCTGGTGGGCGGCCCGCCGTCAGCGCCCGGCCCGTCGGTTTCCTCAGTGACCTCATCGACGTCCTGTCCAGAGGTCTCACTAGCCGTGTCGGTGTCCGCCCGGTCCCGGGTGGCCCCGGCGATCATCGCCGCCACCGCGTAGTAGGCGTACTCGTGCTCTCTGGACACCCCGGCGGGTAGCAGCGGCGCGACGACCGCGTGCATCGTGTGTGCCTGCTCCGGGGGGCGACGCAGACCGCGCCGTAACGCGGCCCGCTGGCCGCGGTCACGGGCGCACCGCTCGGTGACCCTGCTGACGAACCTGTCAGACGGCCGTTGTTCGACATCTGTGGATGTCACGTGGCGGATCCTTTCTTCGCTGGAGTGGACAGCAGCCGGTGCGCCGTCTGAACGGCTCGCACGATCCGGGGTGGACTCGCCTCACCGTCCGCGGCGTAGTCGATGGCCTCGTGCCCGAGGCGGGCGAACGCCCGGCCGCCGTCGGTGAACCGGCCCTCACCGACGTGCTTCCAGAACACCGCCTCCGCGCGCGCCCAGTAGTACGCCTCGCCCGTGCGAGCCCACGGGCCGTCGCGGTCCTTCACGTTGGCCACGTCCCGCCACGCCTGCCGCAACGACGTGCCCACCCGCCGGCCGATCGTCTCCGCCGCCCGGGTCAACACGGCCACCCCGTCAGCCGTGACCGGGTCACGCTCCCGAAGCCACCCCAGGACCGGTGGCGTCACCGCCGTGAACCACTGCCGGTCCTTGGCCTGCCCGTCCTGGTCGAACCCGTACGCCCGTATCCGCCCGTCCAGCCCGAGATCCGCCGCGGTGATCATGATGTCGGGGCGATGAGACGTGATCTCGCTGCTACCGCCCAGCAGGGCATCGACGTCACGCCACAACGCCCGGGAGCCGTCGGCCGGAAGCTGATACCAGCCGCCCTCCTTTTTCTGCCGCCGCACCACATACGGGTCGTCCTGCTCCGGGCCGGGAAGACGCCACGACCAGGTCACGTAGGCGTCCGTCACCGCCTCCCCAGCCCCGTCGGGCACAAGCAGCACCGCGTGCCGTGCCCGACCGGTCAACGCCCCGCACGGCCACGACGCCGACCACGGAACAGCGAGCGGATCCGGCAGCTCATCCCGCTCCCAGGGACACAGATCGGGCTCCTCGTTCTGCCCCGTCCTCCCGGGCGGAACCCCCACGACCAGTGACTCGAACAAGTTCTCGCCGAGCGGGTGGTACGACATGGCACCCCGCAACGGCCCAGCGTTGCTGTTGGCGAACCGTTGACCCGCCACCTCACGACTGCTGCACCGGCCCGACGCGCCGTAATACAACTGCGCGATCAGATACCAGGCAGCCTCCCCCGCCGGCAGCGCCACCGCGTCAGCGTCCGTGTGATGTCCGAACCACACCTGCGTGTTCCCGGCCGGTCGGTCGAACACCAACTTGTTCACACCCGACGACCTCGGACACTCCACGGCCAGCCGAGGATCCTGCAACCACGGCCGGACAGAGTCGAACAGATCGAACCGTCCCCGGTACTTCGCGAAATAGGCGTCCACCTCCTCCGCGACAAACGCCCCCTGATCCAGCACCAGATCCTGACGCCGCCGCCACTGCGCCCCGCCCACAGAGTCCAGCCCGGTCACCCGGGCAGTGATCGCGTACAGGATCCGCCACAGCCCCGACGCCGCCGGCGGCACCGGCAACACCATGTCCTCGAAGCACGCCGCGCGGACAAACAACTCCCGGAGCCCGACCAGCACGGACTCACCGCGGGCCACCACCGGAATCCACGGCCGATCGACCAGATCGAACGATTTCGTCATTGATGTGATCGCTTTCAGTTAGGAAGCGCGTCGAGGTTGCCGAACTCACGTCCCGATGCGAAGCGCCGTGTCGGCTGTTTGACATACAGTCCCTGCGGAATCTCACTGTGGGGGTGCTCCAGTCGTCGGCCGGGCCCTGGTCCAATGGCGATCGACCTCCTCACTTCCGTGAGGTGGGGTTGCCGGCGGGTCTGACCCGCCGGCAACCCCGCTCTTCCACTACTGGACGATGGCGGCCCATGTCACGAACAGGTGCACGACGATCACCACGATCGCCAACACCGACGCGGCCGGCAACCGCACCGAGATACCGAGCCCTGCTCCGCAGTCTTCCACACGCACTCCTGAAGGTCGTAGGTAGAGATTCAGGAAGAGAGTACGCTGACGGTGCGTAACCATGGGTGCGACGCCCCGGCCGCTTCACTGGGAGGTGGGCACCGAAGTGCTGAAACGTTGATGATCTGTGACGCACCGCATACTCTTCAAGATCCAATCAGTGTCTCCGATGCCCGTTTGAGGAGTTTTGCACTTCTCAATCTGAGCTCTAATCCGATACGGAGACGACGAGGCCGAGTTCTTGGTCGAGGTGGGCCGTCCTGTTGCCCCAGACAGCCGGCTGCGCACCGTCCGTGCCAATCTGGAACCACAGCGGTCGCAGGTCCTTGAGCCAGCCGTTGTCACCCCAGCTCGGCGGCAGGGCCAGAGCGGGCTCGTAGCCCCGCAGAAGGTCCGCCCGTACCGGGATGGTCTCCTGCAGGATGGTCCTCACCTCGGTGTTCCTGAACCGACCGCCAGAACCGGAGCCTCGCCGCGGCAGCGCGACCCGTCGGTGTGGATCCAGCCATTGCTGGCCGTCCTCGTCGAGGTAGCAGCAGAGGATCCGGTCGGAGTCGGCTCCCAGACGGGTCGTCGCCCGCCACTCAGGGGTCTCGTTGTGGCTCAACACGGCCAGGTCGGCGACCTCCGCCGGGTGCGGGATGACCCCCAGCTCCGCCACCCCTTGCTTCGCCCTTCCCTGCGCCCAATACTCGTCGTACTCCGCGCTCAGCACCGGGTCGTCGACGATCAGCCCTGGAACGTACACCGCCTCCACATGCTCCTGCACCGACTCCGGAACGGCGATACTGTCGATCCCCGCCAGACGAAGATGCGTGGCCCGCAGCAGGTACCGCGAATACACCTCGCCCCACGCCGCCGGCCGGACATGCCCCTCACCGGACGCGTCCCGCGGGTCGAGCACCACCACCCGCGGCCCCGCGGCCCACGACGGCCTCACCCGCAGGTGACGCTGACACCGGCCCGCCCGCTGCAGCAGCTGGGCCATCGGCGCGAGGTCGGTCACCAACAGATCGAAGTCCAGATCCAGAGACTGCTCGATCACCTGAGTCGCGACCACGATCACCGGAACCGACCGGTCCCCGTCCCTGCCCAACCTGCCGGTGATCTGCGCCGTGATCTCCTCTCGCCGACGAGCCGGGAACCGGGAATGCAACAGCAGCACATCCACGCCGGTCGGCGCCCAGTTCCGCACCAGACGCCAGGTCCGCTGAGCGTCGTTGACCGTGTTACAGACCACCGCGGCGCAGCCACCGACCGACGCCACCGGAGCCAGCACCTGCCGTAGAACATCACGACGATCCAACGGATTCGCGTCCGGCCCCGTGACATGCCGGACCGCACGGACGTCAACGCCGAACCGCATCGTCCGGCCCGCCACGACCCGCTCACGCGCGGCCGAGGAGATCGTGACCACGCCACCCTTCGCGGCGGGCACGAACGACCACCCCGGATACGGCACGGCCACCCGCTCCGGCTCCGTGCCGGCACCCTCCTGATACGCCTGGACAAGAGCGGCCGCCTGCGACGACGGCAGCGTCGCCGACAGCAACACCACCGGGCAGCCGTACCTACCCAACCAGTTCAACAACCGCCGCAACAACGCGCTCATGTACTCGTCGTAGGAGTGCGCCTCATCGACGATGAACACCTTGCCCGACAGGCCCAACAACCGCAGCGCGTTGTGCCTGGTGGTCAAAGCGGCCAGCAGCGCCTGATCGATCGTCCCCACCGCCATCGGAGCCAACAGGCCACGCTTACGGCCACGCAGCCACTCCGGCGCCACCACATGACCGCCGGGGTCGTCGGACACCACCACGCCCGACTCGTCGACCTCAGCAGCCGCCCGTGCCTCATACTCGGCGTTCAGCCACGACATGCTGTGCAACAGCGTCACCGGTGCCGGACCGTCAGCCAGCTTCACCGCGAACTCCCGAACCCGGCGATACATCTCGTCGGACGTCGCCATCGTCGGCAACGCGAAGAAGAAGCCACCGGCCCCGCACACCTCAGCCAACCGGCGAGCCGACACCAACCCCGCTTCCGTCTTGCCGTCCCCTGTCGCCGCCGTCACGACCAGCAGCCCCGGACCATTCACCACGGGCAGCAACTCGTCGATGATCGACCGTTGAAGCGCATTCGGACGATGCGGGAACAAATCGGCGAACCCGGCCGCGCGATACGAGGGAATCCCCAACCCGGCCTCATCGACCAGAGCCACAGCCGGATCGGTCAACTCCGATAGATGAGCCGCTGCGGACTCCACCGTCGCCAACTCCGGCACCCGCGACAACTGCCGACGTAGAAAGTGCTCCTGACTGGCCAACCAGTCCGCCAAGATCACAAGCCCTGTGATCAGGACACAGGCCGCAGCGTCCGCTGCCGCTGGCGGCGTCGGCGAACCCACCGCACCATGAACCACCCGAACCAAAGCCTCACGCTGCCGAGCCCAAGCGCCCCCACCCAACTGCAGACGCCCACCATGAGGACCACTGGTCTGATGAAAACGACCATGGTGCCCACCGACGACCTGCCCCACCCGGTACGCCATACGGTCACTGGCCCGGCGCCCCGACTGCGGATACCCAAGCGCCCCCAGAAGCCCCGGCAACGCCAGCTGACCAGCGACGTCATGCGCCAACGAGCAATCAACGCGACCGTCCCCATAGTCGCCGCCTCGGCACAGCGCGGTGAACGCCGCCTCGTTCTTTTCCTGGAACCCAGGTATCGCCTTACCGACATCATGCAACCCGGCCCAGAACATGATCAACGACCTGGCGTGACCCTCATCAACAGCCAACCCCTCCACGATGATCCTGCGCTGATTCGCCGCCAGGTATCGATCCCACAACACACCCGCCACCGCAGCCGCATCGATCAGATGCCAGACCACCGGGTACGGCCGCACCAGCCCCTTAGACTTCCCCCAGATCCCAGCATCGACCCACTCCCGATCGGCGCTCACTCCAATGTCCCCCACTCACGATCACGACAGCAGCCGCATGCAACCACAGCCCTACGACACTTCCACCACACCAAACAAAAACCGCACCCCCGCCCGCTAACACCGCAGGTCACGAAGTGTCCTCCCCACGCACGTGGGGGTGTTCCCTCACCACCTCGCTCGGGTGGTCGGGGATCCTGGTCCTCCCCACGCACGTGGGGGTGTTCCGCAGCCGGTAGCGGCCAGCCAGCGACGGCTTTCGTCCTCCCCACGCACGTGGGGGTGTTCCGGCGTGGGACACCCGCTCGGTCAAGTACGGCGCGTCCTCCCCACGCACGTGGGGGTGTTCCGCCGACGCACTACGGGCCGGACCCCGGCCACGGGTCCTCCCCACGCACGTGGGGGTGTTCCGCTGCTGTACGAGGTGCCGATTGACCCGGCCTGGTCCTCCCCACGCACGTGGGGGTGTTCCGATCGCCCCGCCCGCCGGCGACAAGCAGCCGAGAGTCCTCCCCACGCACGTGGGGGTGTTCCACGTCCACGAGTTGCTGTTGAACCAGCGTTGTGTGTCCTCCCCACGCACGTGGGGGTGTTCCCGCGTGCCAGGTGCAGCCGATCGCGTTCGCGGCGTCCTCCCCACGCACGTGGGGGTGTTCCGCTCCGGTGCGGCCGGCGTTCCTCCGGTAGCCAGTCCTCCCCACGCACGTGGGGGTGTTCCTTCGGCCAGCAGGTCGCCGGTCGCGGCAGACCCGTCCTCCCCACGCACGTGGGGGTGTTCCGACACGGGAGCGGTTCCCGAAGGGCGCTCAGGTGTCCTCCCCACGCACGTGGGGGTGTTCCGGCTATCTGTCGGGGCTGCCCGGTCGCGGACGCGTCCTCCCCACGCACGTGGGGGTGTTCCGCCCTGGACGGTCCGGAGGACCGCCGCCGGCTAGTCCTCCCCACGCACGTGGGGGTGTTCCGGCGGGGTCGCCTAGTCGATCCACTCCGGGTCAGTCCTCCCCACGCACGTGGGGGTGTTCCGGATTCCTCGTCCTCCGAGGTCGCCCACGGCACGTCCTCCCCACGCACGTGGGGGTGTTCCGATCGTCAAGCACAGGTCGGTGTGGTCGAGCACGTCCTCCCCACGCACGTGGGGGTGTTCCCTTGGACGCTGGCAACCGGACTGGCACCGGGGCGTCCTCCCCACGCACGTGGGGGTGTTCCGCTGGCGCAGATGCTGGGCATCCCGCCGCAGGAGTCCTCCCCACGCACGTGGGGGTGTTCCGGTGGTGTCGGAGACGCCGTTGACGGCGGCGAGGTCCTCCCCACGCACGTGGGGGTGTTCCGCCGCTCCGGTAGGCGGCCCGGATCAGTTTCGCGTCCTCCCCACGCACGTGGGGGTGTTCCGTACTGGTACAAGGCCATCGGGTCGCTGTCGTTGTCCTCCCCACGCACGTGGGGGTGTTCCGCCTTGGACAAGACGTGCACCAGGTGTGGAGAGGTCCTCCCCACGCACGTGGGGGTGTTCCGCGTCACCGGCTGCGGATCCGTCCGGAGTGGTCGTCCTCCCCACGCACGTGGGGGTGTTCCGGCCGGCTCCTACCCGCTGGAACTGCTGGTGGGGTCCTCCCCACGCACGTGGGGGTGTTCCGCACACGCCCTGGCCGCAGCCGCCGGGGTGACAGTCCTCCCCACGCACGTGGGGGTGTTCCGTCCACCGAGTACGGCATGCCCAGGTACTGCTGTCCTCCCCACGCACGTGGGGGTGTTCCGGCGACCAACTGATCGCCAGCCTCGGCGGCCTGGTCCTCCCCACGCACGTGGGGGTGTTCCGCTGGCTGCCGAAGCTGCTAAACCAGGCGCTGAGTCCTCCCCACGCACGTGGGGGTGTTCCCGACGCGAATGAACGATTGCTGGTGGAAGTGCACGTCCTCCCCACGCACGTGGGGGTGTTCCCGGCGCGACGCCGCCCGGCGGTCTCCGTGACGCGTCCTCCCCACGCACGTGGGGGTGTTCCCACGGCCGACGTCGACACCACGTCACTGGCTGTCAAGCCCCGGGTTTGATGGAGAGTTGGTTATCTGGTTTTCAGGGGTGTGGTGACCGGTCGGGTCATCGCGTGTAGCGCTTCGTACTCGGCGGGCGGGACGTGTCCGAGCTCGCCGTGGAGCCGTCGGTTGTTGTACCAGTCGATGTACTCGACGGTGGCCATCTCCAGGTCGTCGAGACCGCGCCACGGACCGGTGTTGCGGACGAGTTCGGCCTTGTACAGGGAGTTGAACGCCTCGGCCATGGCGTTGTCGTACGAGTCGCCCCGGGAGCCGACCGAGGCGACGGCGCCCGCCTCGGCGAGCCGTTGGCTGTAGCGAATCGCTCGATACTGGACTCCCCGGTCGGAGTGGTGCACGAGTCCGCCCAGGTCAGCGCCCTGATTCTCGCGGCGCCAGATCGCCATTTTCAGCGCGTCGAGCGCCAGATCCGTGTAGAGCGACGTCGAGACCTGCCAGCCGACGATCATCCGGGAGTACACGTCGAGGACGAACGCGGCGTACACCCAACCCACGGCGGTACGCACATAGGTCAGGTCGGCGACCCACAGCCGATTCGGGCCCGCCGCGGTGAAGTCGCGTTCGACCAGGTCAGCGGGCCGGCTGGTCTCGGCGGCGGGCCGGGTCGTGCGCGGTGACCTGTCGCGCAGCAGCCCACGCAGCCCGGCGGCGCGCATCAGCCGCTCGACCGTGCACCGGGCCACGTCGACGCCCTGCCGGTGCAGCTCGTGCCAGATCTTGCGGGCCCCGTAGACGCCGTAGTTGGCAGCGTGGACCTGTTCGATCATCGCGGTCAGCTCTTCGTCGCGCCGTGATCGGGCCGAGGCGGGGCGGGCCTTGGCGGCGTGGTAGGTCGATGGTGCGATCCCGGCTGGCGTGTCTTCAAGCGCCCGCAGGACCGGCTGGACACCGTGTTCGGCCTTCTGGGAGTCGACGAACTCCACTCTCATCGCGACGGCCGGTCCAGCTCCGCCGCGAAGAAAGACGCTGCGGATTTCAGGATCTGGTTCGCCCGCCGCAGCTCACGGACCTCCCGTTCCAGCGCGGCGATGCGGTCGGCGTCGCCGCTGGTGGTGCCCGGACGGTCGCCGGCGTCGGTCTCGGCCTGCTTCACCCAGACCCGCAGCGCCTCGGGGTGCACGCCGAGCTGGTCGGCGATCCGCCGGATCGCGCCGACAGCGGACGCCGGGTCCCGGCGTGCGTCGAGGGCCAACCGGGTCGCGCGCTCACGCAGCTCGTCGGAGTACTTCTTCGGTGCGGGCATCGCTGGTGTTCCTCCCAGGTTTCGATGTCTCCATCAAACCCGGTGCGGGACAGGCGTCGTCCTCCCCACGCACGTGGGGGTGTTCCCGGCACCTGCACCTGCTGCCGGCTGCTGGACGCGTCCTCCCCACGCACGTGGGGGTGTTCCGCCGGTCGTCGGCCGGGCCCGGGTCCGCTCCAGGTCCTCCCCACGCACGTGGGGGTGTTCCGGACGCGGTAGAGGTGCTGTGGTACCGGTCTCCGTCCTCCCCACGCACGTGGGGTGTTCCCCACCTGCGGCTGGGCGTGGTCCTGGGCACGGGGTCCTCCCCACGCACGTGGGGGTGTTCCGCAGCCGTCGTGTTGTCGTCCAACCCCATCGCCGTCCTCCCCACGCACGTGGGGGTGTTCCGCTCCACGCCATCGAGGCCCACCAACCCGGCTCGTCCTCCCCACGCACGTGGGGGTGTTCCGCTCTCCGGCTACGCCGTCGGCATCCTCCGCACGTCCTCCCCACGCACGTGGGGGTGTTCCGCACCTGACCCTGTCGCAGCGGATGCTCGGGTCGTCCTCCCCACGCACGTGGGGGTGTTCCGGTTGCCGCCCGGCCCGTTGCGCACGTACTTCAGTCCTCCCCACGCACGTGGGGGTGTTCCGCTCGCCAAGCGCGTGTGCCGGTCGGCGCACCCGTCCTCCCCACGCACGTGGGGGTGTTCCAGCGCGGTGACGGTGGTCGGCTGGGACGGCTACCGTCCTCCCCACGCACGTGGGGGTGTTCCGCTGCGCGAGTGCAAGGCGCGGGCGCTGGAGGCGTCCTCCCCACGCACGTGGGGGTGTTCCGTCGAGGTCTTCCATCCGGCGCTGCCGGTCGCGGTCCTCCCCACGCACGTGGGGGTGTTCCGACGCGGCACTGCACCTTCGCGGTCTCGCCCCCGTCCTCCCCACGCACGTGGGGGTGTTCCGGAATCCGCGAGTGCTCATGCGATCCGCTCCATGTCCTCCCCACGCACGTGGGGGTGTTCCGGTCGCGTAGAAAACGCACGCCGGCGCGGTCGTGTCCTCCCCACGCACGTGGGGGTGTTCCGCCGAGATCCTTGGCCATCCAGAACAGGCGGTCGTCCTCCCCACGCACGTGGGGGTGTTCCGGGATCGCACCTGGTGCTGGTTTGATCAGCGACGTCCTCCCCACGCACGTGGGGGTGTTCCGTCGTCGTGACCCCCGCCCGAGACCACCTCCCAGTCCTCCCCACGCACGTGGGGGTGTTCCGCCGACATGCACAGCGAGTACGGGATCGACCTGGTCCTCCCCACGCACGTGGGGGTGTTCCGCGGCGGCCGGCTCTTCGGCCTGCTCGGCGGGCGTCCTCCCCACGCACGTGGGGGTGTTCCTCCTACCCGACACCACTGGCGTGGGGGGCCGCCGTCCTCCCCACGCACGTGGGGGTGTTCCGCCCGAGCGCCTTCGCGGCCTCGGCGTACTCGTGTCCTCCCCACGCACGTGGGGGTGTTCCGCCGGGCAGGTGTTGGCGCGAACAGGTAGGTGGGGTCCTCCCCACGCACGTGGGGGTGTTCCGACCCCGCTGATTCACCCGCGCTGGCGTCACCCGTCCTCCCCACGCACGTGGGGGTGTTCCGCCCGGCCAGATGGTGTCTGGTCGGGCTTCCGGGTCCTCCCCACGCACGTGGGGGTGTTCCGCCCGGCCAGATGGTGTCTGGTCGGGCTTCCGGGTCCTCCCCACGCACGTGGGGGTGTTCCGCACGTCACCGGCGACATCCCGGCCATCACTCGGTCCTCCCCACGCACGTGGGGGTGTTCCGATGATGCGGGCGGTGATCGGGCCGTTGATACGTCCTCCCCACGCACGTGGGGGTGTTCCGGTAAAGGCGGCGGCGGCCTGGTCGTACCTGGCGTCCTCCCCACGCACGTGGGGGTGTTCCGACATTCAGACGTGCACCACGGACGGCTCACACGTCCTCCCCACGCACGTGGGGGTGTTCCGGCGATGATGTTGGCAATTGCGGGGTCGACGTCGTCCTCCCCACGCACGTGGGGGTGTTCCGGATGCCTGACGAACATGTCCGAAGGCGCATCCGTCCTCCCCACGCACGTGGGGGTGTTCCGAAGTCGTGCATGTTGTGGGTGGAGAACACCCGGTCCTCCCCACGCACGTGGGGGTGTTCCGTCAGTACGTACGGATTCTGCGTCCGTACGTACGTCCTCCCCACGCACGTGGGGGTGTTCCCCTCAGGGACCACGCCACCGACGACATGATTCGCGTCCTCCCCACGCACGTGGGGGTGTTCCGCTCCTCGGCGGCATCGAGTCGCTGACCGAAGAGTCCTCCCCACGCACGTGGGGGTGTTCCGTCAGTACGTACGCGCCAGCGGCCGCCTGGCCGTCCTCCCCACGCACGTGGGGGTGTTCCGCAGGGCGGCGACCTGGCCGGCGGCATCGACCCGTCCTACCCACGCACGTGGGGGTGTTCCGCACTCGACCAGGCCCGCGCCGCCGCCCAGGCCGTCCTCCCCACGCACGTGGGGGTGTTCCGATCGGGCCACCCGTCGCCCGGCGGTCGAGCCGGTCCTCCCCACGCACGTGGGGGTGTTCCGCCGAACGGCGGTGGCCAGCGGTGACCGCCATCGTCCACCCCACGCACGTGGGGGTGTTCCCCGGTAGACGGTCACCCCGGTGCGGGGTCCGCGGTTCTCCCCACGCACGTGGGGGTGTTCCGCCGCCAACGGACTCGGGGTTCCCGCATGAGCAGTCCTCCCCACGCACGTGGGGGTGTTCCGTCCAGTCGGCGGTGCGGGGCCGGTTCTCGTTCGTCCTCCCCACGCACGTGGGGGTGTTCCTAGCGGGTCGTGTCCAAGCCGTGGTCATCCCGCGTCCTCCCCACGCACGTGGGGGTGTTCCGAAGTGGGAAGAGTCGATGTGGCTGAAGTGCGCGTCCTCCCCACGCACGTGGGGGTGTTCCGCCGGAGACGACCAGCAGCACATCCGGCCACCAGTCCTCCCCACGCACGTGGTGTCAACGCTCCGGCAATCTGAACCCTGCATGAGTCTTCGAATTTTGACCCGTGGTTGGTCAGTCAGTCGCGGCTGGTGCGGTTTTCCTTGGCGAGGAGCTCGCGGCGTTGGCGGGTGCGGTAGGAGTCGCCGGTGAGGGTGAGGACCTCGGCGTGGTGGACGAGGCGGTCGATCATCGCGGCGGCCACGACGTCGTCGGAGAACGTCTCGCCCCAGCGGCCGAAGGGCAGGTTCGAGGTGACCATGACCGAGCCGACCTCGTAGCGTGAGGCGATCAGCTGGAAGAACAGGTTCGCGGCGTCCTGGTCGAACGGGATGTACCCGACCTCGTCGATGATGATCAGCCGGTAGCGGCGGATCTTCTTCAGCTCTGCTTCCAGACGGTTCTGTTGGTGGGCGGCGGCGATGCGGGCGATCCAGTTGCTGGCGGTGTCGAACAGGACCGAGTAGCCGGCCTGGCAGGCTTTGACGCCGAGTCCGATCGCCAGGTGTGTCTTGCCGAGTCCGGGTGGACCCAGCAGGATCACGTTCTCCGCCTTGGGGACGAACGTGCTGGTGGCCAGGTGGGCCAGGACGTCGCGGCGGAGCGACGGCAGGTGGTCGAGGTTGAAGTCTTCCAGGGTTTTGACCTGGGGGAAGTGGGCGGTGCGGACCCGCATCGTGGTGCCTTTGGACTCCCGGTCGGCGACCTGACGTTGCAGCAGGGCGGCCAGGTACTCCTCGTGGGACCAGTTCTGGTCCCGGGCCTGTTCGGCCAGTTCCTCCCAGACGGCGCCGATGGTGGGTGTCTTCAGCACTCTGGTCAGGTAGGAGATCATCGACGGCATCCCGTCCCTGGGTGTGCTGGTCCGTGGTGGCGTGGTGGTGGTCACTGGTGGCTCGCTTTCGTCGTGAGGTTGGTGAAGTCGACGCCGAACAGGGCGTCGTAGTCCGGTAGCGCCCGCAGCGCGACGGTGTGACCGTCGCTGTGGTGGCGCACGGACACCTGGCGGCGGTGGCGTTCCTCGGTGAAGGCCTGACGCAGGCGTTGCGCGGTGTCCTTGTGGACCGGGTCGGTGACGAGGCCGTGTCTGGCCCAGGACCGGTCGTGGTGGGCGACGGCCTGGCCGTCGCAGGACACCGTCACGGTGTCCAGTGAGGCGTTCACGTCGACGAGGCGGCCGATCGAGCGCGGGTCGACGGAGTAGTCGACGGTGTCGACGCGGACGTAGTAGTCACGTCCGAGCCGGACGCGGTTGGTCAGCCCGGTCGGGGGTTGCACCGGCGGCAGCGGGATCATCGACAGGTAGTCGGTGGCCAGCAGGTCCACCGGGCGGCCCTGGACCGAGCGGACGGTGCGGGCGTTGGCCCCGGCCAGCCAGTCGTCGAGCTGGGTGTTGAAATCGGCGGGTGAGGTGAACAGCCGGCCGGGCATGAACGAGGTCTCCAGGAATCCGTTGGTGCGTTCGACCATGCCTTTGAACTCCGGATCGCGGCGGGGAGCCAGCCGGATGCGCGTGGCCAGGGTTCCGGCGAACGCCGCCGCCGGCGCCGAGACCCGTCCGGTCCCGCCGATCGCGGATTCCCGGTCCCACACCAGGGTTTTCGGCACCCGCCGCAGCTGCGAGATCAGCCGCCACATCCCGGACAGGATGTCGCCGGCCTGCCGGGACGGGATCATCACGGCGGTCATGAACCGGGAGAACCCCAGGGTGATGACCAGCACCGGTAGCTTCGTGCGTGACTGGCCCGCCGCGACCGGGATCGCGGTGTCGGGAAACCACAGGTCGCACTGGGCGATCTCGCCCGGCTCGTAGACGGTCCGGTCGACCGGGTCCACACCGACGTACTCCGGCCGGATCACCGCCAGCCGTCTGCGTAACGGCGGCATCGAGTAGGGCCACTTGATCCGCTCGGCGATCACCGGCCCGGGCATCCGTGGCCACTCGGTCAGCAACGCCCTGATCCGTGGCTCGTAGGGGTCGACGACCGAGCCTCGTGGCTCACGTTCGTACTTCGGCGGCCGGTCGCTGGCCAACGCCGCCCGGACCGTGTTGCGGGCCACTCCCAGCCGGCGGGCGATCTCCCTGATGGGTACGCCCTCCGCACGATGCAACCGGCGTATTTCAGCCCAGTCCTCCACTTTCAGCACCCTCCTCACATACAGCAGGATGGGTCAGTTTTCGGAGACTCCTGGTGGGTCAGTTTTCAGGAAGCGACGACACGTGGGGGTGTTCCGTTGAACTCCCAGTCGCTCCCGTGCACGAAGATGTCCTCCCCACGCACGTGGGGGTGTTCCGCCGGCTGCTACGAGGCCACCGACAAGACCGAGGTCCTCCCCACGCACGTGGGGGTGTTCCGATGGCATCCCGGCTACGCCACGCCGCCTCGGCGTCCTCCCCACGCACGTGGGGGTGTTCCGTGCTGGCAGTGCGGGGCCGAACCGACCGACGTGTCCTCCCCACGCACGTGGGGGTGTTCCGGTCTCCGGGGTCTCGTTGTAGACGCAGTTGCCGTCCTCCCCACGCACGTGGGGGTGTTCCGATTGCGGTGTTGCGGGGGCACGGGTGGGCCAAGTCCTCCCCACGCACGTGGGGGTGTCGGGGTACAGATTGGAGTGCAGAGCTATGTACAGCTGATCTTGCAGAGGTGCACACCGTTTGTCCGTCGTCTGCGGGTGGCTGGGGGTGAGGCTGCCCGGGTCGTGATCGGACCGGCGTGGGACGGCTGGCGGTGAGGGCGTTGGATGAGCAGCGGTGGCTGGACGTGCGTCGGTTCCGGGCGCTGCACGAGGCTGGTGCGAGTGTCTCGGAGATCGCCCGTGAGACGGGTCTGAACTGGCGGACGGTGAAGAAGTACCTGGCTGCTGGCAGCGGCGAGGTGGTGCCGCCGGTTCGGGCGCGGCCGGCTCGTGGGCAGCTGATCGATGTGTTCGCGCATGTGGTCGATGCGTGGTTGCGGGCGGAGTTGCTGCTCAAGGGCACGGTGGTCCATGAACGCCTGGTCGAGCAGTACGGGTTCACCGGTAACTACCAGCGGGTGAAGCTGTATCTGCAGCAGGCCCGTCCCCGGATCGCCGCGGAGCTGGGGATCAGCCCGGATCAGCTGGCGGGGCTGCATCGCCGGTTCGAGGTCGTTCCGGGTGCGCAGGCGCAGGTGGACTGGGGTGACGAGGGCGGCATCCTGGCTCACGTCGGGATTCCGAAGGTGTACTCGTTCCACATGGCGCTGTCGTACTCGCGGGATCCGTTCTGCTGCTTCACCACCAGCCAGGACCTGGCCGCGTTCTGGGAGTGTCACCGGCGGGCGTTCGCGCACTTCGGGCGGGGTTCCCGGGGCGATCGTCTACGACCGGACCAAGACCGTGGTCCGCCGGCACGTCGCCCCGGGCCTGGCGGTTCCACTGCACCCGGAAGCGGTCGCCTTCGCCGGACACTACGACTTCGACATCGATGTGCTTGCCGCATACCGGCCGACCGGCAAAGGGCGGGTCGAACGGCAGGTCACCATCGTCCGTGATCACGTCCTGGCCGGACGGGCGTTTGCGTCGCTGGCCGAACTCGATGCCACGTTCCTGGCCTGGGTTCCGCAGCGGCGGGCCGTGCGACACCGCACCCACGGCGAGATCATCGGCGTGCGGGCGGTCCGGGACCACGCCGCGCTGCGACCGGTCCCGGCCAGGGCGTATGTGGTCGCCGACCGGCATCTGCGGCACGTCGGCAAGGACTGCCTGGTCGCCTACGCCGGCAACCTCTACTCCGTGCCGGCCCGACGGGTCCGCCACCGCCAGCTCGTGGAGGTCCGGGCGACCGCCGCCACCATCACCATCCACGCCACCGCGCCCGGCCTGGACGGCACCTCCCTGCTCGCCACGCACCAACGGGCCGTGGGCCGAGGCGCCCGCGTCGTCGACGAAGCCCACTGGGACGGACTGCCCGACGGACACACCCGTGCCGTCACCACCGGCGACCCCGACGGCGGGCAGCCGACCACACGCCGACCGGCCCGCCACGACAGCGGCCAGGGACCGCTGCAAGCCCTGCTCAACCGGGCCGCCGCCGCCCAGATCGCCGTCGAGGCCCGGCCGCTGTCGGTCTACGAGCAGATCGCTGCGGCCAGCCCGTTCACCAACCGCCCACACCTGAAGGACGTCTCGAAGTGAGTGAGCTGGTCACCAACCGCATCCACGCCAGCGCCACCAAACTCGGCCTGCCCCACCTGGCCAAGACGCTGCGGGAACTCACCGGCCGGGCCGACACCGAGGCCATGGGCTACCTGGAGTTCCTCGACCTCGTCCTGGAAGAGGAACTCGCCGTCCGCGACGAACGCCGCTTCCGCGCCGGGCTACGCCTGTCGAAGCTGCCGCACCACAAGACCCTCGACGACTACGACTTCAGCTTCCAACCCGACCTGGACCCCCGCAAAGTCCGTGACCTCGCAACCCTCGCGTTCGTGCAGGCCAAAGCCAACGTCGCTCTCCTCGGCCCGCCCGGCGTCGGCAAGACCCACATCGCCGTCGCCCTCGCGGTCGCCGCCTGCCGAGCCGGATTCACCGTCTACTTCACCACCCTCGACGACATGGTCCGCCACCTCACCGCCGCCGACGCGATCGGCCGGCTGGCCCGCAAGCTGCAGACCTACCTACGCCCCACCGTCCTGGTCATCGACGAAGTGGGCTACCAGCCCCTCGAACGCCCCGAGGCCAACCTCGTCTTCCAGGTCATCTCGAAACGCTACGAAAAGGGCTCCACCCTGCTGACCTCGAACAAGGGCTTCGGCGAATGGGGCCAGGTCTTCGGCGACGAGGTCCTGGCCACCGCCATCCTCGACCGGCTCCTGCACCACTGCGACGTCGTCCCGATCAACGGCCCCAGCTACCGGCTCAAGAACCGCCTCACCGCCATCGAGAACGTCGCCTGATGCCCACCCCGGCCACCCCGGACGACTCACCAACCACCACAGACACCAACCACGGCGACCTGCTGCAACTCCTGCTCCAGATCTGCGAGGACTTCCTCGCCAACACCGGACCGGCGACCCACCACGAGGTCGACATCCTCCTACGCGCCCGCGGCATCACCGGCGGACCCGGATGGCTGATCGACATGCTCGCACTCACCCGCCTACGCCTGCAGAAAGCAACCCACCACGACCAGACAAGCCCTCAGCCCAACACCTGACCTCTGCAAGATCAGCCGTACCTACCTCTGCACTCCAACGAGTACCCCGACACGCCGTCGACCGCACCCAGATCGACATCACCACAGCCCGACTGGTCGAAGCCATGGTCATCGGCTTCGCCCGCCAGAACGCCATGATGCGCCAACTCGACGTCCGCCAGGACCGCCTCGAAACCACCATCGCCGCGTTGACCGAAACCACACACGGCACCGCCACCCGCGTCGAAGAGACAGCCGCCCGCGTCCACGCCACACAGACCCACCTCGCCCACCTCAGCCAACGGGTAGCCGAACTGGAAAACGCCAGCGGACACCACACCCACCACCATCCCGGCGGGCACGCCCCGCGACCAAGCTTCCTGCCACCCGACACCGGGTCGTAGGAAGGCCAGACCACGGCCGGTCACGACACACCACGACCAGCCACGGCAGGTCTCGGCTGGGCAAGGCCGGGCAAGGCCGGTCTCGGCTCACCGCGGCACGCCTCGGCTCGACAGGCCAGGTCACGGCTTATCAGGGAAGCCCTGGGGCGCGACACGCCCCCGCGCATCGCGCCCCAGGCATCGACACCACCCCACCCCGACAGCGCGGACACCGACACACCGACCCGCGCGGCGACCACCCGCACCAACACAACCGGCACGGGCCCTACCACACCCAGCCAGGAGGGAGCACCAACGTGACCACCCCACCGCACCCCGACACCACGAGTGCGCCCCTCGGCGAACCCCACCCCCGTCGCCGACGCCATCCTCGCCGCCCACACCCCCGACGACACCCACATGTGCGCGCAATGCCAATACGAAGGACGACTCGTCCCACACCCCTGCGCCCACCGCCGATGGGCCGACGCCGTCAACCGCACCACACCCACCCGCGACACCCTCATCGTCCTCGGACTCCTCCACACCCCCGACCAGCCACCGCACGGGTAGGCCCACCGCACCCCACCAACCCGCCCCGACAAATCCCGTTGACACCCCCTGGCGCCCATGGCACGGCGGCCGCCGCAGGCCCGACCCGACCCGCCAGCCAGGGCCACCACCAGAAAGACCCGCCATGGCCGAGCAATACCTCCTGATCAGCGCCGCCACCGCCACCCCGACACACGTGCTCGACATCCTCCGGCCGCTCCTCGACGCCATCCCCGTCGAGATCGGACTCGCCAACCAACGCCGCCGCCTCACCGTGCACGCCTGGCACGTCGACCACCCCGACGACCTCGAAACCGCCAACACCCACCACATCCCCGACGCCCACGTCATGGCGGTCATCCGCTACAGCCCCACCACCAGCAGCTGCCCACCCGACGACCCCCACGGCGACAACATGCGACGCGACATCATCACCGCCGCCCTCACACTCATCCACACCACCACCGCCGACGCCGTCCTCACCGCCGACGACACCGTCGTACTCCGCAACCGACAACCAGACGGCATCACCCTCAACACCACCTGGCCCGGCTGGACCGACATCCCCACCCTCACACCAATCTCCACCCAGCACCCCCGAGTCGCGGAACGCCGCTGACCCGCCACGACAACCCCATCCCCGCCATCCCCACCAGATAGGACCCCGGAGACGTGATCAGATCGTCGCGCACCTCAACCCGAGCGCCCTTGGCGGCATCCCACCCCGGATCAGACCAGTGCCACCGCCCACGCACGCAGCTCATCACTCCCGCAGGTCCGGGCGGGACCACCCCGCTCAGCAGCCACAACGGAAGCCCGCCCATGACCATCTCTGCCGCCGCCGTCGGCATCATCGCAATCGCCATCGCCATACTCCACACCGGAAACAGCGTGACCTGGGCATACACCAAATACCGCGCCAGGCGGCTACTCACCACCGGACTCCTCATCCTCATCGCCGTCGCCATCCTGTGCCACCACACCGGCGACGGACCCGAATGAACAGACCTACACCGACACGACAACCCACCGCTCTCGATCGCACCACCGACCAGCCCTGGGCGATCGCAACACCACACAACTCCCCAGACGCCCGCCCGAACCACCACACCCAACCTGGGAGCACCGGCCTCAGCACCGGACTTGCGGTAGCTCCCCCATCCACCCGCTGGATACTCCACACCCACCCTGCCCCAGGAACGCGACAGCCGCCGGCAACCCGCCCGATATGCTTCGTCCGGGCGGGCGGCGCGGCACCATCTCCATGTCGATCTCCCGCAAGAGTCGACCGCGCCGCCTGCACACCTCTAGGAACGCCAGACGTTCGCTGACGCGCTGGTGTCGAGTCGCACCGGATGTCAACGGTCTCCCCCGGTGTGCGGGGACGACTCGTGGACCAGCTGCCCCCGGTCACGGCAGGCCGGAAGACCCCCGCGCGGGCGGGGACGACTGCGCCATGACCTGCATGCCGGCGTTGTAGCCCGGAAGACCCCCGCGCGGGCGGGGACGACGGCTACGGGCAGCGTCAGGCGGAGCAAGAAGTGGGAAGACCCCCGCGCGGGCGGGGACGACCGACCGGCCACCAATCGAAACGATCCTTGAGCAGGAAGACCCCCGCGCGGGCGGGGACGACGTGAGGGTTCGAAGCTGCACCCGGGCCGGGCGCGGAAGACCCCGCGCGGGCGGGGACGACCCCGGCCACCGCCACCCTTGCAGCTCGGTGGAGGGAAGACCCCCGCGCGGGCGGGGACGACGCGTGCCGAATGCCGTCGAACGCCAGGTAGTGCGGAAGACCCCCGCGCGGGCGGGGACGACCCGGTGGGCTGGACATACCACGTGTCGACCCGGGGAAGACCCCCGCGCGGGCGGGGACGACGCCGATGGTGAGGGCTTGTTGAAGGGCTTGGGCGGAAGACCCCCGCGCGGGCGGGGACGACGGCGGCAAAAGCACGGCTGACCTGGTCTTTCAGGGAAGACCCCCGCGCGGGCGGGGACGACCTCCGCAACGGCCTCGTCGGCCGGGCCGCGGGCGGAAGACCCCCGCGCGGGCGGGGACGACGAGCAGGCGACGGTGCGCGGCGGGCACCGCGAAGGAAGACCCCCCGCGCGGGCGGGGACGACTCCTGGTTGCGGCGGCGGCGCTGGTCGCTGCGCGGAAGACCCCCGCGCGGGCGGGGACGACCCCGCACCCGCCACGACCAGCGGTTATGGGCTCGGAAGACCCCCGCGCGGGCGGGGACGACCAGGCGGTCAGGTCGTCGGCCATGTGCTGGCTGGGAAGACCCCCGCGCGGGCGGGGACGACCGACCTCGGGGTTCGGGACCGCTACGCTGTTCGGGAAGACCCCCGCGCGGGCGGGGACGACGACGGCGAAGCCCAGCGGCCCGGAGCTGACCAGGGAAGACCCCCGCGCGGGCGGGGACGACGTGGCGCAGTTCGTCGCGGATGTTCGGCACCCAGGAAGACCCCCGCGCGGGCGGGGACGACACCCAGCAGATCCCCGTCGCTCGACGCCTCGAAGGAAGACCCCCGCGCGGGCGGGGACGACCGGTACGAGGACGTGGATTTCAGCCTGGACGAGGGAAGACCCCCGCGCGGGCGGGGACGACATCCGTTCGATGGTGGTCAGTGTGACGCTGTCGGGAAGACCCCCGCGCGGGCGGGGACGACCGTTGCCGCAGGTGGGGCAGACCAAAATCGGCAGGAAGACCCCCGCGCGGGCGGGGACGACCCGCAGCGGATCGCCGACGCCGAGGCGAGGGGAGGAAGACCCCCGCGCGGGCGGGGACGACGTCAGCGGCTCCATCGACCTCGAGGACGCCCGGGGAAGACCCCCGGCGCGGGCGGGGACGACTCCGACCGTGGCCTCCAAGCTTGCCGTCCGCTGGGAAGACCCCCGCGCGGGCGGGGACGACTTGCCCGGTGAGAGCGGCGCGAATGGAAGACCCCCGCGCGGGCGGGGACGACCGACCAGACGTAGGCGGCGATCGACCGAGGAGCGGAAGACCCCCGCGCGGGCGGGGGGACAGCGGTCCGAGGACGCGTATCCCGCCAGCAGCCAGGAAGACCCCCGCGCGGGCGGGGACGACGGGCTGAGCGGGTGACTGTCCGGCCCGGACGCGGGAAGACCCCCGCGCGGGCGGGACGACCGGGTGCTGATCAGCGCCGGGCTGGACTGGTCCGGAAGACCCCCGCGCGGGCGGGGACGACCCGGCGCCGGACCGCAGGGCCTGCAACATGGTCGGAAGACCCCCGCGCGGGCGGGGACGACTCCCACCGGGTCGCCACGCCGCCGCGCCAGTAGGGAAGACCCCCGCGCGGGCGGGGACGACCTTGGCTCCACCGCGCTCCACACATGGCGGAAGGGAAGAGCCCCGCGCGGGCGGGGACGACTAAATCCACACCTCGGCGATCGGCGCGCTGGCGGGAAGACCCCCGCGCGGGCGGGGACGACGGCGTCTCGCCGCAGATGCAGCAGGGCGACGAGGGAAGACCCCCGCGCGGGCGGGGACGACTTGACGAGTCGGCGGGCCTGGTCTGCGGGCGGCGGAAGACCCCCGCGCGGGCGGGGACGACGTTCCGCCGGATCGGGTGCCGGTAAGAGCGTTCGGAAGACCCCGCGCGGGCGGGGACGACACCGCCTCGGCGTAGCCGGGCGCGCCGGCGTACGGAAGACCCCCGCGCGGGCGGGGACGACCCCGAGGGCATGGCCCCGACCGGCAAGAGGACGGGAAGACCCCCGCGCGGGCGGGGACGACTAGGTGCGCCTGGTGAGTTTCCGGACGCTGGCGGGAAGACCCCCGCGCGGGCGGGGACGACGTGCGAGGGTGTACGGCGCGGTCCGTGAACGCCGGAAGACCCCCGCGCGGGCGGGGACGACTCCCTCGAGGCGCGGACGAGCAGCATGGCGGCGGGAAGACCCCCGCGCGGGCGGGGACGACCCGTCCATGATGGCAATCGGCCAGGGTGGACAGGGAAGACCCCCGCGCGGGCGGGGACGACGGTGTACAGCCACCTGCGGCCGTTGATGTGGCCGGAAGACCCCCGCGCGGGCGGGGACGACCCCGCCCCGGTCGGCAGCACCACCGCCGGGCGCGGAAGACCCCCGCGCGGGCGGGGACGACGGCGTCGGCGTAGGCAGGGGGTGGCCAGGCGCCGGAAGACCCCCGCGCGGGCGGGGACGACCGGACCTGTCCGGCGCTGACCGCGTCGAGCAGCGGAAGACCCCCGCGCGGGCGGGGACGACCCGACGCACGCCGAGTGGTCACCCGTGACGTGCGGAAGACCCCCGCGCGGGCGGGGACGACGAGCCAGTCGGCGGTGATGGCGGCGTTGGTGACGGAAGACCCCCGCGCGGGCGGGGACGACGTGGCGGGTACGGCGGCGATCAGGTCGCCGATGGGAAGACCCCCGCGCGGGCGGGGACGACTGCCGGGTGTCTCCGGCGAACGTGAGGGTGACGGGAAGACCCCCGCGCGGGCGGGGACGACCGATCGGGGTCGTACTGGCCCTTGATCTCAGGCGGAAGACCCCCGCGCGGGCGGGGACGACGACCGGGTCCTGGCCGACATCGACGCCGCCTCAGGAAGACCCCCGCGCGGGCGGGGACGACCCGAGCGCCACCGACGACGCAGCCGCGGCGACGGGAAGACCCCCGCGCGGGCGGGGACGACCGTGCCCCGGATTGGCGCGAGCACCCCGGTCGCGGAAGACCCCCGCGCGGGCGGGGACGACGTCCCGGCTGACCTTGCCCAGCGAAACACCCCAGGAAGACCCCCGCGCGGGCGGGGACGACGACCTGGCCCTCGGGCGCGACGTCGCCCCACTGGGAAGACCCCCGCGCGGGCGGGGACGACGCTGGCGGCGATGAGATGAAGCCCAGTGTCGTCGGAAGACCCCCGCGCGGGCGGGGACGACCTCAACCAGCTCGGCACCGAACAGCTGCAGCAGGGAAGACCCCCGCGCGGGCGGGGACGACCGCGAGCGAGATCGTCCGCCTGCACTGGGGCGGGGAAGACCCCCGCGCGGGCGGGGACGACTACTCCACCCGGTACAGCAGCTGCGGGTTCATGGGAAGACCCCCGCGCGGGCGGGGACGACCGGGCGGCGATCGAGCGCATGGGCTGGGCCGAGGGAAGACCCCCGCGCGGGCGGGGACGACGACCCGCGGTTCTTCGAACTTCCGGGTCGGATGCGGAAGACCCCCGCGCGGGCGGGGACGACTGGGTGGTGGCGTCCGGCCGCTGCAACCACGCCGGAAGACCCCCGCGCGGGCGGGGACGACCCGCTGGTGGATCGGTTGCTGGCCAGTCCGGTGGGAAGACCCCCGCGCGGGCGGGGACGACGGGCGCGGCCGACGCGTCAAGTTCCGCGATGAGGGAAGACCCCCGCGCGGGCGGGGACGACGTCGAGCTGTGGGAGGACGACGCCGGGAACCTGGGAAGACCCCCGCGCGGGCGGGGACGACCGCAACGGTTCCAAGATCATCATCTGTTCCTGGGGAAGACCCCCGCGCGGGCGGGGACGACTTCAGCAGCTCGTTGATGGTTTTCGCGTTGACCGGAAGACCCCCGCGCGGGCGGGGACGACGTTGCTGCCCCGGTGTTGGGGGCATTCGGTGGTGGAAGACCCCCGCGCGGGCGGGGACGACGGCCAGCCCTCATCCGGTGGCGTGCCGGTGCCGGGAAGACCCCCGCGCGGGCGGGGACGACACCACGTGGGTTGGGAGGGGCACACCTCGGAGCGGAAGACCCCCGCGCGGGCGGGGACGACCGTCGAAGGCTGGCCGTACACGACGATCGAGCGGGAAGACCCCCGCGCGGGCGGGGACGACTCGGTGACCGCAAGGCCCGGGTTCACACGGTCAGGAAGACCCCCGCGCGGGCGGGGACGACTCTCCCGCCTCCGGGGTGTCCGACGGATCCACCGGAAGACCCCCGCGCGGGCGGGGACGACGTCGCCATGAGCGTGGCCGACACCCTCAATGACGGAAGACCCCCGCGCGGGCGGGGACGACGGCGAGACTGCCGCTGAGGTTGAGCTACCGGAGGGAAGACCCCCGCGCGGGCGGGGACGACCTGTAGAGCCCCGACTGGCGGGCGTCCATCCTGGGAAGACCCCCGCGCGGGCGGGGACGACGATTGTCATCGCTCACGATTTCACCTCCTACTGGGAAGACCCCCGCGCGGGCGGGGACGACCACCACCCCGCACCTGCCCCAGCCATCGCCGGGGGAAGACCCCCGCGCGGGCGGGGACGACGACCCGCCGGAGGTGTCGAACTGCCGGATCCGGGGAAGACCCCCGCGCGGGCGGGGACGACGACCCGGTCGGTGACCCCGACCGGTCGATCGAGGGAAGACCCCCGCGCGGGCGGGGACGACAGGCACACAGCCCGGTTGGCCTTGGCCGTCCGGGGAAGACCCCCGCGCGGGCGGGGACGACAGCACGACCTGGCGGCCGCGTTCGATCTCCGCGGGAAGACCCCCGCGCGGGCGGGGACGACTCATGGTCGACCTGAGAGGCATCCCCCGCGAGGGGAAGACCCCCGCGCGGGCGGGGACGACACCGGCCCGCACCGGCCGTCGCACATCAGGAGGGGAAGACCCCCGCGCGGGCGGGGACGACGTCAGGCCGTCCGCCGTGCACGTCTTCGTCTCGGGAAGACCCCCGCGCGGGCGGGGACGACAGCCGTGAGCGCCGATGCTGTTCTTGTCGACCGGGAAGACCCCCGCGCGGGCGGGGACGACCCCGGGAGTCGTCGATCACCATGGCCCGCGTCGGGAAGACCCCCGCGCGGGCGGGGACGACCGGTTCGTAGGTGGCGATCGCCTCGGCGTTGGGGGAAGACCCCCGCGCGGGCGGGGACGACACTTGTTGACCTGGGCTTTTAGGAGGCTGTCTGGCTGTTTTGATTCGGTTGGAAGTTGTTCCTGGTCGCTGTGGGTCGGAGTTGGCGGATGTTCAGATGCTGCTCGCTCACGTAGGGGACGTTGGTCTGCGGTTTCGGGCTGTGAGGATGAGTCCGTCGAGGTCGACTGGGTGCCAGCGGTCTCGTCCGGCGGTTCGGATGGCCCATCCTTGTTCGTTTTGGGCGGGTTCAGCCATGATGGCTTGGCCGTCGCCGACGCGGTCGGTTAGGAGGTTCCAGAGGCGGTCGCGGACGCGGGCGCTGGGGTTACCGACGAAGACTCCTGCGGTGACTTCGATCATCCAGCGGGTGAGGTGGCCGCGTAGTCCTTCGGCGGTGGCGATGAGGACGATGACGGTCAAAAGTCCACCTTGATGTCGTCGGTGGGTGGTCCGGTGACGGCGATGAAGTCGTGTTCGGTGAGGCTGTCGGCGTAGTCGGTGGCCCAGTTGATGCCGCCGGGTACGGAGCCGAGTTGGTCGTCCCAGAGTTCGTGGGGGTCGTCGTCGGTGAGTTGGTGGCCGTCTTCGAGGAAGAGGGTCTTGATGTCGTGGACGATCCGGGTCATGAGTTTGCCGTCTCTGACTCGGTCTCGGAAGGCGGTGCGGGCGTCTCGTTCGGTGGTGAGGTGTTTGGCGGCGAGGTCGAAGGCGATGGGGATGGTGTAGTCGGCTTTGTAGAGGTCTGCGATGTCGAGCACGAAGGAGGTGGCGCCGCCGGTGTGGATGAATCCGAGGGCGGGGCTGGCGCCGAGACCGACGATGGCCGCGTGGCAGATGCCGTATAGGCAGCTGTGCGCGGCGGAGAGGAGTCGGTTGACGTCGTCGCCGGCGTCGAAGGGTTGGCCGGGTTTGTAGATTCGTCCGTCCCAGGTGACGCCGGTGCGGGTGGAGTGTTCGCGGTAGAGTTTTTTGATGCGGGCGCCTTCGCGTCCGCGGAGTTGTTGCATGGTGGCGGTGCTGACGTCTTCGCCGGGGAACCGCATGGCGTACATGCGGCGGGCGACGGAGAGTCGTTCCTTGGTGCGGGTGACGAGGTAGGCCTGTCTGAGGAGGAGTTCGCCGCTGCGGCTGGGGCCGAGTCCGTTGGCGTAGAAGCGGACGCCGTACTCGCCGACCCAGCAGATCGCGGTGCCGGAGTCGGCGAGGAGGCGTACGGCGGCGTTGGTGATGCGGGTGCCGGGGCCGAGGAGCAGGGTGGCGACCATGGCGGCGGGGACGCGGATGGTGCGTTCGCGGTTGACCAGGACGACGGCGTTGTCGTCGCGGTCGACGTGGCATCGGTCGACGTAGACGGAGGACAGCCGGTCGCTGACGCGGTGCAGGTCCTGCGGGTTCGCGAGCCACCACATGTCAGGCTCCCCGGTGGATGGGGTGTGGTGGTGCGAGGGTGATCAGGCCGAGTCCGTAGGCCTTGCCGGGGCCGACGCCGTCGAGCAGGCTGCGGCGGGCCGTCGGTGGGTCGATGATCTCGATGAGGCCTTCGAAGGTGCCGGTTTCCAGGGTGACGTGGCGGGTGTGTTCGTCGTCGCGTTTTTTGAAGCTGAGTCGTTGTCGGGCGACGAGGTTGGCGGTGGGGCCGTGGTCGCCGGTGAGTGGGCGGAAGCCCCACCGTTCGAGGCGGTCGTGGAGCCAGGTGAGTTGGTGGCCGGCGGTGCGGTGGGGCATCCGGAGGCCTCGTGGTTTCTTGTCGTCTTTGAGGTCGGCGGCGAGCCTGTCCTGTTGTGTCTGGGATGGCTTCACGGGTTTTTTGGTGGAGCCGACGGTGTTGGCGTGGAGCCGGAAGGCGAACTGTCGGCCGAGGGTGATCTGGTCGAGTAGCGGCTGGTAGGCCTTCACCGTGGCTTGTGGGTCGTCGGAGGCCGGCCAGCCGGCTTGTTCGATGAGGTGTTCCCACGACGGTCGGGATGCGGTGAGCACGAGCAGGCCGAGGCGGTGGCGGTCGGCGGTTTCCAGGCGCCACAGGACCCGTTCGGTGACGGGTTGTCGGCTGAGTCCGCCGAGGATCGCGGCGTGCAGCGCCTGGCGGTTGCGCACGAAGCTCTGGGTTCGGGTCCGGAGGGGGTTGAGCCAGATCCGGGACAGGTAGGTCATAGGTCACCGCCCAGTAGCGCGAACGGGTCGTGGTCGTGGTTGTTGTCGGTGTCGGCCGGTGGCGGGGTGTGATCGTCGGGGGTGAGGTCGACCCAGTCCTGGCGGACGCGGCGGGAGGTGAAGGCGCGGTGGTGGGGGTCGAAGCTGGTGGGGACGTCGTCGCGGACGTCGTCGCCGTGCGGGTCGTCGAGGGTCACGGGCAGGATGGTGCGGGACGCGCGGTGGCGGAGCCTGACTTTCCACGCGTCACCGGCCGCCCAGGGCACCCGGGTGAGGACGTCGAGCAGGCTGGTGCCGGGCCACAGCGCGTACGGGTCGTCCGGTGACGGCCGCAGTATCAGTGGCTGGGTGGGTGGGCACGCGCGGCGGCCCAGGCAGAGCGGGAACTCGGGGCTGCGCAGCGCGTCGCGTAGGTTTTCCAGCACGTCGCGGGGGCCGCTGACGGCGGCGACGAAGACAGCGTCCTGCAGGTAGTAGCGGTGGGTGACGTGGGTCCACTTCTGCGGCGACGTGGTTTTCTGGACGCCTTTGGCGTTGACTGCTGCCGACGGCAGCGGCCGGCCGCGCAGGTCGCTGACGGTGTGGTAGTCCCGCAGGGTCGAGCCGGGCTGGTCGACGCGGATGCCGAACGACAGACGCAGCAGGTCCTCGATGGGGTCCTGACGCCGTCTGCCCTGAGCGGCGGCGATCAGGCCGATGATGCCGCTCTTGGTCGGCTCAGGTCGGGTGTCTCGGCGGTTGAACTGGCTGTGGCCGCCCCAGGACTGCAGGGGTCCGGCGAGTCTGAGGACCAGGCACCAGCCGGAGAAGTCGGACGGTTCGCTCATCGCGGCGTCGTCTCCGACAGCCGGGCGCGGACGTCGGCGTCGACGGCGGTGACGACCTCGTCGAGGGTGCGGGGCTGCCCGAACGCCTCGTGCAGGGTTTGTGTGTTGTCGGGGTTGTCGTAGGCGGTGGCGATCAGCGACGGGGTGCAGCCCCACCGGTTGCTGACGGTGGTGAGTTCGGTGGCGAGTCTGGAGACGGACTCCGCGACGAGTCCGTCTCGCCGGGACACGGGCTTTTCGAAGGCGGAGACGAGGTTCACCGGCTGGTCGTGGCGGACCGTGACGCAGAGCAGGCTGGGTGAGGTCCGGTGGGCGAAGGTGTTCTGGTGCCCGGTCGGCATCGACTTGGCGAACGCCCGGATGAACACGTTCAACGCGTCGGCGGCGGCGTCGGCGTCTCCGCCGAGGTTGCCGCGCAGGGTGTGCAGGCCGACGGTGGCGTACCGGTAGAGGGTCGCGGAGGTGAACTCGACCGTGCCGATCATCGACGCGCCGGCGTCTTCCCGCTCCGGGTCCGGTGCGTCGTCGACGGCGGTGTAGTAGTCGAACTCGATCTCCGCGGCGTGGGTCGACAGCGCGTGGGCGACCTGCGCGGCGGCGTCGACGTTGAGCGTGGACAGGTCTGCGACCATCCGGCCGAACAGCGCGACGTCGATCGGGTGCCCGACCGTGAGGGTTTCCCGCACGGGCAGGTCCGCCACCGCCTTGGGTAGCGCGTCGGCGGCGATCCCGGCTAGTTCCTCGGCCTGTCCGGCGACCAGGTCGACGATCGCGTCGAGTTGCGCGAGCCCGAAGAACAGCAGGTACGCCGTTTCCCCGGCGTTCTTCCCGTCGGTGACCTTCAGGTCCTGCAGCAGGGCGGTCGACAGCCGTCCGGCGGCGTCGGCGTCGATACCGGTACGGGTGGCGAGACGGTCGGCCAACAGGCTGGAGATCCGCTTGGTGCGTACGCCGAGCTGGTCCGCCGGAATCGCGAGTTCCTCTCGGAACGCGAGGCGCGTCGCGCGCTTCCAGGCCTGTGACGACACGCGGGCCCGGCGGGCGCCGCCGTAGACGGCCTGCTTCGGGCTGCCGGCGTCATCGCGGTTGAGGCACGACGGCGGAACGGTCTGGATGACGTGCACGTCGACGAACAGCTTGTTGCTCACAGTGACTCCTGAACAGTGATAGCGGTGGGGTTGAGATGCGGTTGGCGTGGAAGCGGGCGGGATCCGGGTTTCCCGGCGGAGGAGCCCTTCACGGTGTTGTCGTCGGATGCGCTGGTCTTCTTCGGCGCGGTGAAGTACTGGCGGCCCCAGACGCGGCGCACCGACGCGACCCGTGTCGGGTCCTGCCAGGCGATCAGGTCCTGGTACAGGCGGGTGTAGTCCACCGGCTGGTCGATGCCACGCAGCTGGGTGACCAGGCCACGCAGATGCAGGCAGACTTCACCGAAGCTGGTGGCCGTGGCCGCAGCCGTGAACCGACGGTCGATGGCCTCCTCGCTGTACTTGCCGCTGGACCTCAACGCCCGCATCGCGGCGCCGAGACCGATCCCGGCCACGTGCATCGGCCGGTGCTTCGACTGCTGGTGGATCCCGTACAGGGTCAACGCGGCGTGCTCGGCCTTTAGCCACGGCAACCGGCGACCGTCATGCTGCAAGGTCGTGTAGAACCGCCACATCTCGGGGACGTCCCCGGCGTCGCGGCCCGCGCCGCGCCTCAACGCGGCAAGGTCACTACCCGCCACCTCGGTCGGCTTTCCGTCGCCGTCGACCTGCCGTTCCCAGAAATGCCGGGTCTTGGATTCGCTGTCGGCCACGTCAGGCAGCTCCTGTCATCGTCGGTTCACGCTCAAGGTTGAGGATCTTGCGGACGCTGCCGCGGAACCACGCTTCCGCGGCGCTGGCGTTGACCGGTCCACCGTCGCGGCGGGCGCCGTCCGACGCCTTGTCCTTACGGGCGCGCCCACGGAAAGCCGTCGGCGGCACCGACGCCAGCGCCGGCTCCGCCGCGTCGAACGCCAGCCGCAGCGCGTCGGTGCGCCACCGCAGATGGACGCGGTCGACATCCTCCGGGTCGCGCTGCAGGTCTTGGAGGATGCGGGACACCAGCGGCGTGAACTGGATGATGAGAGCGTCGCCGATGCGTTGTCCCTTGTCCCACGGCAGCTTGTCGGCACCCACCGCCTGACGCAGGTCGTCCCCGAGCCGGTTACCGGCGTTACGCAACGCCTCCGCCTCGGCCACGACATCCATCAACAGTTTGCGGGCCGGCCCCTCGGGATCCAGCGCGGCCACCGGCAACGCGATCCGGTCAGCGATGACGTCCTCGATGACCGCCGACTGATTGCCGTACTCAACACCGACGGTGACGACCTGCACCGGCATGTTCCGCGCCACGACCCGCCGCGCCCGCAACACGTTCAGCTGCCGAAGCAGCTCACTGCTGGTCACCGACGCCCCCGCGTCGAGGCGGGTCGCCAGCAACGGCTCCATGCCCCGCCACGCCGCCCGACCGGACACGTGCCGGATCGGCCGGTTCGGCGGCTCACCCGCCTTGGGCTTGTCCACCCGCCGCCACGCCGTGTGCGGCTCGTACTCGGGCAGCCTGTCGATCCGGTCCCCTGCCGTGATCACGACCCGACGGACCACCGTCACCCCGTCGACGGCCTCCGGGATCAGCCGGATCCGGCGGGACTGCCACGTCAGCAGGTCAAGGATTCCCTTGACCGGCCGCCGCGCCCACCTCGGACCACCCGGCCACGGATCGTTGACACCGCTGTCGGCCTCCCCGGCCGCCCACTGCGGCCGGTCGCCGTCCTGTGGCTGCGGCAGGATCAACGTGTTCAGCAGGATCGTCTCGAACACGTTCCGCCCGGCGGGCACGACCACCCCGAGACCGCCCACCGGGCCGGTGGGATTACCCGTCGTCTTTCCGCTCTTGACCTGCGGGTCACCCGCCGCCCCTGACTTGATCGCGGCCGTGTCCCAGCACTGCGCCGCCAGCACCGCCCGGGCGGCCTGGGCGCACGCCAACGTCGGCGGGTCCGCCTCCGTCCTGGAGGCGAACAACGGCACGTTGTTTCCCGTCGCCGCGGCGGCGAGCAGCAACGACACGGGTTTCGTCTCATCCTTGCCGGTACGCAACCCCGCCACCTGCGCGAACGGACGCCCCCCGAACAGATCGAACCTGTCACGATGCCCGTCGAGATAGCGATCGAGCACCCCGTCGGGATCCAGACAGCCGGCCTTCCACCGCCGCCCCCACTCCCGATCATCGACCGGGCTGCCACACGCGTGCAGATACACCGGCAGCAGCACCTGCCGCAGCACCGCGACCATCTCCAGAGGATGACCCAGCGCCAACCCGTCCACCTCGTGCCCGCGGGTCAACGCGTACCGCAACGACACATCCCGCGACCGACCCCCGTCAACCACAGGGATCCACTCCTCATCGACAAGATCAAAAGACGCTTCCACAGTCCTCCTCGTGGTAGGCACCCAGTCACTTCTCAATCGCGAACGGGCAGATATTCAGCCACCACCCGTACGACCGCCCCGACAACCACCGCCGTGAGCAGGCGCCACCCGTGCCGCGAGACCGCTCCTTCCGTCGGAGCGGTCAGAGCGGAGGGGATTTCGCCGAACGAACGGATCGCAAGATGACCGACCGGCGTGACACCCGGTGATCGCCAGCACGTGGCCGTCGTGGTCGAGGATCGCGTGGACGTAGCCGACACGATCTCGAACCACTGCGTCGAGAGCTAGGCCCACTTCCTCCGGCGTGCGGCCGGACATCTTGGCCAGCTCCGAGGGCTCCACCAGTTCTGCTCCTGCGCCGAACGCTCCAGCCAGCAACCACAGAAGCCCGATGGCAAGACGGGGTGATGTCATGGATGCAGAGTAGCGCCCAAGGGGTAATCCAAACGCCATGCCCGCTTCGACACGCCGGGGTGGTTCGTGCCGTACGTGGGCGGACGATGACCAGGTACGGTCGACCTGCCCAGCTCACGCTGGGGTAGCCCGGGGTAGTCCAACCGGCAGGGCCGAGGCCGACAGTTGTCCCCGCCGCGCGGGGTTCCCTCATCGCCGGCCCCTCGCTGGCCGCTGCCACAGCAGCCCTAGGTCGTGGTCGTAGGTCAGCTCGTGCCCTGACACGGTGGCGTGGTTGTCGGCGTCGAGGACCAGTGCCCGAGCGTGTCGGAGCCAGCTGTCGGTGGCCCAGCCCGCGAGGGGTCGGAGCTCGGCCTTGACGGCGGCGGTCAGGCCTTCGTCGCCGGGAAGACGCAGCGTCGCCTCGATGACCTCGTTGGCGATATCCGGATCGCTGACCGCCTCGCCGTTGACTCCCAGCCGGCGGCCGGCCAGAGTCAGGTAGCCCTCGTCGGTGCGGCGGATCACGACGACTTCGGCCGACTCCGGGCCGTCGCGCACGACCGCCGCCACCGCGTCGTCGTCCGGCAGTTCACCGGTGGCTTTGTCATGCAGTCCGGCAAGATTCGCCAGTCCGAGCTTGCCGGGCCCGGCAAGGAGGAACGGCTCGGCACGGGACCGACGTACGCCGGCCGCGGCTGTCCATTCCGCCCGCGCGTCCTCCACAGCCGACCGCCAGGCATCGGGCACACGCTCGTCGGCGCCGTAACCGCGGTCAACCAGATCAGGGACATCGGCAGGGACACTCCATCCCGCGCCGTCCGCCGCGTCGATGGTCAGGGCAGCCGCGCGCAGGAGCGGATACCGGCCGTAGACCAGTTCGCTGCCCCGGGGGAAGACCGGCGCCTCGCCGGGCCTGGTCCGCACTCCGGTCACGACCGCTGCCGGCCGGCGCAGCGACTCGGGTCGGGCATTCTCCGGCCGTTCGTGGCGGTGGACCCGTCCGATGCGCTGCAGCAGCAAGTCGATCGGGGCCAGGTCGGTGACGAGAATGTCGGCATCGACGTCGAACGACTGCTCGGCGACCTGCGTCGCAACGAGGATCAACCGCCGCGGCCGCTCGACCCGATCGTCGTCGGGAGCGCCCAGCACCCGCAGTGCCCTTTCCGTCCGGTCCGCGCGCTCACCGGCGGTCAGCCGGGCGTGCAGCAGCCGGACATCGCCGCCGAACACCGTCGCCAGTGCCCGGTACGTCTGCTGCGCCCTCCGGACCGTGTTGCGGATGACCAGCGCGCAACCACCCTCGCGTAGCCGGTCGGCCAGCAGCGCGACCACCGCGGTCGTGTCATCAGCCGGAATCGCGTCGAGGACCTCGACGCGCACGTCGACGGACGGCCGCCACGGGGCGGTCGCCGCCACATCCACCTCGGTTCGGCCGTCGACGACCACAACCGAGCGGATCACCGGGTAACCCGCGCCGGGGTCGGGACCATCGACGGAAACCCGCTTCCGACCCGACGCGCCCTGCACCCACGCCTGCTCAAGCTCCGCCCGCGTCCCCGCCGGCAGTGTCGCCGACAACAGCACCGTCGGCACGCCCGCGCCCGCCAACCACCGCAACGCCTCGAACAGGAACTGCGAGGTGTACACGTCGTAGGCGTGGACCTCGTCCAGGACCACGACACGGCCAGCCAGACCCGCGTGACGCAACATCACATGCTTGGTGCGGGTCGCGGCGTGCAACAACTGATCGATCGTGCCGACCGTCAACGGCATCAGCAGGCCCCGCTTCGGGCCGAGGAACCACTCGGCAGCCACCACATCCGGGACCCGCTGCCCGCTGCCGGCAACGCCGAAGATGTCGTCACATCCGTACTCGTCCTGCCCGTCCTCGTCGACACCACCGAAGGCGAGACCACGAAGCGCGGCCCATTCCTTGTTGAACCTGCGCTTACCGTGCAACAGACCGACCGGAATACCCTCCTCGATCGAGCTCGACCACCCGCGCACCCGCGTGTACATCGGATCGCACGTCGCCTGCGTCGGCATCCCCACGAAGACCCCGTCAGCGCCGAACCGCCGAGCCAGAACCTCCGTGACCGCCAACGCGCCCTCCGTCTTGCCCTCACCCATCGGCGCCTCGATGATCACCAGACCCGGTCCCGGCATCCGTTCGGCGATCTCGACCGCGGCTGTCTGCGACGGCCGCGACACACGCCCGAACCGGTCGAAGACCAGATCCGGCACCCGACGGTACGGCTGCGACGACCAGCCGCCCCGCACCCGCAGCCTGTCCATGGCGTCCGCCGCCCGCCGCCGGGCCAAGCCGATCGAGACCCGCGAGATGTCAGAAACACCGGGAAAGCCCTGACCACTGGCGATCCAGTCAGCCATGATCACCAACCCGGAGACCGCGAGCTGGGTCGACCTGCTCAGCGGACGCACCGGGGCGCAACCGGCAAGGTCTACATCCAACGCCGCCGCCACGGCATACACCAGCGCGTCCTGGACAGGATGCCAGTCACTGCCGCCCTGTCCCCGGTCGCGCGACAAACTGGTACTGGTCAAGATCGAATCGTCGGGGATCAGCCCGTGGTGGCCCGCGACCATCGGCCACACAAGAGCCACCGCCTCGGGATCCCATCCGACTTCGCCGAGAACCCGATCGACGATCACCGCACCCGCACAAGAGTGATGCCACCGCTTGGCCTCCGGACTCAACGGCCTCCACACCAGCCCCATCGCCTGAACAAGACTTGCCAACCCTGGTTCCTTGTCCTGGAACGCCGGAGTCGCCTTCCCGACATCATGAATCGCGCACAGCCATGCGAAGAACGCCCTCCCACGCCCACCCGCGCACGCGTCGATCCTTTCCCGCACCGCCGGCGCGAGGTACCGGTCCCACAGACACTCACCCACCGCCGCCGCATCAAGCAGATGCTGCAGCAACAGGTTCACGCTGCCCTCGGCTTTAGACTTTCCCCACAGGACACCGAACGCAGGATGACTGATCTCTCGCGACACGCAACGGACAGTAGACGCAGCCACCGACACTTTGCACCGACCAACGGCCGACAGCGCCGACCCATCACCACGC
The DNA here is from genome assembly GCF_029626025.1 of Solwaraspora sp. WMMD406. Classification (NCBI taxonomy): domain Bacteria; kingdom Bacillati; phylum Actinomycetota; class Actinomycetes; order Micromonosporales; family Micromonosporaceae; genus Solwaraspora; species Solwaraspora sp. WMMD406. Next base: position 7,085,560 of record NZ_JARUBF010000001.1, read on the forward strand.
CGGTACGACAAACAGACAACCAACCGACCCTCACCGCCGAGGCAAGCGCACCGAACGGCCGAGAGAACCACAGAGAACAAGATTAGGTGAATATGAATTAGACCTCGCCTTCGCTGGCCGACCGCAGCACATCGACAAACCAACTCGCAAGCTCGCCGTGTAGGTTCCAGCGATAGACAGATAACCCTCAGCCAAGCCGACCGGAAGCTGTCATGTCACACACGCCGCCTACGATCGAACCGATCAAAAATCACCAAGACCACCGATAGAGTCGCAGGTCAGCAAGTGTCGTCCCCGCCCGCGCGGGGGTCTTCCCCGCATCCGCACGGTCTTCCCGCGCGGGTCCTCGTCGTCCCCGCCCGCGCGGGGGTCTTCCCAGTAGGTCAGCTAGTCGACGGCTAGAAATCAGGTCGTCCCCGCCCGCGCGGGGGTCTTCCCCGGTGGTGGGTTGACGAGCCTGCTACCTGCGGGTCGTCCCCGCCCGCGCGGGGGTCTTCCCTCGGACCTGGCGGACGCGGTGCTGGCGGCGATGTCGTCCCCGCCCGCGCGGGGGTCTTCCCTGGTCCGACTTCGAGTACGAGCGCGGCTTCCAGTCGTCCCCGCCCGCGCGGGGGTCTTCCAGACGTTCAGCTCCGCGCCCTGCTCGGTCGTGTCGTCCCCGCCCGCGCGGGGGTCTTCCCCTTGCTGTCGATGACCCGCTCCCGGGTCTCCGGTCGTCCCCGCCCGCGCGGGGGTCTTCCGCCGTCACCGATGTTCGTCGGGCATTCGGCCGCGTCGTCCCCGCCCGCGCGGGGGTCTTCCGGCCGCCGTCCGGGCACGCGACGGTGACGTCTGGTCGTCCCCGCCCGCGCGGGGGTCTTCCCTGCTGTTACTGACTGGGCTGGACTGGATCGGGGTCGTCCCCGCCCGCGCGGGGGTCTTCCCTCTCTTGGAGAGCTGTTGTGCGTGGACGTGACGTCGTCCCCGCCCGCGCGGGGGTCTTCCGACATAGACCGGAACAACCGGTCAGTACCGCCGGTCGTCCCCGCCCGCGCGGGGGTCTTCCGCTGGAGAAGGAGACCGACCCGGGGGTCACGTTGTCGTCCCCGCCCGCGCGGGGGTCTTCCCTTAGAGGACGTCTGATTCACGTATTTTGTCGGTTATGAGGGTTTAGCCGTATCGCCAGGTTGGGGTGGTTTCGGCGGTGAGTCGTTTGGCAAGGTTGTCGATCACCGCGATGGTGATCATGCTGGCGGAGTTGTCGGGTCGGGCTTCGTAGTCGCGTACGAGTCGGCGGTGGTGCATGAGCCAGCCGAGGGTGCGTTCGACGACCCATCGGCGTTTCACCACGCTGAAGCCCTTGGCCTGTGGGTCCTTGGCGACGATCTCGACGTCGACGCCGAGTGCGGCGCCGTGTTCGACGACGCGGTTCTTGAAGCCGGCGTCGGCCCAGGTCTTGGTCAGGGTGGGGTAGGCGCTGGTGGCCTGGTCGAGCAGGTCTGCGCCGATGGCGTTGTCGCTGGCGCTGGCCGCGGTGACGATGACGGCGAGGAGCAGTCCGAGGGTGTCGGTGATGATGCCGCGTTTGCGGCCTACGATCTTCTTTCCGGCGTCGGTGCCTTGTGTGGACAGTGGGACGTTGGTGGAGGTCTTGACGCTTTGGCTGTCCATGATGGATGCGGTGGGTTGGATGGTGCGGCCGTGGTGGTCGCGGACGAGGCCGGTGAGGTGGTAGTTGAGTTCGGTGAAGATGCCTTCCTTGCTCCAGGCGGCGAAGTAGCCGTAGACGGTGCGGTGGGGCGGGAAGTCGTGGGGCAGGTAGCGCCATGCGATGCCGGTGCGGTTGACGTAGAGGATGGCGTTGAAGATGTCGCGCAGGTCGTGGGTGGGGGTGCGGCCGCTGACGCCGGCGTCGGTGCGGGCCTGCCGCCAGGCGGTCAGGCGGGGTGCGATCAGGGCCCAGCGGGCGTCGGACAGGTCGGACGGATAGGCTCGCCGTTCGGTCATGCGGTAGGCGTACGGTGTCTGGGCGTCGACGCGGCGGACGTCATGTCCGTCGATGTGGGGATCAAAGTGAATCAGACACGATCCCGGGGTGAAATGCGGCGAAGCCGGGCGGGCATGCGGCTGCCGGTATGCTGCCTTTCTGGGTCTAGTCGGGCATTTTGCGCTGCTGGGGCCGGTATGTGAATCGGCCGCTACTGGCGCGAAGATGAAGCAAACGTCCAGTTAGACCGTGTGTCAGTAGGGGTTGTTGCTGGTCAACAGGTTGAGTCGGTTGGCGCGGCGGTAGCAGATCAGAGCGCATGCCAGGTGGAGGAATCCGAGGTAGTGGGAAGCCTTGCGTTCGTAGCGGCGGACCAGCCGCCGGAACCGAGTCATCCATTCGAGGCAGCGTTCGATGACGTAGCGGTGCCGGCCCAGCCGCTTCGACGACTCGATGCCCTTGCGGGCGATCCGCGCGACGATGTTGCGTTCGCGCAGGAGGTCGCGGCATTCGGGGTAGTCGTAGCCCTTGTCGCCGTGCAGTTTGCCCGGTCGTCTACGCGGCCGGCCGACCGGTTGACGCACCGGCGTGATGCCGTCGACCATGTCCTCGAGCATCCGATGGTCGTTGAGGTTCGCGGCGGAGACGCCCACGTGCAGCGGCAACCCGCCACGGTCACCGACGGCGTGGATCTTGGAGCCGGGCTTGCCCCGGTCCACCGGGCTTGGCCCGGTCAGGTCCCCCTTTTCACCGCGCGCACGTGCATGCTGTCGACACTCACCCTCGACCAGTCGATCCGCCCGGCCGCGCCGAGGACATCGAGCGTCGCCCGGTGCAGGGCGGACATCACCCCGGCCTCGACCCATTCGGCGAACCGACGGTGCGCGGTGCGCCAGTGCACCGGGAACGAGGCGGGCAGACTGCGCCACGAGCAGCCGGACTCCAACACGTACAGGATCGCCGCGAGCATGGCGCGGTCATCGGTTCGCCGCCGGCCGCCGCCCTGATGTCTTTCCGGATGCGGCGGCAGCAACGGCCGCGCGAGGTGCCACAACGCGTCGGGGCAGTACTTCTCCACGTCATCCACACCACGTCAACGAATGACCTTGAACTTCAACAACCCCAAACGACACACGGTCTTAGAGCGTGTCACCGCTTGCACGTCATGCATGTCGTCCCCGCCCGCGCGGGGGTCTTCCTGCGTTTCAGCCGGCACCACCACCATCTCGGCGGTCGTCCCCGCCCGCGCGGGGGTCTTCCCTCGACCCAAGGGTCGTCCATGCTGCCGCTGATGTCGTCCCCGCCCGCGCGGGGGTCTTCCCGGAGTTGGCCGGGACCCGCCGGTTGACCAGGGGTCGTCCCCGCCCGCGCGGGGGTCTTCCGTCGAGCGACGGCATCTCCGAGATCCACGTCGTGTCGTCCCCGCCCGCGCGGGGGTCTTCCGTGGACGAGCTGCTGGCCGGGGTGGATGTGACCGTCGTCCCCGCCCGCGCGGGGGTCTTCCCCTGGCGGTGTCGTGCGCCCGCTGCAACGAATTGTCGTCCCCGCCCGCGCGGGGGTCTTCCCGTCGTGACGTCCTTCTCCTCCACCTCGCTGGAGTCGTCCCCGCCCGCGCGGGGGTCTTCCGCAGGCGCTCATCTACGCGTACGCGCTGGCCTGGTCGTCCCCGCCCGCGCGGGGGTCTTCCCGTGGTCGACGTCGGAGGGACCCAGCTCACCGAGTCGTCCCCGCCCGCGCGGGGGGTCTTCCCGCTGTCGTCGTGCTGCCCGCCGGCCTGTACCGGTCGTCCCCGCCCGCGCGGGGGTCTTCCGGTGCTCCGGCTGCGGCACCGCCTGGACGACGTGTCGTCCCCGCCCGCGCGGGGGTCTTCCTCCGTGGCCACTCTCGGCCGGCGCGTGGGTACCGTCGTCCCCGCCCGCGCGGGGGTCTTCCGGGCCCGGCCGCAGGCACGGCCGAGCCCCTCAAGTCGTCCCCGCCCGCGCGGGGGGTCTTCCCGTCGGGCTGACGGTCACCCAGTTCGCCATCCGGTCGTCCCCGCCCGCGCGGGGGTCTTCCCGACTGCCGCTCTCTCGCGTGCGCTTCGGTGGCGTCGTCCCCGCCCGCGCGGGGGTCTTCCCCTCGCTGCGAGCGGGTCCGCCGACGTGCACACGTCGTCCCCGCCCGCGCGGGGGTCTTCCCAACAAGGGCGGCGTCGGCAAGACCGGCATCACGTCGTCCCCGCCCGCGCGGGGGTCTTCCGAGCGGGCCATCGACCGAGGCCGCGACCAGTGCGTCGTCCCCGCCCGCGCGGGGGTCTTCCGGTCTCTCGGATCGAGACCGGCGACCTGTGGCCGTCGTCCCCGCCCGCGCGGGGGTCTTCCCCGGTGCCGGCGACGTTCACCCATGTCACCCGTGTCGTCCCCGCCCGCGCGGGGGTCTTCCACCGTGGAAGTGCGTCTCCGCGCCGCTCTGGAAGTCGTCCCCGCCCGCGCGGGGGTCTTCCCCGATCGTCCCGGGTGCGCTGGCGAGTATGCCGGTCGTCCCCGCCCGCGCGGGGGTCTTCCATCGGCTCTGAGGCTGTCTGAACGGGCAAAACCGTCGTCCCCGCCCGCGCGGGGGTCTTCCCGCGCTGGGCGTCGACCCGGAGGAGCTCGGGATGTCGTCCCCGCCCGCGCGGGGGTCTTCCCCGATTCGTCATGACGCTCATGGATGGAACGGTGTCGTCCCCGCCCGCGCGGGGGTCTTCCCGAGCAGGAGCAGATCAGCGACGTCAGCCAGGGGTCGTCCCCGCCCGCGCGGGGGTCTTCCCAGCGTCGGGTCTCCGCCCAGCTCCTTGCCCGTGTCGTCCCCGCCCGCGCGGGGGTCTTCCATGATGCTCAAAGTCGGCGCGATCCTCGTCGCCGTCGTCCCCGCCCGCGCGGGGGTCTTCCGTTCGGTAGGCCGAGGACGTGGGCGGCCAGGGCGTCGTCCCCGCCCGCGCGGGGGTCTTCCGCCAGCCAGGGCGGACGCTACCGCCAAAGGGGAGTCGTCCCCGCCCGCGCGGGGGTCTTCCGGACGCCGACACGCCTGGGCGTACGGAGAACTGGTCGTCCCCGCCCGCGCGGGGGTCTTCCGCTGGCCGCCGTGCTGGCCACCGTGATCCGGCAGTCGTCCCCGCCCGCGCGGGGGTCTTCCGGTCGAGGCGCGGCGGCGCGAGACGGCCCGGTAGTCGTCCCCGCCCGCGCGGGGGTCTTCCCCGGTGGCGGGCCGGGTGGTGCCCGGAGTGCGGGTCGTCCCCGCCCGCGCGGGGGTCTTCCCTCGACGTCCGTCACGACCAGCAGCCCGGCCCGGTCGTCCCCGCCCGCGCGGGGGTCTTCCCGTGCACGGCGCGGTGATCGACGAGCTGCACGTGTCGTCCCCGCCCGCGCGGGGGTCTTCCACGATGCTGTCGACGACAGTGCAAACAGCATTGGTCGTCCCCGCCCGCGCGGGGGTCTTCCCACCGCACCGTACGCACGTGCGGACGTGGTCCCGTCGTCCCCGCCCGCGCGGGGGTCTTCCCTCCTCAGTGGATTTCGTGGGATGGCCCCGCCGGTCGTCCCCGCCCGCGCGGGGGTCTTCCCGCACTCATCGCCGTCGCCTGGCCGGACGAACCCTCGTCCCCGCCCGCGCGGGGGTCTTCCCCTGGGTGACGACGCTTTTGCCGGAGCCGGTGAGTCGTCCCCGCCCGCGCGGGGGTCTTCCGGGCGGACAACCCCGATGACATCACCGATTCCGGTCGTCCCCGCCCGCGCGGGGGTCTTCCCTCCTCGGGACCGGGTTCGCCGCCGGCGCCGTCGTCGTCCCCGCCCGCGCGGGGGTCTTCCCCCCGGGGGGTGACCGTATGGCGTCGGTGTGGGTCGTCCCCGCCCGCGCGGGGGTCTTCCTGCCACCTGCACCTCTGTCGCGGTGCCAGCGACGTCGTCCCCGCCCGCGCGGGGGTCTTCCGTGTGCGTCACCCTGTCCGGCGGACCTTGATCGGTCGTCCCCGCCCGCGCGGGGGTCTTCCGCCGCCGAGGGAGGCCAGCTTGGGTGTCTTGCGGTCGTCCCCGCCCGCGCGGGGGTCTTCCATTGGGCGGTCTCGATGATCAGAGCGCCGACCCGTCGTCCCCGCCCGCGCGGGGGTCTTCCCATGGCCAGGTGCGCGTCGGACAGGTGGTCGATGTCGTCCCCGCCCGCGCGGGGGTCTTCCCTGACCAGGTTCCCCGTCGCGTTCTTCTACGAGGTCGTCCCCGCCCGCGCGGGGGTCTTCCGTAGTCGAGCGGATCGGTGTGGCTGTCCCGGACGTCGTCCCCGCCCGCGCGGGGGTCTTCCTCTGCATCGGCATGCCGCCATCGGGCACCGGATGTCGTCCCCGCCCGCGCGGGGGTCTTCCCACCTTGAACGTGATGTCCTGCCGGATGCCGACGTCGTCCCCGCCCGCGCGGGGGTCTTCCCAGCGCCCAGCCGACGATCACCATGCCGCCGAGGTCGTCCCCGCCCGCGCGGGGGTCTTCCGGGAGACGCATGCCTGATCTGCTTGCCGGGTCGGTCGTCCCCGCCCGCGCGGGGGTCTTCCCACCTTGAACGTGATGTCCTGCCGGATGCCGACGTCGTCCCCGCCCGCGCGGGGGTCTTCCCAGCGCCCAGCCGACGATCACCATGCCGCCGAGGTCGTCCCCGCCCGCGCGGGGGTCTTCCGGGTTCCCGATGGCGTCGAGCATCGCGGCGACGGTCGTCCCCGCCCGCGCGGGGGTCTTCCTCATGAATGACCACCGGCTCGCGGACTGCAGAAGTCGTCCCCGCACGCGCGGGGGTCTTCCCTGGGCCAGGACCTGGGAGAACTGGATGCTGCGGTCGTCCCCGCCCGCGCGGCGGTCTTCCGCCGGTCGTGGACCTGCTCTACTCCGGTGGGGCGTCGTCCCCGCCCGCGCGGGGGTCTTCCGGCGGGATCGTCGAGGGGATCATGGTGGTTCCCGTCGTCCCCGCCCGCGCGGGGGTCTTCCGCTCAGCGCGCGAGCGGCCTCAGGCGCGTTGTCGTCGTCCCCGCCCGCGCGGGGGTCTTCCTCGTGGCCGGGCTGTCTGGGTAGCCGGCTTGCCGTCGTCCCCGCCCGCGCGGGGGTCTTCCGGCGTCGGTGATACCGGCTTCGTTGGCGATGTTGTCGTCCCCGCCCGCGCGGGGGTCTTCCCCTAGTGAACCGGGTCAACCAGGTCTGTCGTCGCTTCCTGAAAACTGACCCACCAGGAGTCTCCGAAAACTGACCCATCCTGCTGTATGTGAGGAGGGTGCTGAAAGTGGAGGACTGGGCTGAAATACGCCGGTTGCATCGTGCGGAGGGCGTACCCATCAGGGAGATCGCCCGCCGGCTGGGAGTGGCCCGCAACACGGTCCGGGCGGCGTTGGCCAGCGACCGGCCGCCGAAGTACGAACGTGAGCCACGAGGCTCGGTCGTCGACCCCTACGAGCCACGGATCAGGGCGTTGCTGACCGAGTGGCCACGGATGCCCGGGCCGGTGATCGCCGAGCGGATCAAGTGGCCCTACTCGATGCCGCCGTTACGCAGACGGCTGGCGGTGATCCGGCCGGAGTACGTCGGTGTGGACCCGGTCGACCGGACCGTCTACGAGCCGGGCGAGATCGCCCAGTGCGACCTGTGGTTTCCCGACACCGCGATCCCGGTCGCGGCGGGCCAGTCACGCACGAAGCTACCGGTGCTGGTCATCACCCTGGGGTTCTCCCGGTTCATGACCGCCGTGATGATCCCGTCCCGGCAGGCCGGCGACATCCTGTCCGGGATGTGGCGGCTGATCTCGCAGCTGCGGCGGGTGCCGAAAACCCTGGTGTGGGACCGGGAATCCGCGATCGGCGGGACCGGACGGGTCTCGGCGCCGGCGGCGGCGTTCGCCGGAACCCTGGCCACGCGCATCCGGCTGGCTCCCCGCCGCGATCCGGAGTTCAAAGGCATGGTCGAACGCACCAACGGATTCCTGGAGACCTCGTTCATGCCCGGCCGGCTGTTCACCTCACCCGCCGATTTCAACACCCAGCTCGACGACTGGCTGGCCGGGGCCAACGCCCGCACCGTCCGCTCGGTCCAGGGCCGCCCGGTGGACCTGCTGGCCACCGACTACCTGTCGATGATCCCGCTGCCGCCGGTGCAACCCCCGACCGGGCTGACCAACCGCGTCCGGCTCGGACGTGACTACTACGTCCGCGTCGACACCGTCGACTACTCCGTCGACCCGCGCTCGATCGGCCGCCTCGTCGACGTGAACGCCTCACTGGACACCGTGACGGTGTCCTGCGACGGCCAGGCCGTCGCCCACCACGACCGGTCCTGGGCCAGACACGGCCTCGTCACCGACCCGGTCCACAAGGACACCGCGCAACGCCTGCGTCAGGCCTTCACCGAGGAACGCCACCGCCGCCAGGTGTCCGTGCGCCACCACAGCGACGGTCACACCGTCGCGCTGCGGGCGCTACCGGACTACGACGCCCTGTTCGGCGTCGACTTCACCAACCTCACGACGAAAGCGAGCCACCAGTGACCACCACCACGCCACCACGGACCAGCACACCCAGGGACGGGATGCCGTCGATGATCTCCTACCTGACCAGAGTGCTGAAGACACCCACCATCGGCGCCGTCTGGGAGGAACTGGCCGAACAGGCCCGGGACCAGAACTGGTCCCACGAGGAGTACCTGGCCGCCCTGCTGCAACGTCAGGTCGCCGACCGGGAGTCCAAAGGCACCACGATGCGGGTCCGCACCGCCCACTTCCCCCAGGTCAAAACCCTGGAAGACTTCAACCTCGACCACCTGCCGTCGCTCCGCCGCGACGTCCTGGCCCACCTGGCCACCAGCACGTTCGTCCCCAAGGCGGAGAACGTGATCCTGCTGGGTCCACCCGGACTCGGCAAGACACACCTGGCGATCGGACTCGGCGTCAAAGCCTGCCAGGCCGGCTACTCGGTCCTGTTCGACACCGCCAGCAACTGGATCGCCCGCATCGCCGCCGCCCACCAACAGAACCGTCTGGAAGCAGAGCTGAAGAAGATCCGCCGCTACCGGCTGATCATCATCGACGAGGTCGGGTACATCCCGTTCGACCAGGACGCCGCGAACCTGTTCTTCCAGCTGATCGCCTCACGCTACGAGGTCGGCTCGGTCATGGTCACCTCGAACCTGCCCTTCGGCCGCTGGGGCGAGACGTTCTCCGACGACGTCGTGGCCGCCGCGATGATCGACCGCCTCGTCCACCACGCCGAGGTCCTCACCCTCACCGGCGACTCCTACCGCACCCGCCAACGCCGCGAGCTCCTCGCCAAGGAAAACCGCACCAGCCGCGACTGACTGACCAACCACGGGTCAAAATTCGAAGACTCATGCAGGGTTCAGATTGCCGGAGCGTTGACACAGGTCATTGACCGGTCGTCCCCGCCCGCGCGGGGGTCTTCCCCGGTCGCCGAGCTGGCCGGCGGGAAGATCTACGTCGTCCCCGCCCGCGCGGGGGTCTTCCGCGGGTGAGCGACCCGCCCAACCTAAGGAGACCGTCGTCCCCGCCCGCGCGGGGGTCTTCCGCGGCTGCGGACGATCGTGATGACGACGAACGACAGGTCGTCCCCGCCCGCGCGGGGTTCTTCCCCTGCGGTACGTGGTTCGGTCGCCGGACTACGAGTCGTCCCCGCCCGCGCGGGGGTCTTCCGCACCCGAGCTTCCCGCGCCCGTTCGACGTGCTGTCGTCCCCGCCCGCGCGGGGGTCTTCCGTAGTCGGCGGCGGCGATGCCTGCGGCTTCGATGTCGTCCCCGCCCGCGCGGGGGTCTTCCCGCCCACCGGGACGAACTGTCCGCCCAGGAACGGTCGTCCCCGCCCGCGCGGGGGTCTTCCGCGCGAGCTGACCCCGAACCCCCTCGCGAAGCGGTCGTCCCCGCCCGCGCGGGGGTCTTCCTACAGCGTCCATTTCCAGGCTGTTGGGGGTCGACGTCGTCCCCGCCCGCGCGGGGGGTCTTCCGGAGGCCGCAGCATGACCGCCGACATCCGGCACGTCGTCCCCGCCCGCGCGGGGGTCTTCCTGTGTGCCGGCATGATCCGTTCGGTCGCCTCGGGTCGTCCCCGCCCGCGCGGGGGTCTTCCCCCGGTCTCGTCGTCGATGTCGACCACCGGCAAGTCGTCCCGCCCGCGCGGGGGTCTTCCCGCCGCGTCCAGGGCTTCGGCGGCGTGCCGGGCGTCGTCCCCGCCCGCGCGGGGTCTTCCCAGCTCGAACAGCAGGAGGCCCCGCCGGCCGCCGTCGTCCCCGCCCGCGCGGGGTCTTCCGGCCACCGGGGTGCACCTGCAGATCGGCACCCAGTCGTCCCCGCCCGCGCGGGGTCTTCCGCCCTCATCGGCGTACACCCAGTCCTCGTTGTCGTCGTCCCCGCCCGCGCGGGGGTCTTCCCGCCTCACCATTCCGGGCGTCCGCCACACTCGCGTCGTCCCCGCCCGCGCGGGGGTCTTCCGCGGCCGGCCTGCTCGTTCGAGCCGGGCTGTCGGTCGTCCCCGCCCGCGCGGGGGTCTTCCGCGGGCCGAGAATGCGATTTCGGCCCCCGGCGAGTCGTCCCCGCCCGCGCGGGGGTCTTCCGTGGTGCAGCGGCACCCTGGCCTTGTTGGCGAGGTCGTCCCCGCACGCGCGGGGTCTTCCGACGCGGCCGCTCAGCGGTGAGGCCCGGTCGACGCTGACGTCGTCCCCGCCCGTGCGGGGGTCTTCCCTTCGGTGGCACGGACGGCAACAGGTCGATCCGGTCGTCCCCGCCCGCGCGGGGGTCTTCCCCAGGCCGACCGGCTGTGGCACGACCGGCGGACGTCGTCCCCGCCCGCGCGGGGGTCTTCCTCCTGCAAGGAGCTGCCGGCCGGTATGCCGGTGGTCGTCCCCGCCCGCGCGGGGGTCTTCCGCAGTATCCGACCGCCACGCCGGCCCGGACCGGGTCGTCCCAGCCCGCGCGGGGGTCTTCCCACCTCTTGTTCGGCCTGGCGCTGCCCGTAGCCGTCGTCCCCGCCCCCGCGGGGGTCTTCCTTCATGCAGGTCAGAGCGGGTGCCACCCGCCCGGTCGTCCCCGCCCGCGCGGGGGTCTTCCTTCGTTGCGCAGCCGTGGCCAGTCCTGATCGAGGTCGTCCCCGCCCGCGCGGGGGTCTTCCCGCAGTGTGAGCGTCGCCCGGATCCGGTGTGCGGTCGTCCCCGCCCGCGCGGGGGTCTTCCTCCGCAAGGACGAGGAGTTCAACGCATGCCTCGGTCGTCCCCGCCCGCGCGGGGGTCTTCCGGACGTCGTCTGAGTGCGCTTGATGACTCCGTGGTCGTCCCCGCCCGCGCGGGGGTCTTCCGCGCCAGGGCGCGTTGGGCAACCTGCTGGAGTAGTCGTCCCCGCCCGCGCGGGGGTCTTCCACTGGTTGCGTACGCGCTCGATCCGGGCGAGGCGTCGTCCCCGCCCGCGCGGGGGTCTTCCGCCCATCACGGTTGCGGTCACCGCCAGGGTGTCGTCGTCCCCGCCCGCGCGGGGGTCTTCCGCATGGCGCCGACGACCTGGACGCCAATGTCGGGTCGTCCCCGCCCGCGCGGGGGTCTTCCGTACACGGTCAACACCGAGACCGGGCTGCGCGAGTCGTCCCCGCCCGCGCGGGGGTCTTCCCGCAGTTGGTGTGGGACCGGGTGTCAACGCTCCCGGTCGCGTGTCGTCCCCGCCCGCGCGGGGGTCTTCCGCAGACCGCCGTCGCCGAACTCGCCGCCATGTCGTCGTCCCCGCCCGCGCGGGGGTCTTCCCGCCTACAGCTAGGCGGTGCCGGCCGACCAGTCCTGGTTGGTGTCGTCCCCGCACGCGCGGGGGTCTTCCGTGGAGATCCGGCTCTGGGCGATGCAGACCGGCGTCGTTCCCGCCCGCGCAGGGGTCTTCCGCCGCTGGACCGGATCTACGACGCCTGCCAGCGGTCGTCCCCGCCCGCGCGGGGGGTCTTCCCCACAAGGCGGCGACCCGCACGATCCGGGACGTCGTCCCCGCCCGCGCGGGGGTCTTCCACGCCGCGGTCGTCGTCGCGGTGGAGCTCGTGGGTCGTCCCCGCCCGCGCGGGGGTCTTCCGCTGTTTCGTCGACGATCGGGCCGACTGTCGGCGGCCAGTGGATTCCAGTCCGCCGTTGACACAACGCGGTGTGGGGTACCGGTCGCCCCCGCCCGAGCAAGCCTTCTGTCAACGGCTAGCTGAATTGGCGGTGGTGCGGGGTGGCGGTGATGATCGTCATCACGGGCGGTGCAGGACGCAGACGACCTTGCCGAGGATCGTGGCGTGGTCGCCGGGCAGCACCGGGTAGCGCGGGTTGCGGGGGACGAGTTCGGTGCGGCCGCCGCGGGTTCGGAACTGCTTGACAGTGGCTTCCCCGTCGAGCATGGCGGCGACGATGTCGCCGTTGTCGGCGACCGTCTGCTGCCGTACCACGATGATGTCGCCGTCGGTGATGCCCGCTTCGGTCATGGAGCCACCTCGTACCCGCAGCGCGAACACCGTGCCTCGGCCGACCAGTTCGGCAGGCAGGGACAGCACTTCCTCGACATGCTCCTCGGCGAGGACCGGCGTGCCGGCGGCGATGGCTCCCAGCAGGGGCACAGCGGTTCCGCACGGGGCTTCCGAATCCACTGACGGGTCGTCACCGACCAGGGGCGGGCGTCGACCGCTCGCGGCCCGCCAGGAGCCCGCCGGATCATGCCGTGGTACTCGAGGGCCTTCAGGTGATGCGCCACCGACGAGGGAGAGCCGAGACCGACGACCACACCGATCTCCCGCACCGTCGGCGGGTAGCCATGTCGCTGAACCCAGTTGCGGATCACGTCAAGAATCTGCCGCTGGCGGGAAGTCAACGACCCTGGATCGGGTGGCATCTCAGAAGCGGTCACCCGAGGACGATACCGCAGATTTAGAACAAGCGTACTAACTTGGTGACGTGGTCTCCGCGTCGTCGAGACGTAGCTTCAGCGCACCCACTACTTCGACGCGCAGCAGACCCAACTCATCATGGCGCGCGCAGCGCAGCTCAGCGGCGGCGACATGAGGACCGAATCAAGGCACTCAACAAGCTGATAGGCAGGATCGTCTGGATCAAGATGCCCCGAAAACGATGACTCGGCCTACCTGACCGAGCTGACGGCGATCGCCAGAGGATCGCACCTGCGCGTACCGGTCCTTCATCTGATCTGCAGGGAGCCGACCCCGGTCAAGCTGGTCCGCTCATTCCTCGGCGACGATGTCGACGGCGTGTGCTGCCACGGGCACCAAAGGCCGGCGGCCCTACGACTGGGCCATGGCCTCCCTGCCCGACATCGGCCGACGGACACGGCGCATGTAGAGGATCTGCTCCCCGCCCGCGGGATGGTTCCTGCGGACGGAGCCATCCCCTGGTCTTGGTCCTCGCCGGCATCTCTCACACGGGTGCTTTGCAGGACGCGGAGGGCAGGGTGTTCACGGCAGGCGAGCCCGGTAGTGCGTGGATTGCGTCGTGTCCGCCGTCTCTCACGCGAGGATGGTCCGGTGGACGAGTTCGGTGGTCTTCGCCGGGAGGTGGAGCGGTTGCGGGCGGAGAACGCCCGGCTGGCCCGGCTGCTGGACCTACGCGGCCAGAACACGATGCCGCGACCGGAGCAGTTGTCCGCGCCGGTCGCGGCACCTGGGATGGTCACGATGGCGTCGCCGACGGCGGACAAACTGGCGCTGTTCAGCGACCGGTTCCGGGCCCGGACCGACGTGTACGCCATACGGTGGGAGAACGCCCGTACCGGGACCGCCGGCTGGATGCCCGCAGTCGCCGGCGGTTGGCGTAAGGGCATGGACCGGCGCGGCGCTTCCTACCTGCCCCTCACGGCGGAGGTCGTCGCCGCCCACCTCGTCGGCGACGTGTTCATCGGCCTGTACCCGCTGCTGCCGGGGAACACCTGCCGGTTCGTCGTGGCCGACTTCGACGGTCCGACAGCGATGCTCGACGCCCTAGCCTATGTGAAAGCGGCGAGGGCCAGCGTGGTGCCGGCCGCGCTGGAGATCTCCCAGTCGGGTCGCGGCGCCCACGTGTGGATCCTCTTCACCGACACGGTCCCGGCGACGACCGCCCGGGCGGTCGGCACCATCCTTCTACGCGAGGCGATGGTGCTACGCGGGTCGATGGACCTGCGGTCCTACGACCGGTTGTTCCCCAACCAGGACGTCCTACCCGCAGGTGGCTTCGGGAACCTGATCGCCGCGCCGTTGCACGGCCGCCGGCGCAAGGACGGACTGACCACGTTCCTCGACCCCGGCACCCTCGAACCGTACGACGACCAGTGGGCGTTCCTGTCGACGCTGGACCGGCTCACCCCCGCAGGCGCCGAACGCGTCGCCAAACGGGCCAAAGCCGCCACCACCGGCACCGACGTCACCGCGATGAGCCGATCCGCCGCGACCCTGGTCCACCCCGCCCTGCCGCCGGTGATACACGCCGAGGTCGCAGCCGGGCTGAGCATCGACGCCACGCGATTGACCCCGGCCGCGCTCGCGACGTTCAAACACGCCGCCGCCATGGCCAACCCGAAGTTCTACGAACTGCAGCGCCTCCGCAAATCCACCTGGGACACCCCACGCTTCATCCGCGGCTACGACCTCACCCTCGACGACCGACTCATCCTCCCGCGCGGCCTGCGGCACACCATCACCACGATCGTCGAACGCGCCGGATCACGACTGGCCGTCACCGACGCACGCAACCCCGGAACCGAGATCGACGCCGCGTTCACCGGCGACCTCACCGACAAACAGACCCACGCGGTCAGCGCGCTCCTCGCCCACGACGACGGGATACTGGTCGCCCCACCCGGAGCCGGCAAGACCGTCATGGCCTGCGCCATGATCACCGAACGCAACACCTCCACCCTGATCCTCGTCGACCGCAAAGCCCTCGCCGACCAGTGGCGCGCCCGCCTCGAGCAGTTCCTCACCCTCCGACCCGGTCAGCTCGGCGGCGGCCGCCGGAAACTCACCGGCGCGGTCGACATCGCCCTGCTGCCCTCCCTCGCGCGACGCGACGACATCCCCACCCTCACCCACGGCTACGGACACGTCATCGTCGACGAATGCCACCACCTGGCCGCCGCCGCGTACGAACACTGCGTCAAACGGATCGCCGCGCAGTTCTGGCTCGGCCTCACCGCCACACCCACCCGACGCGACGGCCTCGGCCAACTCGTCACCTGGCAACTCGGACCCGTCCGACACACCCTCACCGACGAGCAACAAGGCACCATCGCGGCCGCGATGCAGCCAGACGCCGGACCGAGACGGCTGCTCCACATCCACGACACCACATTCCAACCCGGCGACGTGGACCTCGACGCACCCGGCGCACTCGCCGAAGTCCACCGACGGCTGGCCCTCGACGAACCCCGCAACACCCGGATCGCCGACGACGTCACCGCGGCACTGACACGCGGACGCAACTGCCTCGTCCTCACCCGCCGGATCGCCCACGTCGAGGCGCTCACCACCCTCCTCGCCGCCCGGGGACACCAAGCACTCGTGCTCCAAGGCGCCATGAGCACCACCAACCGACGCACCGTCATCGACCGACTCGACACCGCCAAGGTCGGCGACGGACTCCTCGTCATCGGCACCACACCGTTCATCGGCGAAGGCTTCGACGCCCCCGCCCTCGACACCCTCTTCCTCGCCGGCCCCATCTCCTACGACGGCCTACTCATCCAATGCGCCGGCCGCGTCATCCGCGCCGCACCCGGCAAAGACACCGCCGAAGTCCACGACTACCACGACCCCGCCACCCCCATCCTCGCCGCCTCACTCCCCCGCCGCATGCCCGGCTACCGCACGCTCGGCTTCACCACACCCTGAACCCACGCCCAGCCGTAGCAGCTCGCCCCGCACGCGCCGATGTCCCCGTCGGGGGTTCTCTCCGGCGAGGCGTCGGACCAGGTCCGCTGACCGGCGACCCGGATGTAGGGGCACCGCGGGTCATCAGCTCGCGGACCGCCGCGAGGTGGTCGACTGTCAGCGCGGTGATGATCATCGCCGTGTCTGGCGGATCAGGTCGGCGGCGTGGCCGCGCAGGCGGGCCAGCGCGGTGAGGCGGTGTGTCTTCTGCGCGTTGTCGGGCAGCGGGGCGTGGAGGCGGATCTCCCGGGCGACGAGCAGGGCCAGGTTGACCGCGAACCCGACGGTGAGGTCGTGGCCGTGGATCCGGTCGGTGATCGCCTGTGCGAGGGTCGGGCTGGCGGGTGCGCCGATGGTGTAGAGCAGGGCCAGGTCGTAGCCGGGGAGATATCGGCCGCAGTGTTCGAAGTCGATGATCGCGCAGCGGCCGTCGGCGAGCAGCAGGTTGGCCGGTAACGGGTCGCCGTGTGCGACCTGCCGGGTGTCGCCGCTGGCGTCGACGAGCTGGTGCAGCGCTGCCCGGTCGGCGTCGTCGAGCTGGCCTGCGGCGTGTTCGGCGTCGATGCGGCCGTGGTAGTCGGCGATCGGCTCCGGCAGCGGCGGGTGCGGCATCCACGCGGCCACCGCATGAAGGGTATCCAGCACGACGTCGACGGATCGGCCGTTCACATCGCCGGTCAGGTGTCGCTCGTCGGCCAGGCGGGCGCCTGGCACGCGCGTGAGGACGGTGAGCCGCTCGTCGGCGTACCGCAGCCGGGGCGTGACCACCGGGGGCGGGTCCGCGGCGATGCGCCGGTAGACATCGAGTTCATGCTCGCGGCGGCCGGTCCAGTACGGATCGTCGGTGGTGAGCAGCTTGACCACGACCGGCTCACCGTCGCGGGACCCGGCGGCCACGATCGCCTTGTCCGTGTGATGCAGCAGCCCTTCGACCATGATCCCGACCCGGGCGGCGTGCTGGCGCAGCGCCGACCGAGCGTCAGGGTCGGTTGGCCGGAACACGATCTGGGACGCGGAGGAGGACATCAGGTCATCCTGCCCGCCGACGGGGTCACGGCCAACGGGCGGCACGCCAGCCCGAGCTGGTGACGGCGCGCCTTCGTCACCATTTGTCGTGCCGGCCGATGACCGCGCCGGGAAAGAACAGTGACATCGGACAGCGGTCTTCATGGCCGGGCCCGCCAGCAGGCGGGCCGAGCCCTCGGCTCCTCTCGATCGTCCGGGCGGGGGCGGTGATGCGGGGTGGCGGCGATCATCCATATCACGGGCGGTGCAGGACGCAGACGACTTTGCCGAGGATTGTCGCGTGATCGCCGGGCAGTACCGGGTAGCGCGGGTTGCGGGGGACGAGCTCGGTGCGACCGTCGCGCTTTCGGTACTGCTTGACGGTGGCTTCCCCGTCGAGCATCGCGGCGACGATGTCGCCGTTGTCGGCGGCCGCCTGCTGCCTCACCACGATGATGTCGCCGTCGGCGATGGCCGCTTCGATCATGGAGTCGCCTCGTACCCGCAGCGCGAACAGCGGGCCCCGGCCGACCATGTCGGCGGGCAGGGACAGCACCTCCTCCACCAACTCTTCGGCGAGGATCGGCGCGCCGGCGGCGATGGATCCCAACAGGGGCACAGCGATTCCCGACAAGGCGCCCGAATCCATTGATGGCTTGTCACCAGGCAGAGGGCGGGCATCAACCGCTCGCGGCCCGCCAGGGGCCCGCCGGATCAGGCCGTGGTGTTCGAGGGCCTTCAGGTGATGCGCCACCGACGAAGGGGAACCAAGCCCGACGGCCACACCGATCTCCCGCACCGTCGGCGGATAGCCATGCCGCTGAACCCAGTTACGGATCACGTCAAGAATCTGCCGCTGCCGGTCGGTCAACGACACCGGATCAGATGGCACGTCAGGAACGGTCACCCCAAAACGATACCGCACATCAGAACATGCGTACTAACTCTGCGGTATAGTCGCGTTGTCTGCGCATCATCGAGACATGGCTTCAGTGCACCCCTTAACGGAACGTGGTCCCCGCAGTTCCGACGCCGCCTCGCACGCGTTCACGGTTGCCGGCAGCGGCGCGAGGTGCGTCTCGATGCGGCGCGGAACGGCGGTACCGAATCGACCAACTGCCATACCTTCGGCGCGGGCCAGAGGACGGTTCGTGTGTCGGCTGCCGGGACCGCTCGGCCGGTTCTGCCGAGGGGAAAGCTTCCAGCGCCGCTGTACTCCCTCCGTCGCCGTCCGTTCTCAGCTGGCTTCGGCGAGGATCGGCCGGCTCATTCGCCAGACTCGGACTGAATACGGAGCGTCTCACCTCTTAGTGGTTCAGGTCGTAAGTCCTTCGGGGGTTGACGGTCCGGACCTGGCGCGGTTGGTGATCAAGAGGTCCTGGGGCTGAGCTTGAGGTCGCAGACCAGGTCGAAGGCTTCCTCGGTGGTGCCGGTGAACCAGACCTGGTTCTCGTAGTCGTTCGTGCTGGCGGTGTGGATGGCGGTACCCCACCGGTGGGCGGAACCGCCGTAACGCAGTCGCATCAGGGGGAGCCGTTCACCGTCGGTCAGCTCGACGGTGACGTAGGCGAACTGGCCGTGGTACCGCACGTGCACGCCCGCCACCTGTGGCCAGTTCCGGCGGGCGTGCCCGCTCAGCCGCTGGATCAAGGACGCCTTGGTCGACGCGGGGATCGTGGGCATGGCCTCATCCTCCCCGTTCGCGGCGTGTCACGTGCCGCTGTCGAGCCGTCATCCGGCAAGGATCGTGATCCGCCACGGGGGCCGTCGATCGACCGTGGAGTCCTCCAGTGCCCGCCTGCCACGCCCGCCAGATCACCGTGTCCGCCGCCGACCGGCACCGGCTCGAAACCCTGGCCCGCTCACATGCCGCCGGCTACCAGCAGGTCATCCGCGCCCGGATCGTCCGCGACGCCGCCCGTGGCCACTCCAACGCGGCGATCGCCCGCCGGCATCAGGTCACCGTCGACACGGTACGACGCTGGCGCGGTCGGTACGCCGACGAGGGCATGGCCGGGCTGACAGACCGACCCCGCAGCGGACGACCGCCCCGTCTCACCCCGGTCCAGATCGCCGAGGTCAAAGCCCTGGCCTGTCAACTACCGGCCGAGACCGGCACACCGCTGTCGAAGTGGAACTGCCCCGACCTCGCCAGAGAGGTCGCCGCCCGGGGAATCGCCGAGACGATCTCACCGGCCACGATCCGCAGAATCCTGGCCGCCGACACGATCAAACCCTGGCGACACCAGTCGTGGATCTTCATCCGGGACCCGGACTTCGCCACCCGCGCCACCCGCGTCCTGAACCTCTACCAGCGCGTCTTCGACGGTCGGCCACTGGGCGACGACGAGTACGTCATCAGCGCCGACGAGAAGACCTCCATCCAGGCCCGCTGCCGCTGCCACCCCACACTGCCCCCCGGCACCGGCCGCGCCATGCGGGTCAACCACGAGTACGACCGCGGCGGCGCCCTCGCCTACCTCGCCGCCTACGACGTGCACCGCGCCCACGTCATCGGACTCTGCCACGACACCACCGGCATCACCCCGTTCACCGACCTCGTCGACGAGGTCATGACCCGGGAACCGTACGCCTCCGCCCGCCGCGTGTTCTGGATCGTCGACAACGGCTCCTCCCACCGGGGCCAGACCGCGATCGACCGCCTGCGCAGGCGCTACCCCAACGCCGTCATGATCCACACCCCGGTCCACGCCTCCTGGCTCAACCAAATCGAGATCTACTTCTCCATCGTGCAACGCAAAGTCGTCACCCCCAACGACTTCACCAGCCTCGACCAGGTGCAATACCGCCTCGCCGCCTTCGAACAGCGCTACAACGCGACCGCCCGGCCCTTCAGATGGAAGTTCACCCCGACCGACCTCACCGACCTACTGGCCCGGATCGAACGACACGAACGGAAAGACCCACACCCCGAGCAACACGCCGACTGCCAACACCAGCCCGCCGCACACGCCCAGGCCGCGTAACCCCGAAGGACTTACGACCTGAACCACTTAGGACAAGATCAAAAGATCGGCCGGTGCCTGTGGCGTTGATACCGGGTAGGCCCGCGGTGGTATCGAGCAGCATGGCGGTGACGTCTTTCGGGTAGGGGTAGCCGTTCCACTGCAAGTGCCAGTGCGGACCAGCGCCAATGAGTCGACGGCGTAACCGGTAGTCGTTGAAGCCAGTGGGTCGGGCGCGGCCGAGCGGATCGTAGAACCAGTAGCCAATGGCCCACCTACCGGAGACATCGCGGGCGCTGAGGCGGGTGACCAGCGCGCGGAGGATCTGGGCGACGCCGTCAGGTGGAACGGGGTTGAAGCGCAGTGAGTCCCGCTCCGTCGGCGTCAGCGGGACATCGGGCGTCCACCATCGTCGCCCGTCTCGGCTGGCCCCGGAGTAGCTCGCGAAGCAGCTGTCATCGAACAGGGTGCGCCGTCGACCGGTGACGGTCATCCGGGCACCGGTGGGTAGGTGGACCAGTCGGTAGGTTTCGTTGTCGTCGAGGTGGCTCAGGCGCAGCCCTGGCAACTCGGCCGTGTCCTTCCCGACGCCGTTGGGAACGAGGTAGCCGAGGACGTTGGTGGGACACTCCGCAACGACGACGAGGTCGTCGAAGCGCGGGGACATCGTCAGCGTGCAGTGAGTCAGCGTGCTGACGATCGAGCTGCCGACGAGTACCCCCGTGTCGCCGGCGTTGAACAGATGTGTGGCGAGCAGGGTGCGGAGCCGTTGCTGGGGGAGGCTGCAGCGGTCCAAGCCGAGGTCGCCGTTACGCCCGACGCCCTGGCGGGCTGCCATGATGTGCTCGCCGGTGTACGCCGCCCGTACCCGGGCCCGCGCTGAACGAAGTGAATGGGACATGCGTGACCCTCCACGCCGCCCGGCCAGCGGTTGTCACACAGCCATGAGGTCAAGAAGACAGACTCGGTGGAGCGGGCGCACCACACCCTTGCTCGCGCGTCCGCCAGGTCCGGGTGGTTGGCGTACGTCACTTCCGACCCTCCACCGCAGCCGGATCTGCTGAGGCTAACACGTGCGTGCCGCGCCGGCCCCAAGGCGAGCCGGTGACGGGTCGCTATTGAGAGCGGCACAGGCGTCCGTTCCGAGAGCAGGTTCGCGCCTTGGACGACACGGTCTGGCGACGTGTTTGTGTTCTCCACGATCCTGACGCCGCCTGTCGGGCCTGGCCCTGACGTTCCTGCTCACCGCGCCGAACTTGCCCTGTGGGCTTTTTCCCGTGCGGGATAGGTCTGTGGACAGAACAGGCGGACCCGCGGGGCAGGGATCTCGTAGTCCTGCTTCCGTATCAGCTGGCCGCGGACAAGTAGGCGGCCAGCAGTCAGGTGGGTGCGGACGACGCCGACAGCGGGCGCCTTGCGGCTTGCTCCGTCAGGGGACCGTGATGTCGAGGGCGGGAAGAGATCAGCCGGTCGCCGGTAGCCCGGCGGCTGGGATACTGACGCGGTGCCCACCGATCCCGGACCACAGATGAACACCAGTCTCGTGAGCCGGTACGCCGACCTGCGCAAGCAGGCCGGCGGGATGACTGAGTCGGTACGCGGGATGCGGTTAAACACCCTGATCGCCGACGCGCTGGTTCGCGACGGAATCGACGCCGAGGCCGATCAGCGGGGGCCACACGGCGAAGTCGACGTCGCGTTCTGTTACGACGGCACCTGGTGGCTGCTGGAGGCGAAGTGGTACGCCGACCCGATCACCGACGAACCGCTACGCCACCTGAGTGATGTGCTGACCGAGCGGCGACCGGGCACCATGGGCATCCTCGCCTCGTGGTCGGGGTTCGCCGCCAGCGCGCTACGCCGCGCTGAACGATCCCGCGACGTCGTACTGCTCGACCGCACCCACCTGGAAGCATTGATCAGCGGTACCGTGTCCGGACCCGAACTCATCGACGCTGTGAACCGGTCGCTGTCGGTGTTCGGCCACCCGAACCTGCCGTTGGCGACGCTTCTGCGCCCACGACGCCCGGACCCGGACCCGCTACGGTCGGGTGTCCCCGATGGCTTCACCCCGGCTGCCGTCGCAGCACCCGGCGCGGTAGATCCCACCGTGACTGCCTACGGCACCACGATCGCCGGCATCACCGCCGACCACGGCCGACTGCTCATCACCGTGGACGACGGCATCATGGACCTCGCCGTCGGTCGCCGCGCCCAGCCTCGCCGGCGTCTGGAACTCACCGACTGCGTCGGCAGCCCGTTAGCCACGACCGATGGTGACCTCTTCGTGGTCCGCAACGGCGGGGTGCTGCGCCACCGGCAGGACGCCTTGGAAGTGGCCGCAGGCGGCTTTACCCGCCCGCCGATCATCGTCCCCGGCCCGCACGGCACACCGTGGCTGCTGGACCGCGACACGGTCGGCTGGCCCGGCACCGAGCACGCCAGTCTGGTGCAGATCGGTGACCACCTCGGCGACCAGCAGCGATGGCCCGCAGGGCTCCCGGCGGGCGCCTGCCAGACGGCGTGCTGGCTGTACGAACGCACGTTCTTCGTGCTCGGCGACGGGCACAGCGCGATCACCGACGTCGACACCGGCAAGCACCGGTGGGTCGTGACCCCGGTCGGCCGGCCGCACGGCCTCATCCGTCTCGACGAGCGCCACGTCCTGATCGTCGGTGCCGATCGCCACGTCCTCATCACCGTCCTCGACACCGCCACCGGGCAGGCGACCGAACCAACGCCGATCAACCTGACCGGCCCGGTGCGCGGAGCGGCACGTATCCGCGATGCCCTGATCATCCTGGCCGGCGCACCGGTCGACCACGCCACCGTCGTGCCGGTAGTCGCTCGACTTGACCTGCCCAGCCTGGTGTAGTTCCTACCCCGATAACCGGCGCTGATGACTGCATGGTCACGCCCTCGCGAGCGGCCGCCTGTTCGACGGGGCGGGCTGGGTACGTGCGAGCGGGATCACCGCCTGCCAGATGCCGTATGCCCTGCTTTTCCCATGTCCCGTGGACAGACCAGGCGGACCCGCAGGGCAGAGATTTCGTGGTCCTGCTTCTGTATCAGCTGGCCGCGGAGGCGATGAGGTCACGTGCCCCGGCCCGCAGCAGGGCGTCGGCGACTCGGCGTCCCAGGTCGTCGGCGTCGCAGTGGGGTCCTCGCATGGTCGCGGTGACCTGCTTGGCGCCGTCGGGGCTGTAGACGGCACCGTGCAGTCGTACAGCGTTCGACTCGACTTGGGCGAGCCCGCCGATCGGGCTGTGGCAGTGGCCGGTGAGCGCGCGGAGCATGGCGCGTTCGGCGGTGGCCGCCAGCGCGGTGGCCGGGTCGTTCAGCTGGGCGACGAGGCGGGTCGTCGCGGTGTCGCCGGTGCGGGTGGTGACCACGATCGCGCCGGCGCCGACGGCGGGCAGCATGTCCTCGACCGGAAGCACCTGGGTGATCCGGGCGGTCTGGCCGATGCGGCGGAGCCCGGCGACGGCGAGGATCATCGCGTCGTACTCGCCCTGGTCGAGTTTGCGCAGTCTGGTGTTCGTGTTACCGCGTACGGCGGTGACGCGCAGGTGTGGCCAGCGGGCGGTGAGTTGGGCGCGGCGGCGCGGCGAGCTGGTCGCGACGGTCGCGTCGGCGGGCAGGTCGTCGAGCGTGCCGCCGTGGCGGGACACCACCGCGTCGTGCACATCCTCGCGTGGCAGGTAGGCAGCGATCGTCAACCCCTCGGGCAGGGCGACGTCGCCGGGGACGTCCTTGAGGCAGTGCACGGCGATCGTGACCTCCCCGGCGAGTTGGGCGCGGTCCAACTCGCGGACGAACGCGCCCTTGCCGCCGATGACCGCGAGGTCACCGGTCCACCGGTCGCCGCTGGTCGTCATCGGCGCCAACCGGATCTCCACGGCAGGGTCGAGCAGCGCCAACATCCCGGCGACCTGCTCGGCCTGCGCGAGGGCCATCGGAGAGGATCGGGTGCCGACGGTGATCAGTTGTATCGCCACCCCGACAGGGTACGGCCGCGCCCCGTCGTGGCCGGAACAGCGGCAGCGACGCGCCGGGGCGGCTCAATCCACCACCGGACGCACGGGCGGTGCACCGAGGACCTCCCACGAGGCGACCCCGAAGGGCGCGGTTTGTCATATGCGCCCGATATCGTCGCCGCGCATCCGCATCGCCTGCTCACGGAGGGTCAGACCATATGGTTGGTTCCGCGCTTGACACCGTCTCCGCGGATGAGGCCCGCGCCCGGCTCGCCGACCAGCTCCTCGCCAGCGGCTGGATCAGTTCGCCGGCGGTGGAGGCGGCGTTTCGCCGGGTGTCGCGACATCTGTTCGCGACCGACGGCGTCAGCGTCGAGGCCGCGTACGCCGATGACGTCGTCGTCACCAGACGCGGCCCGGACGGACGCGCGACGAGTTCGATCTCCGCGCCGTGGCTGCAGGCCTACATGCTCGAGCAGGCCACGCTGGCACCCGGTGCCCGGGTCCTTGAAGTCGGCTCCGGCGGCTACAACGCCGCGCTGGTCGCCGACGTCGTCGGCCCGGACGGCACAGTCGTCACCGTCGACATCGACGCCGACGTCGTCGACCGCGCCCGTACCGGCCTGGACCGTGCCGGCTACCGGCAGGTGACGGTGGTACACGGCGACGGCGAGTACGCACACCAGCCCAGCGCCCCGTTCGACGCCATCATCGTCACGGTGGAGGCACCGGACCTTCCCCCGGCCTGGCTCGACCAACTCACCCCAGATGGTGTTCTCATCGTGCCGCTGCGGATACGTGGCATGACCCGGTGCCTCGCCCTGCGACGCCACGAGGATCATCTTCTCGCCACCGCGGCACTGCAATGCGGGTTCGTACCGATGCAGGGCAACGGACGCCATCCCACCCGCCGCCTGGCCCTGCACGGCGACGACGTCGTCCTGATCCTGGACGACACCACCACCGAGGTGAACCCGGACGCACTCGCGGCGGCGCTGCACTCCCCGCGGCGGGAGGCCTGGTCGCCGGTCACCATCACGATGCGGGAAGGCCCTTCTTTCGAGTCACTGCACCTGTGGCTGGCCAGCCAACCCCGGCCCTTCGGCACCCTCGCCGTCGACCGCGAACGCGCCGCCGGCCTGGTCGATCCGCAGGACCGGTTCTTCTGCCCGACCCTGCTCACCGCCGACAGCTTCGCCTACCTCGCGATGCGCAAGCTCGATGACACCACCTGGCAGTTCGGCGTCCACGGCTTCGGACCCGACGCCGACACCCTCACCGCCGACATGCTTGACCTCATCACGGTCTGGGAACACGACCACCGGCACCACCCCGGTCCGACGATCACCGTGCACCCCACCGGCACACACCCGCCTACACCCGATGTACCCCAGCTGCTCGTGACCCGCCGCCACGCCACGACGGCCGTCACCTGGCCCGCCCTCGGCAACCCGCGATGACCGCCGACCCGCCGCGCGTCGAACGACTCTCGCACCAGTTCCCGACCCTCGTCATCGTGCGCGGAAACTCGGCAAGCGGAAAGACGACTGCGGCCCGGGAAGCACGACACCGCTACGGGCGCGGCTGCGCCCTGCTGGAACAGGACTACCTGCGCAGAACCATCCTGAGGGAGCACGACAGCACCCACATCCAGCCGGTCGCCCCAGCGTTCATCACCGCGACCGCCCGCACCGCCCTCGACCTGGGCTACCACGTCATCCTCGAAGGCATCCTGCACACCGAACGCTACGCCACGGTCCTGCTCCAACTCATCGACAGTCATCCCGGACCGGTCGCTGTGTTCTACCTGGACGTCTCCTTCGACGAAACCGTCCGCCGCCACCTCAACCGGGCCGAGCCCATCCCCGTGACCCCTGACGAGATGCGCCGCTGGTACGCCCATCGCGACCTGCTCGGCGTCCCCGGCGAAACGGTCATCGGCGAAACCAGCACCTTCGAGCAAACGGTCACTACCATTCTGCACACCAGCGGCCTCACCAGGGCGACATCGCAGACGCCATGCCCACGGCGTTGCCGGCGCTGCGACCGCGAATCCGACCAGACCGCTGCCACCACCGCAGCAGGCGGGTGACCCATCGTGGGGACGGGCGGTGCGTGAACCGACGATGACGCCGAGGTAGTCGTCGTCGAGTTCGCGCAGGTTGATCGAGCCTCGACGTGGAGGCTAACCGGTTCACAGTGGCCCACCACCCGCCTGCCCTTGTCCGCCCTCGGACGCCCTGGCCTTGTTCGCGGGCCAACATCCTCAGTGTCTGCCAGCGACTCACCGCGACCAACCCACCGCCACCACTGCCCTACCCGTAGCACAATGTGACTCAGCGAAACGAGAGAGAACCGCAACGATTGTTGGGGCCGACCATGGTGAACGACGAGCTGCGGCTGGAGCTGCTAGCCCTTGCGGATGAGGACCAGCGTGTCCGGAAGGCCGCAGGTGAGCGGGCAGGGCCCGGTGAGGAGATCCCCGACGACATCGCCCGGGAGTGGACGCGGGTCGACGAACGTAACACCGCTCGGCTGGCCGAGATCGTCAGCGAGCACGGGTGGCCCACCCGCAGTCTCGTCGGCGACGACGGCGCCAACGCCGCCTGGCTGCTGGCCCAACACGCCGACCACAACCTGGACCAGCAGAAACGCTTCCCCGACCTCATGCACGCCGCCGTAGCCGTGAACGAGGCCAGCGCCGTCGACTTGGCCTACCTGACTGACCGGGTAGCCACACATGCCGGCCAGCCGCAGATCTACGGCACCCAACTGCGCCCCGGCCCAGACGGCCGGCTGACGGACTACCCGATCGCCGACTCCGACACGGTTGACCAGCGGCGAGCCGCGCTCGGCCTTGACCCATTGGTCGACTACATCGCGGCCAGCCAGCAAAGGTAGGCAGGGCGCCAGGTGGGCACGCGAACCCGGCAGACGCGACGGCTACGCCCGGGCAGACGACGGAACGCCAACACCACCAACGCATCCAGCAGACGCACCGCTCGTCCTGCCTACGGGCCGCGGCAGGAGTCGAACCTCGTGGGACAGGGCGAAGGACGGTACCGGTGAGTCTTGACGAGGTCGCCGCCGGACTGCAGACCGTACTCGAACAGATCGCCCGGCAACGCGCCGGCCTGGCCGCCACCGAGTCCTCGGTCAACGCCGCATCGAATCGGCTACGAACCGCCACCGCCGGCAGCGACCACATCCTCGTACGACAGGCCCTCACTGCGGCGGCAGCCTCCACCACGCGACTACGTGAGGCAGACCGCCATCTCGCCGAAGCAACGATGGCGATCATCGAGTACGGGAAGGCCATCGGCGTCGTCCTCGCCCTCCCCCGGGACAATGCACCGCCGTCGGCGGCAGCATCAACGCGCCCTGAAGCAACGGGTAGCCGGCGTGAGATCAGCCCGCAGCCGCGGGCGGCGGCTGAGACTCCGTCCGGCCAATCAACACCGACGGGTGACGCCGCGCCGGCTCCATACGTGCCGGGGTTCCTGGAATCCTTGCCCGTGCGCCGGTCGGCGGACGCCCCGACCGACGGGGTCATCACCACGACGGACGGCGAGAGGATCAGTGATGTACACAGCGGCAAGGGCGGGCCGGGTAAGGGCGGCCCCGGCCTCCGTCCGCCGTTCAAACACTACGTGTCCGCCCTCGACCATGCCGAAGGCCACGCGGCAGCGCTGATGCGCACCCGTGGCATCACGGAGGCCACCCTGTACCTGAACAACACGCCATGCGTGGAACCGATGGGCTGTGACCGGGTCCTACCGTATGTGCTGCCGAAAGACGCGACACTCACCGTCTACGGCCCGAACCGGTATGTCACCGTGTACCGGGGCAACGGAAAGGGGTTGGCATGAGCAGTGAACCGGTCACGGTCTCCTACGACCGCACCGAGCCGGTGACCATCGACCGGCTCGACGACCTCGACGCGCTACTCGACCGGATAGCCGCCACCCCCGACTACCAGCGGTTCCCCGTCATGGTGTCACTGGAGACGAGCGACAGAGAACACGTCCTGGAAGTCTGTCTCGGCCGGCACGACCTCAGCGTCCTGGTCTGGCATCACACGTTCGTCGAGATCGCCGCCAGCAAAGGCACACTCGACCAGCCCGCCGATCTCGCCTACAACTTCGGCGGTTCCCGCACCGACGCCTACGATGATTCGGCCATTCCCGTGACCACCGCTCGGCAGGCCGCGCGGGAGTTCTTCACCACCAA